>JAKSLT010000075.1 GCA_024401055.1 Bacteroidaceae bacterium | reverse complement strand
TCCCCTCGGCACTCCGCCTAATATGGGATATGCATTTTGGTTGTTTTAATTCCATCGCTTTTATTAAAATCTGTACAAAATTAGCAATATATTTCGTAATTTTGATTATTTTTATTTTTGCAAGGCTTGCATTTCTTACTCCCCATAATCCTCGTTTTCTTTTTCGCGTACTGCCCGCTGGAAGTAGTGCTGGCGGGCTTGGGTGTTTGAGAGTATCATGAGACAGTGGGGATTGAAGGGCAGGGACATTTGACATACTTCCTCGAAGTCTTTTGCCATGAGATCGTGCTCTACGGCATACTGATAGATTTGACGGAAATAATGGCCGAGGACAAAGGGGGAAGGCAACTCGGCACGGTTGAGGAGAAACCACTCTATCAGGTCTTTCTTGCCCTTTGACGAATTGCAACTCTTACACACGAAGATAATGTTGTCCATGTCGTTCGTACCGCCCTTTACGCGCGGAAACACATGGTCGGCCGTGAGGTCTTCCTTCGGCACCTCCCCGTGGCAATAAAAGCAAATGTTGCCTGCACGCAACTTGCGTTTGTTCATATCGTAAAGGTCGGTTATATGCTGCTTGCCGCTCTTGAACTTGTTGTAGAAGATTTGGCGGAACACATAGAACTTCTTGCCTATGGTATCTTCTCCTGAGTTTGCTGCCGTAGCGATGGCCTGCCTAGTTGCATACGTCCAAAACAGAGCCTCCCCGAATGTCTTGTAGCGGGGTTGCATGGTCATTATGTCGTTATAGAGTTCTTCCATTTCTTATAAATTTACTGACTTTATCCTCTTCGCCAGCCGTTTGCTGCGGTCGGCGGTTTCGGGGATGGGATATGCACCCCAGCCGGTTTCCATGCGGTTTTTGTTGATGTGGTTGTCGTACATATCATCGTAGCACGCGCGTGATATTATATTAAGGTCGCGGGCACGATGGACGATGGCGGCGATGCTGACGCCGTAGAGATTGCGGATACTGATGAGCTCGTCAAGGTCGAGGCTGTCGCGCCGGTGGTCTAAACGGAACTCCAGACACGAACGGGGCAGCAGCATGGCGTCTGCAAATGCGTGGGCAAAGCGCTCTGCGGTGTCGGCAAGGGTGCGGTCGGGATGGTGGCCGGACAGGCAGAGGGACGTGGGCTCCAGACGCAAGAGCAGATGGGCGAGTTCGTGGAGGGCGGTGAAGCGCTTGCGCTCTACTGTATTATTTATATATGTGTTGATGATGACGAAGGGCACACGCTTTTCCACAAAGAAGGAGATACCCTCCACGCGTTTGTCCTCGATGCAGGCTTCCACCACGCGAATGCCGTGCAGTTCAAGCATCTCATAGACGGACACGATGGGCTGCAGGCCGATGTGCCACAATTCGCGAAGCCGGCAAGCGGCGGCCTCGACTTCCTGGAAGGTGCGGACTATCCTATGCCGCGAGAGAGGATTGCGGAACGGGGTGTGCTGAGCCGTGAGTTCCTCGGCGGCGTAGTAGAGTTCCACTTGCTCGCGGACGACGGAGGTGAAAGCGTCAAGTTCCTCGGGAGTAATATTGCGGTCGTGGCGATAATGGCTGCATGTGATTTGAACTGGGGGCTGGGCAAAAAAGGCCAGTGGCAGGGAGAGGGCTTTGGCTATCTTGCTCAGGTTTTCCGCCGACGGCGTCATCAGGCCGCGTTCATACTTTGATATGGCCATCTTCGACAAGGCGCCGCCCATGGACGATACAAGTTCCTCCATTGACAAGCTGCGCAACCGGCGCGCTATGTATATTCTTCTACCTATCATGAAAAGCTGTTTTGTTTACAGACTTCTTTTTTGTTCTGTTTTTATAAACCGCTGCAAATTTACGATTATTTTTTTAATCCGTAGTTTTTTGAGAAAAAAAAGTGAAGGTCGCGCACATAAATTTATAAAAGATGTGTATTTTCACCCGCGTACACACAATAAACGGGGATTTTGTGCGTTATTTGAGAGTTAAGGTATGCTGCGCGTAGCGTGCGCGGCGACGACGAAAAAGACAAACACTGCGCTATGATAGAATATGTTTCCGGCAAAATCAGCGAACTGACGCCCACGGAGGCCGTGGTGGAAGCCCACGGCGTGGGGTATGTACTCAATATCAGCCTGACGACCTACGCTGCCATACAGCCTAAGGCGGAGAGCGGCGAGACCGCCCGACTGTGGGTGCACGAGAGCATCCGCGAGGATGCCTACGACCTCTTCGGCTTCTCCACGCGCGACGAGCGTATGCTGTTCCGCGCCCTCATCGGCGTGAGCGGCATCGGCGGTATGACGGCACGAATGGTGTTGAGCACCTTCACGCCTGCCGAACTGGCGACTATCATCCAGAACGAGGATGTGAGAGCGCTGAAATCGGTGAAGGGCGTGGGACCGAAGGCCGCCGCCCGCATCGTGGTGGACCTGCGCGACAAGGCGTTCGCCATTGAAGGACAACGGACAACGGACAACGGACAACAGACTCCCGGCAACGCACGGGCGAAGAATCCCGCCATCGAGGAGGCCGTGGCTGCCCTGACGATGCTGGGCTTCCCCCCTGCCCCGTCACAGAAGACGGTGCTGGCAATAGCGGACAACTTGCCCGACGGCACGGCGCAGGAATATATCAAAAAGGCGTTGAAGGCACTAAAGTAAAGCCCCTTTCTGTCAGCGGCACCCGCCGCTGACACCTTCCCCCCTGCAGGGGAAGGAAGATACTACTAAAGGTTGAAGATACTGTCTGGAAATAATTACTAAAGGTTGAAGATACTGTCTGGAAATAATTACTAAAGGTTGAAAAGGCGTCTCCCGTTGGGGGCTGGTGCATTCTTTAATACATACATCATCACATATAATGAAAAGTCTCTCTTCTCTCTTCCACACTCTGAAGTCCGTCTGCGTGGCGACCTTTAGGGGTATCTTCCCCTCCCTGCAGGGGGAGGGGTGGCGCGGCACGAAGTGCCCGCGACGGGGAGAGGCTTTCTTTATGCTTCTTTTGGTATCCCTAACAGTCTCCGCCCAAAGCGTCTATACCCCGTGGGGACAGCAGACGAGGAAGAGCCAGTTGAAGGACCCGGAGAATGTGAAGACGGACGTGTGGTACGACGATAAGTCGGGAACCTACCGTATGGGCACGAAAATGGGTGAGGAATGGACGGAGGTGCCGTACTTTATGACGGAGGACGAATACCAGGACTGGGCCGTCCGACAGTCGATGCGCGACTACTACGACAAGAAATACCAGGAGGAACGCGAGAAGGCGGGGAAGGACAAGTTCGACTTCACCGATATGCAGTTCAATATCGGCAAGGCTTCCAAAATCTTCGGCCCCGGCGGCGTGCGCATCAAGACGCAGGGCTCGGCGGAACTGAAACTGGGCGCCAACTACCGCTTCACGGACAACCCCTCCCTCTCGGAACGCAACCGCAAGGTGTTCGGCTTCGACTTCAACGAGAAGATTAACCTCTCGCTCAACGGCAAGGTGGGCGACAAGGTGAATATGGACTTCAACTACAACTCGGAGGCTACCTTCTCCTTCGACGCGCAGAACCTGAAACTGAAATACGAGGGCAAGGAGGACGAGATTATCAAGGTGATAGAGGCGGGCAACGTGTCGTTCCCCACGAACTCGTCGCTGGTGAGGGGCGCGAGCAGCCTGTTCGGCGTCCACACGGAGATGCAGTTCGGCAAGTTGAGGGTGGGCGTCGTGGCCTCGCAGAAGAACTCGGCGAGCAGCACGGTGAGCAGCAAGGGCGGCGTGCAGACGAGTCCCTTCGAGTTCAGCGCCGACGAATACAGCGAGAACCGCCACTTCTGGCTGGGCCACTTCTTCCGCGAGAACTACGACGGATGGATGGAGCAGATTCCCAACGTGCTCTCGGGCATCAACATCAACCGCATCGAGGTGTGGGTGACGAACAAGAACGGCACGACGACGAACACGCGCAACCTGGTGGCCCTGACGGACCTGGGCGAGAGCCGGGTGTTCGACAAGGAGAAATGGAACGCGGGCGGCTCGGGCGTGCCGGCCAACGATGCCAACGACGAGTACAGTTTCATCGTGCAGCAACTGGACAGCACGCGCAACGTGAGCGCCACGACGGCGCTGCTGGAGGCGCAGAACCTGGTGGGCGGCACGGACTATGAGAAGATTGAGAGCGCCCGCCTGCTGTCGAGCAACGAATACAAACTGAACCAGAGCCTCGGCACCATTTCCCTGCGCGCGGCCTTGCAGCCGGACCAGGTGCTGGCCGTGGCCTATGAATACACTTACAGGGGAAGGACCTACCAGGTGGGCGAGTTCTCCACCGACCTGCGCGACAACACGCAGAGCCTCCTGGTGAAGACGCTGAAAAACACGGCGAACACGCCGAAGATGGCCAACTGGCCGCTGATGATGAAGAATGTGTATTATCTCGGCGGCAGCGACGTGCAGCAGGACCAGTTCAAACTGGACGTGAAGATTCTCTCCGACACGACGGGCGTGTATCTGAGCTACCTGCCGGAACCGGCCTTCAAGGAGAAGAAGATTATCCAACTCATCGGCCTGGACCGTCTGGACAACAACCAGAAGCACAACCCCAACGGCACCTTCGACTTCGTGCAGGGCCTGACTATCAACACGCAGGACGGTATGGCCTACTTCACCACCGCCGAACCTTTCGGCAGCGCCCTGCGCAAGGCTCTGGGCAACGACGCCATAGCGGACAAATACTGCTTCCAGGAACTCTACGACAGCACGCGCACCGTGGCGAAGCAGATTGCGGAGAAGAACAAGTTTATGATTACGGGCCAGTTCAAGGCCACGAAGAACGACGAGATACGCCTCAACGCTGGCAACATCCCGCCGGGCTCGGTGGTGGTGACGGCCGGCGGCGTGACGCTGACGGAGGGCTCGGACTACAGCGTGGACTACAACAGCGGCATCGTGAAGATTCTGAACAAGAGCATCCTCGAAGCCGGCACCAACATATCGTGCTCCGTGGAGAGCAACACGAACTACGGCCTGCAACGCAAGACGATGCTGGGCGTGAACTTCCAGTATGACTTCAGCAAGAACTTCACCGTGGGCGGCACGCTGCTCCACCTGTCGGAACGCCCGCTGACGACGAAGGTGAGTATGGGCACGGAGCCGCTGAACAACACGGTGTGGGGCCTGAATATGAGCTGGAAGAAGGAGACGCAGCGCCTGACGGACTGGCTGAACGCGCTGCGCATCTTCCACCTGCAGGGCTCGTCGAGCATCAACGTGACGGGCGAGGTGGCGCAACTCATCGCCGGCAAGAGCAAGGATGCCCAGGGCGACGCCTCCTACATCGACGACTTCGAGCAGACGAAGAGCGTCATCGACATCAGCAATCCTATGGAGTGGACGCTGAGCAGCGTGCCCTCGCTCCTGCCCAACGCAGCCTCGGCGAAGGACGCCTCGTTTATGAACGACGTGCGCGGCGGCTACAACAGGGCCCGCCTGGCGTGGTACTACATCGACCCCCTCTTCACCCGCAAGAGCAGCAGCCTCACCCCGCCCCACATCAAGGCCGACGTGGACCAGTTGAGCGACTGGGACGTGCGCGAGGTGTATCGCAGCGAACTCTTCCCCAACAAGAGCATCAACTACAAGGAGAGCAACACCCTCTCGGTGCTGAATATGGCGTTCTACCCCACGGAGCGCGGCCCCTACAACCTCGACCCCGTCCTCAACGCCAACGGCTCGCTGCCGGAACCCCGCCAGCGCTGGGGCGGTATGATGCGCAAACTGGACACCAGCGACTTCGAGACGGCGAACATCGAGTACATCGAGTTCTGGATGATGGACCCCTTTATGAAGGAGCGCCAGGCAGGCGGCACGATGCCCGAAGGCGGCGACCTCTACTTCAACCTGGGCGAGGTGAGCGAGGACATCCTGCGCGACGGCAAGAAGTTCTACGAGAGCGGTATGCCCACCGAAGGCACCCTGGCGCAGTATGTGGAGACGGCGTGGGGCCGCGTGCCCTCGCAGCAGAGCGTGACATACGCCTTCAACACCAGCAGCGGCAGCCGCTCGCGCCAGGACATCGGCTTCAACGGACTCACCTCCGAAGAGGAACGCTCCTTCGGCGCCTACAAGGACTTCCTCCAACAGGTGCAGACGCGCGTGGACGCGGACACCTATAATAAGATATATGAGAATCCCTCCGCCGACCGCTACCACTACTTCCGTGGCCGCGACTACGACGACCAGGCCCTCTCCATCCTCGACCGCTACAAACTCATCAACAACCCCAACGGCAACAGCGTGGCTGCCGAAGAGAGCCCCGAGACATACTCCACCGCCTACAAGACCACGCCCGACGTGGAGGACATCAACCAGGACTACACGCTGAACGAATACGAGAAGTACTACCAGTACCGCATCAGCATCCGTCCGCAGGATATGCAGGTGGGACTCAACCACATCGTCGACAAGCGCACCACCGTCACAAAGACGCGCAACGGCGAGCAGCAGACCACGGACTGGTACCAGTTCCGCATACCCGTGGACCAGTGGGACAAGAAGGTGGGCAACATCAACGACTTCTCCTCCATCCGCTTTATGCGTATGTTTATGACCGACTTCGCGGAGGAGGAGGTGCTGCGCTTCGCCACCCTCAACCTGGTGCGCGGCGAATGGCGCGTGTATGAGCAGAGCCTCGTGGCCGGTCAGGCTGCCGACCAGAGCGGCCTCATCTCCGTCAGCGCCGTGAACTTCGAGGAGAACAACACGAAGACGCCCGTCAACTATGTGCTGCCTCCCGGCATCTCGCGCGAGACGGTGCCCGGCTCCGACCAGGTGCTGCAAAACGACGAGCAGGCCCTCGCCATCACCCTCGAGAACCTGCCCAGCGGTGCCGCCCGCGCCGTGTACAAGAACACCACCCTCGACCTGCGCAACTACAAGCACCTCCAGATGTTCGTCCACGCCAACGCCCTCCCCGGCGACGAGACCCTCGCCGACGGACAGACTTCTCTCTTCCTGCGTCTGGGCAGCGACTACAAGAACAACTACTACGAATACGAGGTGCCCCTCACCCTCACCCCCGAAGGCAACTATTCCAGCGGACAGGCCGCCACCGTATGGCCCTCCGACAATATGATTGACATTGACTTCACCCTCCTCACCGGCACCAAACGCAACCGTAACAAGCAGCGCGGTATGGGCCTCATCTCCTACGCCGACATCTACAGCGAGTACGACCCGGAGAAGCCCAACAACAAGGTGACCGTGCAGGGCAACCCCTCGCTGGGCGAGGTGCGCACCATTATGATTGGCGTGCGCAACAAGTCGCGCGAGGTGCAGAGCGTGGAGGTGTGGGCCAACGAACTGCGCTTGCAGAACTTCGCCAACTCCGGCGGCTGGGCCGCACAGGGCGCCGTCAGCCTCAAAGTGGCAGACCTCGGCAGCGTGAACCTCACCGGACATATGGAGACCTACGGCTTCGGCGGACTGGAAGAGACCGTCAGCCAGCGACGCGACGACAACCTCTACCAGTACAGCGTCACAACCAGCGTGGAGGCGGGCAAGATTCTGCCGGAGGCCGTGAAACTCTCCGCTCCTATCTATTACAGTTACTCCAAACAGCGCAACCAGCCGCACTACAACCCCCTCGACACCGATATGACAATGGACGAGGCCTATGACGGCTGCGCCACGCAGCAGGAGAAGGACTCGCTCCAGAACATCGTGGAGACCGTCGTGGTGAACAAGAACTTCTCCATCACCGGCATACGCTTCAACCACCAAAGCAAGCGCCTCCATATGCCCTACGACCCCGCCAACTTCACCTTCGGCTACGCCCACTCCGAAAAGCACACCACCGGCGAGACCACGGCGTGGGAGCGCGACAACACCTGGAAATGGAACGCCGGATACCAGTATGCCACCAACTTCAAGACCCTCGAACCCTTCAAGAAGATAAAGAGCAAGAGCAAGTGGCTGCAACTCCTCAAAGACTTCGGCCTCAACTACTTCCCGCAAACCATCGGCGTGACCGCCGACATCAACCGCCGCTACTACGAACTTCAGGAACGCGATATGGACGCCCTGATGAACGGCACCGAGAGCCACAGCCCCCTCACCTGGTCCTCCGACTTCCTCTTCAACCGCTCCTTCCAGATGCGCTGGGACATCACCAAAGCCATCAAGTTCTCCTTCCAGAGCGGCACCAACGCGGAAATTGAGCAACCCTACTCCGCCATCAACAAAGACCTCTACCCCGACCAGTACCAGGCGTGGAAGGACTCCATCTGGGACAGC
The DNA here is from genome assembly GCA_024401055.1 of Bacteroidaceae bacterium. Taxonomy (GTDB): domain Bacteria; phylum Bacteroidota; class Bacteroidia; order Bacteroidales; family Bacteroidaceae; genus Alloprevotella. The sequence goes on along the minus strand of JAKSLT010000075.1, from coordinate 2,722 downwards.
CTCAAAGAGTTCGGACGCCCCCTCACCTACGCCCAGCAGGCCGAAGCCTCGTGGACGCTGCCTTTCAGCAAGATTCCCCTCCTTGACTGGATTAACGCCGACGTGAAATACACCGCCACCTACAACTGGGCACGCGGCACCGAACTCACCGACGGCACCACAATGGGCCACACCATCTCCACACAACGCAACGCCAACGGCAACGGCAAGATTAACTTCGAGACGCTCTACAACCACTGGGGCTTCCTCAAAGATGTCAACAAGAAGTTCTCCGGCTCCGCCTCCAACGCCAGCGCCAAGAAGCGCGTCAACGGAAAACTCGCCGCCGTGGCCGACAAGGACAAGAAAAAGGCCTTCGAGAAGGAAATCACCCTTCAGGCCGACACCACGCAAGTCATCCAGCACAACCAGAAGACAAAGAAACTCCGCGTCACCGCCATACGCCAGGACGGCACGCGCTACCCCGTGCGCTTCAAGGTCATCGACCAGAACAAGATAGAGATTCTCACGCAGGACACCGTCAAACTCAAACTCACCGTGGCCCCCAAAGCCCCGAAGGAGGACAAGCCCGCCTTCAAGTTCGCCCAGGCCTCGGCACGCTTCCTGATGATGCTCCGCAATGTCAGCGTGTCCTACCGCAACACCTACAACCTCGCCGTCCCGGGCTTCCTGCCCTCCGTCGGCGATATGCTCGGCCAAAGCAAGGGAGGCGGCTCCTTCCGCCCGGGCCTCGACTTCGCCTTCGGAGCCGTGGGCGACGACTATGTCACGCGCTCCGCCGACCGCGGCTGGCTGATGATGAGCGACTCCATCCTCACCCCCGCCACTTCCAGCCTGCAGGAGGACATCTCCGTCAAGGCCCTCGTGGAGCCCTTCCGCGATGTGAAGATTGACATTACCTTCAATCGCAACACCAACTCTTCCCACACGATGCAGTATATGTATGAAGGCTGCCCCACCACGCGCACCGGCTCCTTCACGCAGACCATCATAGCCTTCAAGAGCGCCTTCTCCGGCTACGGCAAGGTGGACGACGGCTACAACAACGAGACCTTCAACAAATTCCTCTCCGCCCTCGACTCCTACCAGGCCCAGCAGCAGGCTCGCTACGCCGGAGCCACCTACCCCGTCGGCACCTCCCTCGCCGGACAGCCCTACGACCCCGCCAACGGCGTTGTCGATAAGTACGGCGCCGAAGTGATGATACCCGCCTTCCTCAACACCTACACCAACGGCGGCGACGGCCTCAACATATTCCCCTCGCTGCGCCGTATGCTCCCCAACTGGAGTTTCACCTACGCCGGACTCTCCAAACTCCGCCGTATGAAGAAGGTGTTCAAGAGTTTCAACCTCACCCACGCCTACAAGAGCACCTACGCCGTAGGCTCCTACAACACCTTCACCTCCTATGTGGAGTATCAGGGCGGCTACGGCTTCGTCCAGAATGTGGCCACCGGTATGCCCGCACCCTCCGCAATGTACGACATCTCCACCGTCAGCGTCAATGAGAGTTTCGCCCCCCTCATCGGCCTCGATATGACCTTCAAGAACAGTATGACGATGAAGGTGGAATACCGCAAGACACGCACCCTCAACCTCTCCCTCACCTCGCAGCAACTCACGGAGAACCACTCCACCGACTGGGTCATCGGCGCCGGCTACAAGATAGCGGACTTCAACCCCTTCCAGAGCAAGACGAAGGTGCGCAAGGCCAAAGGCAGCCGTTCCTCCGGCGATGACGAGGACTCCGACGACGGCACCGCCTCGAAGGGCCGTGGCGCCGCCCGCTCCTCCGGCTTCGCCCACAGCCTCAACCTCCGCTTCGACCTCACCCTCCGCGACCAGGCCACGGTGCAGCGCAACATCCTCACCGCCCTCTCGCAGGCCACCACGGGCCAGCGTGCCTTCACCATCAGCGCCCAGGCAGAGTATGCCGTCAGCCGTATGCTCACCCTCGCCGCTTTCTACGACCTCAAAAAGGACACGCCCCTCCTCACCTCATCCTCCTACCCCACCATCACCCAGGACTTCGGCTTCAACATCAAGTTCACGCTGACGAGGTAGGTAAGTCTCCCCGACTCGCTCAAAGAGCGACCTCCTGCCCTTTAAGGGAAGGGTGGGAAGGGTCTGGAGGAGCCCACACACACAAGAGATACCCCTGCAATGCTGCAACGGCCACAGACATACCCTTCCGTACCCCGACATAATCCCTCTCCGCAATCCCCGAGCCGGGGGTGGCAGAGAGGGCTTCTTCTTATGGAAAGGCTTCAAGCCGTCTTAGTTTTCGTTTTCGTTTTCGTCTTCGCCCATCAGGCCGATACCACGCTCCGCAGCAACATTGAGGCCGTCCTATTGAGCGTTGCAGATTTCTATGTAGAGGGCTCGTCAAAAATGGCATACAAGTTCATCCGCCATCCCTACGCCCCCATCACCTGGGGCACGGGAGCCTACGAAAACTATGCCGTCCCCGTGGCCTTTGCCTGGTGGCTGACGGGCAAGCAAGACTATCGCGACTGGCTCATCCGCACCTGCGACAACACCCTCGGAGCCAACCCAATGGGCCTGTCCTGGATTACGGGATTGGGGCAACGCACCATTCGCTGTCCGCTGCACAGCAGCCGCTATCGTCCCGGGGGTATGCCCGTGGCCGGCTTACAAGCCCAAGGCCCCAACCGCAACGGCGACGGCTACTCGTGGCGGGAGACCGTCTTTCCGGCCCACG
>JAKSLT010000074.1 GCA_024401055.1 Bacteroidaceae bacterium | reverse complement strand
GGAGCGGAGGGCACGATGAGGTGGCCCTGCTGCTCAAAATACTTCACGAAAGATTCGCGGATTTCGTTGGCTGTCATATTGATGGTGTATGTGATTATTAGCGGGAGGTGGGAGCGCAAGGCTCGGGGCCTTGCTGAACTGAAAGAAATTAAAAGAAATTGAAAGAAATTTTGTTCAGAAATTATATTTGTGCAAGCGATAGGACGTTGCGCCCACATTTTTGTGCGTACAAAATTACGACTTTTTACGCGAAACACCAAATATAAGCAGATTTTTCGCAGAAGTCTTCGTTATTTCAGAATAAAGTTGTACTTTTGCAGTCGCAATTTCACGCCCGAATGGTGGAATTGGTAGACACGAGGGACTTAAAATCCCTTGGCAGCAATGCTGTACGGGTTCGAGTCCCGTTTCGGGCACAAATTAATGCGGACACTGACGCATTAGGTGAAAAGCAAATACAATCTTTAATTAATAACTCCTAAATTTCAAACACTATGGCTTACGTAATTAGCAACGACTGCATGGCTTGCGGCACTTGCATCGACCAGTGCCCCGCCGGCGCTATCAGCGAAGGCGAGATCTACTCCATCGATCCCGACATGTGCCTCGACTGCGGCACCTGCGCCGATGCCTGCCCCAGCGGCGCCATCAACCCGGGCGAATAACCCATCGCAGAAAAGAAAAGCCCCTCTACGTCATAAGCGATGCAGAGGGGCTCTTCGCTTAATGTGAGTAATGCGGACGCTGCGCTTAATGTGGATAATTTGAGTAATGCGGACGCTGCGCTTAATATAATTATATAATGTATATAGACATATTTATTATCGTCGTGGTGCTCTATGCCCTATGGAAGGGCTGGGCACACGGTTTGTTGCGCGAACTGGTGAGCCTTCTGGGCTTCATCGGCGGCTTGATAGTGGCCTGCCTGTGCTACAGCGCACTGGGAGAATACCTCGCCGTGAGCGGCACGCAAATAAACATCATCACGAGCATCATTGCCTTTTTCCTGCTCTGGATTATCGTACCCATCGCCCTCGGCGCAGTAGCCACAGTGATGACGAAGGCGCTTAACCACATCGGGCTGCTCAGCCTGCCCAACCGCATAGGGGGAGCACTGGTGAGCATTGCAAAATATGTGCTGTTGATGAGCTTTGTGCTGAACGTGATGCAGGGCCTGCGCATCATGAGTCCCGAACGGCAGGAGGGAAGCCAACTTCTCGCCCCCGTCACAGCGATTACGGGCATACTGTCGCACTCGGTAGTGCAAGCCGCCACGACAAAGACCATCAACGACACGATACAGGAGAACGACACCGTATGGGTGGACGTAAGCAAGAAATAGACAACTCTATTTAGAAAAAAGAACCTCCAATAACCATGAAAAAAATCCTTTCTCTCCTTACCCTCTTCACTCTGACACTGACGCTGAGCGCCATCCCCGCCAAGCGCGTGAGCAAGACCGTGACCATCAACGGTCGCACTGTCACGTTGACACACTCTGGCGACGAACACTGCAAATACTACAAAGGCAGCGACGGCAAGCGCTACCGCGCCCTTGAAGGCGGCACCTTCGCCCCGATGACTAACGCAGAGTTCACGACCATGCGCCAACATGCTCAGCAGCGTCGCGCCACCACGGATCAGCGCCGAATGGCACGCGCCAAGAAAGCCCCGGGACGCGGCATCGCACCTGCCATGGAAGGACAGTACGAGGGCGACAGGAAGGGCCTCGTCATCCTCGTGAACTACTCCGACGTAAAAATGAAGAGCGGCTCCACGCAGAGTGCCTTCAACGACATGATGAACAAGGAGGGATACAACAAGAACGGCCACATCGGCTCCGTGCATGATTACTTCAAGGCACAAAGCTACGACAAGTTTAACCTGACGTTCGACGTGGTGGGCCCCGTGCAAGTGTCGAAGACGATGGCCTACTACGGCAAGAACGACAGCGACGGCAACGACGTGCACCCCGGCGAAATGGTCATCGAGGCCTGCAAGCTGGCCGACAAATCCGTAAACTTCAAAGACTACGACTGGGATGGCGACGGCGAGGTGGACCAGGTGTACCTCATATATGCCGGCTATGGCGAGGCCAGCGGCAACAACGTGGATAACACCATCTGGCCCCACGAGTGGACTCTCTCGGAAGCCAAGACCTGGGGCGACGGCTCGGGAGCGCTGGCCCTCGACGGCGTGAGAATAGACACCTATGCCTGTTCCAGTGAGTTGCGCGGCACGACCGGTAGCGTCATGGACGGCATCGGCACCGCCTGCCACGAGTTCAGCCACTGTATGGGCCTGCCCGACCTCTACGACACCGCCGGCACCGAAAACTTCGGCATGGACGCCTGGAGCCTCATGGACTACGGTGCCTACAACAACGACGGCAGCGTCCCTGCCGCCTACACCGCCTACGAACGCATGTATGCCGGATGGCTCAAGCCCACAGTGCTCAGCGACGAGACACAGGTGAAGGGTATGAAGCCCATCACGAGCAGCACCGACTCCTATATTATATATAATGAGAAGAACAAAAACGAATACTACATACTGCAGAACATTCAGCAAGAGTCGTGGAACAGCGGCGCCTTCGGACACGGGCTACTCATCATGCACGTGGACTACGATGCCAACGTGTGGGAAGAAAACACCGTAAACAACAGTAGCAGGCGCCAGCGCTGCACCATCTTCCACGCCGACAACAATACCACCACGACATCCTCCGGTCTGGCCGGTGACCCCTACCCCGGCACACGCAGAAACACGAAGCTCACTGACGAGTCCACGCCGGCTGCCACGCTCTACACGGCAAACACCAACGGCCAGAAGCTCATGGGCAAGCCCATCACCGACATCGCCGAAACTAAGGGTGAAATCAACTTCTCCTTCAACAAGCAGAAAAGCGACGACGGCGACGAGGACTTCACCGGCGACGTAATTATGTTTGACTTCAATGCCAACGAGTGGGGCTTGCCTTTGAGTACCGACCAAGACCCTCATGAGATAACGGAGGTTAAACAAAACGGTGCGACCATAAACTTCACCAGTGGCAGCACCATCACCCGCATGTGGGAAGACACAAAAGTCGGCCCCCAACTGCGCCTATACAAAGATGGCGGCTCACTCACCGTCAATGCTCCGAAGGGACGCTTCATTGACTACATCAAATTTGAGGGCAACGGCATATACATCAAGGACGGCAAGGGCAGCACCGTAGGCACGACATGGAGCGCCGGAACAAAAGAAGTCACCTCTGCCACCTTCACCGTCACAGGCACGTCGAAGATTAACGTAATCACCATAGCCCTCTTGCCGATAGCCGATGGCATCAGCACGACAATCTCAACGCAATCCTCTTCCGCCCTCTACGATCTCAGTGGCCGCACCATGCGCCAAAACAGCATGCAAAGCCAGCCCACACACGGCATTTACATCCAAAACGGACGGAAAATAATGCGATAGTCTTTCCGCCCTATTCACGGCAAAAAAGAGAAAAATTAAAAAAAGTGGTAAATAGACTTTGCAAATTCGTAAGAAAATCGTAACTTTGCAGCGGAAAACAAATTTTAATCAAAAGAAAGGTAAAAAGATATGGAAACTTTCTTCAAATCTCATGCTTTCCTCGTAGAGCGAACCAATGCTCCTATTCGCAGAGCCTTGATGGACACCATCGACTGGAGCTACCGTATGATTGGCATACGCGGCCCCCGCGGCGTAGGACGTACAAACTTCCTCCTGCAGTATGCTAAGGAGAACTTCGACCCGCGTCTCCGCCAGTGCCTGTACGTCAACATGAACAACTTCTACTTCCAGGCACGCGGCATCGTGACGTTTGCCGGCGAATTCGTAGAAAACGGCGGCCGCGTGCTGCTTATCGACCAGGCCTTCAAACTGCCTGACTGGCGCAAGCAACTCATCGAGTGCTACCATCGCTACCCCACCCTGCGCATCGTCTATAGCACGACTTCCGTGCAAGACGCCGACGCAGAGACCAGCGAACTCAACCATCTGGCCCGCACATACTACCTGCATGGTTTCTCCTTCCGCGAGTTCCTCAACCTGAAGTACGGCACGCACTTCCGCACCTACACGCTGAACGAACTCCTCGAAAACCACGAGATAATCGCCCGCAGCATCCTGCGCGAAGTGCGTCCCCTCGATGCCTTCGAGCAGTATCTGCACCACGGCTACTATCCCTTCTTCCTTGAGAACCACAACTTCACCGAGGCCCTGCTGAAGGCCATGAACATGATGATTGAGGTGGACGTGCTCTTTATCAAGCAGATTGAGCTGAAGTATCTGGAGCGCCTCAAGAACCTCCTCTATCTCCTGGCCGTCACCAACGACACCACCGCCAACGTCAGCCAGCTGGCCCTCGACATCGGCACCAGCCGCGCCACTGTGATGAACTATCTGAAGTACCTTGAAGAGGCCCGTCTCGTGAATATGATTTACCGCGAGGGCGACTCCTTCCCCAAGAAGCCCGCCGCCGTGATGCTCCACGACACCAACCTCCTCCACTGCATCTACAACAGCGACGTGAGCGAGCAGCGCCTCATGGAGACCTTCTTCACCAACGCCCTCTGGCGCCACAACCGCATCTGCCGCGGCCACCGCAAGAACCTCTACACCATCAACAGCGAATACGAGGTGTGCGTCTGCGAGCCCGACCGCCGCGTAAAGACTGGCCCCAAGAGCTACGCCGTGCGCTACGGCATAGAGATGGGACGCGACAAGGACATCCCCGTCTGGCTCTTCGGTTTCCTTCAGTAAAATCTAGCCCCGCCAAGTTGGCGACATAGGCCTGTGCCCCGCCATGTTTGGTGGGGTACACCTTTGATAGTTAATCCCCCTTGAAACTTATATAAAACTTATACCCACATTTAATAACATGGCAAAGAAATTTATCACTTGTGATGGTAACCAGGCTGCTGCTCATATCGCGTATATGTTCAGTGAGGTGGCTGCCATCTACCCCATTACGCCGTCCTCCACGATGGCAGAGTATGTTGACGAGTGGGCCGCCCAGGGCCGCAAGAATATGTTCGGCGAGACCGTCCTCGTGCAGGAAATGCAGAGCGAAGGCGGCGCCGCAGGTGCTGTGCACGGCTCCCTCCAAGCCGGTGCCCTCACCACCACCTTTACCGCCAGCCAGGGTCTCCTGCTGATGATTCCCAACATGTACAAGATTGCCGGTGAGTTCCTCCCCTGCGTCTTCCATGTCAGCGCCCGTACCCTCGCCAGCCACAGCCTCTGCATCTTCGGTGACCACCAGGATGTTATGAGCACCCGCCAGACCGGCTTCGCCATGCTCGCAGAAGGCAGCGTGCAGGAAGTTATGGACCTCGCCGGTGTGGCCCACCTTTCCGCCATCAAGGCCCGCGTACCTTTCGTAAACTTCTTCGACGGCTTCCGCACCAGCCACGAGATACAGAAGATTGAGATGCTCGAGACCGAGCAGCTCGCTCCGCTGGTTGACCAGCAGGCCCTCGCCGAGTTCCGTGCCCGTGCCCTCAGCCCCGAGCATCCCGTAGCCCGCGGTATGGCCGAGAACCCCGACACCTTCTTCACGCATCGTGAGAGTTGCAACCCCTTCTACGACGCCGTTCCCGCCATCGTTGAGGACTATATGCACAAAGTCAGCGAAATCACCGGTCGCAAGTACGAGCTCTTCAGCTACTACGGCGCCGACGATGCCGACCGCGTCATCATCCTTATGGGCTCCGCCTCCGAGGCTGCCCGCGAGGCCATCGACCACCTCACCGCTCAGGGCGAGAAGGTGGGCCTCGTCAGCGTACACCTCTACCGTCCCTTCAGCGTGAAGCACCTCCTCGCTGCCGTGCCCAAGACGGTGAAGCGCATCGCCGTGCTCGACCGCACCAAGGAACCCGGTGCCAACGGCGAACCTCTTTACCTTGACGTCAAGGAGGCCTTCTACGGCGTGGAGAACGCTCCCGAAATCGTGGGCGGTCGCTACGGCCTCGGCTCCAACGACACCACTCCCGCACAGATTCTCTCCGTATATGAGAACCTCGCCCTGCCCCAGCCGAAGAACCACTTCACCATCGGCATCGTGGACGACGTTACCTTTACCTCTCTCCCCCAGAAGGAAGAAGTTGCCCTCGGCGGCGCCGGCATGTTCCAGGCCAAGTTCTACGGCCTCGGTGCCGACGGTACCGTAGGTGCCAACAAGAACAGCATCAAGATCATCGGTGGTGCTACCGACAAGTACTGCCAGGCTTACTTCTCCTACGACTCCAAGAAGTCCGGCGGCTTCACTTGCTCCCACCTCCGCTTCGGCGACGAGCCCATCCGCTCCACCTATCTCGTTACCACGCCTAACTTCGTGGCTTGCCACGTTCAGGCTTACCTCCACATGTACGACGTCCTCCGCGGCATCCAGCAGGGCGGCACCTTCCTCCTCAACACCATCTGGGAAGGCGAGGAACTGGCCAAAAACCTGCCCAACAACGTGAAGCGCGTGCTGGCTGAGAAGCAGGTGAAACTCTACTACATCAACGCCACCAAGATTGCCCAGGAGATTGGTCTCGGCAACCGCACCAACACCATCCTCCAGTCTGCCTTCTTCCGCATCACCGGCGTCATCCCCGTAGAGCAGGCCGTTGAAGAGATGAAGCACTTCATCGTGAAGTCCTATGGCAAGAAGGGCGAGGACGTTGTCAACAAGAACTATGCAGCCGTTGACCGCGGCGGCGAATACAAGGAACTCCCCGTTGATCCCGCTTGGGCCCAGTTGGCCGACGAGAAGGTTTGCACCTGCGCCGAGGAGCCCGAATTCATCACCAACGTGATGCGTCCCATCAACGCCCAGAACGGCGACCTCCTTCCCGTGAGCGCCTTCAAGGGTATCGAGGACGGCACCTGGCCCCAGGGCACCGCTGCCTATGAGAAGCGCGGCGTCAGCGCCTTCGTTCCCACATGGAACGCCGACAACTGCACCCAGTGCAACAAGTGCGCCTTCGTTTGTCCTCACGCTTGCATCCGTCCCTTCGTTATGACCGACGAGGAGGCTGCCGGCCTCGACGCTGCCACCCTCACCGTGCTCGCTCCCGCCCAGATCAAGGGTATGAAGTTCCGTATGCAGGTAGGCGTTATGGACTGCCTCGGCTGCGGCAACTGCGTAGATGTATGCCCCGGCAAGAAGGTGGACGGCCAGAACGTCAAGGCCCTCGAGATGGTAGCCCTGGAAGGCGAACTCGGCGAGGCCAAGAACTGGGACTACTGCGTCAAGAACGTCAAGTCCAAGCAGGACCTCATGGACATCAAGCTCAATCCGCGTCTCAGCCAGTTCGCCACGCCTCTCTTCGAGTTCAGCGGCGCTTGCTCCGGCTGCGGTGAGACTCCCTATGTGAAGCTCGTCAGCCAGCTCTTCGGCGACCGCGAAATGGTGGCCAACGCCACGGGTTGCTCCTCCATCTATTCCGGCTCCATCCCCTCCACGCCCTACACCGTCAATGAGAAGGGTCAGGGTCCCGCATGGGCCAACTCCCTCTTCGAGGACTTCTGCGAGTTCGGCCTCGGCATGGTGCTCGCCAATAAGAAGATGCGCAAGCGCATTCAGGCTCTCCTCGAGCAGATTATCGCCAGCGAGCAGGCCTCTGCCGAATACAAGGCCGCTGCCCAGCAGTGGATTGACGGTCAGGACGATGCCGCTGCCTCCCGCGCTGCTGCCGACGCCCTCCTTCCCTTCATCGCCGAAGGCGCTGCCAAGGGTTGCGACGTCTGCAAGTCCCTCGACGAACTCTCCCACTACCTCACCAAGCGCAGCCAGTGGATCATCGGCGGCGACGGTGCCTCCTACGACATCGGCTACGGCGGTCTCGACCACGTCATCGCCAGCGGTGAGGACGTCAATATCCTCGTGCTCGACACCGAGGTATATTCCAACACCGGCGGTCAGTCCTCCAAGGCTACGCCTCTCGGCGCCATCGCCAAGTTCGCTGCCAGCGGCAAGCGCGTGCGCAAGAAGGACCTCGGTATGATTGCCACCACCTACGGCTACGTCTATGTGGCACAGGTGGCCATGGGTGCCGACAACAACCAGTGCATCAAGGCTCTCCGCGAGGCTGAAGCCTACCACGGGCCTTCCCTCGTCATCGCCTACTCACCCTGCATCAACCACGGTCTGAAGAAGGGCATGGGTAAGGCACAGGCCGAAGAGGCCGCAGCCGTAGAGTGCGGTTACTGGCACCTCTGGCGCTACAACCCCGAACTGGAAGAGCAGGGTAAGAACCCCTTCACGCTCGACAGCAAGGAGCCCCAGTGGGACAAGTTCCAGGACTACCTCAACGGCGAGGTACGCTTCCTCTCCGTCAAGAAGCAGTTCCCCGAGCAGGCACAGGAACTCTACAACGCTTGCCAGGCCATGGCCCAGAAGCGCTACGAGAGCTACGTGAGAGCCGCAAAGATGGAGTGGTAGTCGTAAGTACGACAACCATATCTCCATCCGGCTACCCGAGCCCCTAGCCCCCTCCCCGCTCCCCCAAGGGGGAGTGCCTCGCTTCGCTCGAGTCCGCCTGTGGCGGAGATACTTACGAGCGATTACAAGTTGAACCATAAGGTATATGCCTAACGATTAAAATGCCCAGTAAAACTTCTCGCACCGAGGATGTTCTACTGGGCATTATTCTTTAGGTGACGATATACAATCTGGCACAATATATTATTACATATCAAGAATTTAATAATAAATGAATTATTATTGTGTTCTGATAATAAATTTTCAGGAATTACGCAGTGTGCAGCACCGCAGAATTGTTGCCGCAGGAATTCCGCTGCACCAAGCAGCTAATTCAAAAGAATTCTAAACAAGGAGGCTAACGAAGTAATTCTTTAATTCTGTAATTCTTGATAAAAAATATTTAATATCACTTTAGCAATATGACCAACACAAGTATCTATTCCCCGCCCTTTGCTTTTGCCGACGGGCAAAATGCAGAGGGGCAAGGGGAGGGTCTGGTCGGCCTGCGCCGTGCCGGCCGCTCCGGCATCCTTCTCCCCGTCCTGTCCCTCGGCCTTTGGCACAATTTCGGCTCCGTCGATGACTTCTCCGAGGCCGAGCGTATGATACTCCACGCCTTCGACCACGGCATCTGCCACTTCGACCTCGCCAACAACTACGGCCCCGTACCCGGCTCTGCCGAGGAGAACTTCGGGCGCATCTGGCAGAAGCACCTCCGTGCCCACCGCGACGAACTCTTCATCTCCTCCAAGGCCGGCCACGACATGTGGCCCGGCCCCTACGGCACAGGCTCCTCACGCAAGAACCTCATGGCCAGCATCGACCAGAGCCTCCGCCGCACCGGCCTCGACTACTTCGACATCTTCTACTCCCACCGCTACGACGGCTTCACTCCCATTGAGGAGACCATGCAGGCCCTCATCGACATCGCGCGCCAGGGCAAGGCCCTCTACGTCGGCATTTCCAAGTACCCGCCGCAGCTCCAGAAAGAAGCCTACCGCATTCTGCGCGAAGCCCATGTGCCCTGCCTCCTCTCGCAATACCGCTACAACCTCCTCACGCGCGACATAGAAAAGGAGAACCTCCCCCTTGCCGCCGCCGAAGGCTCCGGCTTCGTGGCCTTCTCGCCCCTCTGCCAGGGCCTCCTCACCGACAAATACCTCGGCGGCACCATCCCCGCCGATTCCCGTGCCGCCCGTCCCGAAGGCTTCCTGCGCCCCGACCAGGTAACGCCCCAGGTCATCGACACCTGCCGCCGGCTCAACGCCATTGCCCAGCGCCGCGGCCAGACCCTCTCCCAGATGGCCCTCGCCTGGGCCCTGCGCGACGAGCGCGTCACCAGCGTCATCATCGGCACCCGCACCGTCCAGCAGATGGACAGCAGCCTCGCCGCCCTCCACAACCTCGACTTCACCCCCGACGAACTCGCGGAGATAGACGCCATAGCCTCGCGCCCGCATTGAGCAAAGCGTCCGCATCAAGTCGCTTCGCCGGACATGCAGCCGCTTCGCCGGAAATAGTAATCATAGAAATAGCTCCTCCGCCCCTCCCAAGGGGCGGAGTTTTTTATTCAATTATTTCCAAAAACTATTTCCGGCGAAGCCGCCCTTATTTCTTGGCGCAGCCAACAAGAACAGCCTCAGTCGGCTTCGCCGAGAAATAGCACCGCCCTGCGGACGGGAAATAACCAGCCCCTTCGGGGGAAATAGCCCTGATAATTATTTCCCAAAAACTATTTCCGGCGAAGCCGCCCTATTTCTTGGCGCAGCCAACAAAGAGCCACCCAGTCGGCTTCGCCGAGAAATAACACCGCCCTGCGGACGGGAAATAACCAGCCCCCTTCGGGGGAAATAGCCCTGATAATTATTTCCAAAAAACTATTTCCGGCGAAGCCGCCCTATTTCTTGGCGCAGCCAACAAAGAGCCACCCCGTCGGCTTCGCCGAGAAATAGCACCGCCCTGCGGACGGGAAATAACCAGCCCCCTTCGGCCCCCTCCCTCCACCTCAATCCTTCAAGCGGTAAACCGACCCCATGTGTTTTCAACAACTGTTGAAATGAATTTTAACAGCTGTTGAAAACAATTTTAACAGCTGTTGAAAACAGTTTTAACAGCTGTTGAAATGAAATTGGAACTGGGTTTAGAAAAATCCGCTGCGCATTCGGTGTATTTTTTCAAGGCCGCGCGCAAGGAGAATCAGGCCGCGCGCCTTACGATGGGCACGCAAGTGCGGGGGAAAGGACAAAAACAGCCATAATTATGCCCGTGAGCGAAGATTTTTACGCAAAACGCAGGGCGGGAGGCACTTTTTCCCCGCTGGATGGGAGTTTTTTCCGAGTTTTTTGCTACCTTTGCTGCCGTAAGTCATTATTAATATATATAGGCAACGAAACAGATATAACAGAAACACTACATATTAACAAATAACGCGCATTGACTATTATTTGCGTTCGCCTGAATAGCGTCGGAAACTAATCAGATTGAAATAAGAACACAAAGAATAGTGGTTAGGCAGCTTCAATGAAAGGAGTGTGCCTTATCCAATCTATATAAGGGTCAATGTTCATACTTTAGGGTGTGAGCATTTCTTATAGATTGGATGAGGTTTCATTCCGACGCAGCCTCGGCGAACGCATAAGAAGGTTCATTCCCTTTTTGTGCGCTCACGTGAGTGGTAGATCGATGCAGTAAATCACATCTACCACTATGGCAAAAACAGATTCAGAACTTCAGTTGCAAAGAGATTTCTTTGAAACGTATCTTGGCTCACTGGAAATTTAGTGGGGGTAAGCATAAATCTTAGCAAGTCTGAAGAGA
>JAKSLT010000073.1 GCA_024401055.1 Bacteroidaceae bacterium | reverse complement strand
GTTCCCTTTCGCTGGAAATTAAATGGGAACTAGTTCGAATTAAAAGAGGACTAATTCGAATTAAATGGGAAGAAGTTTGAATTAAAGGAGGACTAGTGGCCAGAGGATGCGGGTGCTTTGCGGCGCGGGGTGGAAAACGCGGGCGGGAGGGTTGGAAATGATAGGTGGAGGTAGCAGAATTTTTGCCAGTCATGGCGAAAAGTCCCCAAAATTTACTACAAAATTTTGTCAAAATATTTTACAGTTTCGCGGTGTGGAAATTTGGAGGAAATCAAAAAACGCCGGTCTTTCACGGATGATGCGATACGCCACTTGCCCCTATATAAATATATAAGGAACAGGCGCGCACGTACACGCAAAGAAAGTAAAGATGTGACGATTTCGGCGAAAACTTGTCACCGAACGGGCAGAAACAGCTCTTTTGACAGCCCCAAGATGAAAATATCGGCGAAAAGGTAAAAAAAGTGTAAAATTTTACTGATTTTTATGATGAAAATAAAAAAAAAGTAGTACTTTTGCAAACAGAAAAAGCGGAGAATGAATCCGTTTTTCTGCTTTTATCGAAAGAAATCACTTAAAGTAAAAAATGCACACACTGGCGAAACATATTGAAACCTTGCTCGTTAAGCACAACTGCGTAGTTGTGCCCGGCCTCGGTGGCTTCGTCACTCAGGTTCAGCCTGCACATTACGACGAGCAGGATGGATGTTTCGTGCCCCCCAAGCGCAGTGTGACATTCAACTCCATTCTCTCCAACAACGACGGCCTGCTCGTGGAGCGCTACCAGCAATATGAGCACATGAGCTACTACACCGCCACGCAGCGCATCGCCGAGCAGGTGGCAGAACTCAAGAAGCGCGTGCACGAAGACGGCCAGGTGGAACTCGTGGGCATCGGCACCCTCTCCGCCAACGGCGACTACGGCATGAAGTTCGCGCCGAAAGAGAGCGGCCTGATGACGCCCGACCTCTACGCCCTCGAGCCCGTGTTTGCCGAGCCCGCCAACGCGCGGAAGGAAAGCATCGCACCCGCGACACACGCTGCCGCCGCCGCTGACGAGGACAGCAAGAAGTACTACACCTTGCGGCTCAACAGGAACGTGGTCAATACGCTGGCCGCCGCCGTCATCTGCGTGATGTTCTACTTCCTCGTCATCCCCACGGGCAACATCACCGACGCCGGCCCCCACATGGCCAGCATGTTCCCCACGCAGGTGGCGCACCGCACGACGGTGAAGAAGCAGGTGCTCCTGCGCAAGAGGGAAGTGGCCGCCACGCCGCAGAGCATCGCCGCGGCATCGCCGGATGCCGGCCAGGAGACGGAGGCAGCCGCGCAGGCACCCGCCCCCCAGCCCGAGAAGACAGCCCGGAAGGAATACGTCATCGTGATGGCCTCCGCCATTTCCACGCGCTACGGCAACGACTACGTCAGCAAGCTGCACAAACTGGGCTACGAGTCGGCGCGCATACTACAGACGGGCTCCATGAAGCGCGTCGTGATGGGACACTTCTCCACAAGCGACGAAGCCTTCGACTTCCTCCGCCACCTGAGCGACGACGAGCAGTATGCCACGTGCTGGGTGATGGACACGCCTTGCGAATAAAGACACTGATTCATACAAAGTCTTGTCACGGATGGCCCGCCACCGGACAAGACTTTTTTATATCGGCAGGTACCGTAAGAAAGACCCCGTTTACAGATACCGCCGGCAATCCCCCCTTACACCATACAACATGAAACGCCTCCGCTGCCCCAAGTGCGACGAACCCATTCTCTTCGACGAGACGCAGTATGCGCCCGGGAGCGCACTGGTATTTGAGTGCCCCGCCTGCCGCAAGCAGTTCCGCCTGCGCATCAAGCCCGCCGCCGAACCCACGGTGCCCACCGCCGACGGCGAGGAGGAGGAAGAGGAGCGCGAAGTGCTGGGCAGCATGCTCGTGGTGGAGAATGCCTTCCACCTGAAGCAGGAGATACCCCTCTATGAGGGCGAGAACGTCATCGGCCGCCACGTGCCGGGCACGAAGGCCAACGCCGCCTTCAAGACCGTAGATCCCAGCGTGGACACAACCCACTGCGTCATCAGCGTGAGTACGGCGAAGGGCAAGCCCGTCTTCACCCTGCGCGACGCTCCCAGCAACACGGGCACCTTCATCGGCGACCACCTGCTGCGCCTCAAGGAGCGCGTCACGCTGGAAGACGGCGACATCGTCACCATCGGCGCCACGACGCTAATCTTCCGCTACGGGAACGAAGAGGAGGGGATGTGAGACGCTGAAACGCTGAAAAATTGAGAACAATATAAGGAGGCGGCGGAAACGCACCTCGAAAATAATAATATGAAACACGGATTTGTGAGAGTGGCTGCCGCCACACCGCGCCTCAAAGTGGCCGACTGCCGCTACAACGCCGAACAGATACAGCAGATGATGCTCCAGGCCAACAGCAAGGGCGTGGAAGTCGTGTGCTTCCCCGAACTGTGCCTGACAGGCTACACCTGCCACGACCTGTTCCGCCAGACCCTCCTGCTGGAAGAGGCCGAGAGCGCCCTGCTGCATATCGTAGATTTCAGCCGCACGCTCTCCGTCATCAGCATCGTAGGCCTTCCCGTGGCCGTGGAGGGACTTACCCTCAACTGCGCCGCCGTGGTGCAGGGCGGCAAGCTCCTCGGTCTCGTGCCCAACACCTTCCCGCAAGGCCTGCACGGCCTCGACGAGAGCCGGTGGTTCGCCTCCGCCGACGCCCTGCCCGCCGAGAAGAAGGTTTACCTCTGCGGCGAGGAGGTGAGCGTGAGCCGCCACCAGCTGTTCTCACCCGGCCCCTACACCTTCGGCATAGAAGTGGGCGACGACCTTGAAGCCGCCACTGCCCCCGCCAACCGCCTCGCCCTCAGCGGCGCCGACATTATCTTCTGCCCCGCCGCCGCCTACGAGCGTGCCGGAAAGAGCGGCTACCTACGCCAGCAGGTGACGGGACAGAGCGGACGCTGCCTCTGCGGCTACGTCTATGCCGGCTGCGGCTTCGGCGAGAGCACCACGGATGCCGTGTATGCCGGACGCACGCTCATCGCCGAAAACGGCGAACTGCTGGCCGAAGGCAAGCGTTTCTCCCTCGACGAACAGCTCCTCGTCAGCGAGATAGACATTGAGCGCCTGCGCCACGACCGCCGCTCCGACCGCGCCTTCGCCGCCGCTGCCGCCAAAATGCGCCACGGCTGCAAGGATTTCCATGTGGTGGAACTCCCCTACTCCGCCGACGCCGACGACAACTATGCCCTCACGCGACACCTCAGCGCCCACCCCTTCATCCCCGAGGGCGAACTCCTCGGCGAGCGCTGCGAGGAGATACTCTACATCCAGAGCCAGGGCCTCGCCCAGCGCATTCTCCACACACGCGCCGAGACCGTAGTGGTGGGCGTCAGCGGCGGGCTGGACAGCACACTGGCCCTCCTCGTATGCGTCCACGCCTTCGACCGTCTGGAGCGCGACCGCAAGGGCATAGTGGGCATTACCATGCCGGGCTTCGGCACCACCGACCGCACATACGGCAACGCCGTGCGACTGATGAAGAACCTCGGCATCACCATCCGCGAGATTTGCATCGCCGACGCATGCAACGCCCACCTTAAAGACCTGGGACACGACACTACTACCCATGACACCACCTACGAAAACGCCCAAGCCCGTGAGCGCACGCAGGTACTGATGGACGCCGCCAACCAGACGAACGGCTTCGTCGTGGGCACCGGCGACCTCTCCGAGCTCGCCCTCGGATGGGCCACCTACAACGGCGACCACATGTCGATGTACGGCGTCAACGCCGGCGTGCCCAAGACGCTCATCCGCCATCTCGTGGAATGGGTGGCCGAGAACATCGCGGACGACGACACCCGCGAAGTGCTCCTCGACATCGTGGCCACGCCCATAAGCCCCGAACTCATCCCCGCCAACGCCGACGGCACCATACAGCAGAAGACCGAGGACCTCGTGGGCCCCTACGAACTCCACGACTTCTTCCTCTACCACACGCTGCGCCACGGTTTCCGTCCGCAGAAGACCTTCTGGCTCGCACAGCAGGCCTTTGCCAATTCCTACGGCCACGACACCATCAAGAAGTGGCTCCGCACCTTCTACCGCCGCTTCATCCAGCAGCAGTACAAGCGCTCCTGCATGCCCGACGGCCCCAAGGTGGGCTCATGCTCCCTCTCGCCCCGCGGCGACTGGCAGATGCCCAGCGACGCCGCCGCCGAAATGTGGCTGAAGGAGTGCGACGAACTGTAGGATAGCATATCAGGGCCGGACAAGGCTTGAAATGAACCCGAAAGCCCGCCGCTGCAAAGCCTAAGGCCAAGCAGCCGGAGGGAACGCGCCGCAGAGGGGCGAATGTAAGACAACCACACACGCCGCAACGCGGCACAATCATTATGAAACAGGGACTCCTCATATTTCTGTTGCTCGCCGCCGGCACGATTGCGCAGGCGGGTATTCCCAATAATACCCTATACTACACCACAAGCGACGGCCATATCTGCGCACCCAACAACGCGGACGCTTTCGGGGCAAAGATTGTCAGCAACACCTACGAGAAAGGACAGGGCATACTGACCTTCGACGGCGATGTCACCGCCATCGGCGAGTCGGCCTTCATGCTTTGCGGCATCATGACGTCGGTCACGCTGCCGGCCAGCGTTACGAGCATCGGCCGCAGCGCATTCTCCAACTGCACGGGCCTGACGGCCATTGCCATCCCCGACAAGGTCACGAGCATCGGCGAGGGAGCTTTCTACTATTGCCGCGCACTCTCCACGATAGATGTCCCTTGCAGCGTCACGAGCATCGGGAGCGAGGCCTTCTACGACTGCGGCGAGATTTCATCAATAAAATGGGACTCTGACGTGAGTCCGAGCTGTATCACGCTATACTGCAAAGACAAATTGAAGGAGGTGGCTCTCGGCTCCAATGTCACGGTCATCGGAACGGCGGCCTTCCGCGATTGCGGCGGACTGACGGCCATCGACATCCCGACAAGTGTGACGCGCATCGGCAATAACGCCTTCCGCGGCTGCTCAGGGCTGACCTCCGTCGTTGTTCCCGGCAGCGTCACGAGCATAGGCGAAAGCGCCTTCGACGGTTGCACGGGGATAACGACCCTCACCGTCCCCGGCAGCGTGGAGAGCATAGGGAACTACGGACTGGCATGCAACAATATTGCCTCCCTTCATTGGAATTCCAATCTAAGTCCTCACCACGTCACACAATACTGCAAGGGAGCCCTGAAAGACGTCACCCTCGGCGACGGCATCACCACCTTGGGGGCAAAGGCGTTCTTTGAGTGCGACGGTCTTTCCGACGTCTCCCTTCCCGGCAGTATCACGGCCATAGAAAGTGAAGCCTTCTCCAAATGCAGCGGTCTCCGCTCCGTCGTCCTGCCCTCCAGCCTCACGACTATAGGAAACAACGCCTTCAACGGTTGCTCCGGCCTTTCCGCCATAGAATTCCCCAACACACTCAAGAGCATCGGCAACTACGCCTTCAATGGCTGCAACGGTCTGACATCCGTAAGAATTCCAGAGGGCGTCACCAGTCTGGGAAACTACGCCTTCGGCTGGTGCACCGCATTGACCGCGATAGAGATACCGAGCACGGCAACGACATTGGGCAACTTCGCATTCTTCCATTGTGCGCTCGCCTCCGCAGTTTGCAAGGCCACCACCCCGCCCTCCTGCGGCTCGGCCTGCTTCGCCAGCGTGCCGACCTCCGCTACGCTCTATGTACCCCACGGCACGACGGAGCTCTACAGGAACAACACCACCGATGCCGACGCAGATGGATGGAAACACTTCGCCGCCATCACCGAAATGGACACTGACGGCATCAGCACGCCGACTTCCGCCACTCCCAACGCACGCAAACGCCTCATCAACGGCAAGATTGTCATCATAAAGGGAAAAAGGATACTGGGAACGGAAGGAAAAACAGAAAAAGTGAGAATGCGCGAATGTAAGTAATATGGAATACGCGCACGAAAGAGACACAATGCCACGCCGACTGCACAATGCAGGTGGCAAGGCGGGAAGCGAGCCGAGAGAATGTGAAAATTACAGAATTTCTACGGGGAATAATTTGGCTAAATGAGAAATAATGTTTAATTTTGCAGCGAAAACGAAAATGCGGCAGTAGCTCAGTTGGCAGAGCATGAGCTTCCCAAGCTCAGGGTCGCGGGTTCGAGCCCCGTTTGCCGCTCATAATACCAAGAAAGACAAATGGCAAAAATCAGATGTGTCGGTGTTCTGACCAGTGGTGGAGATGCCCCTGGCATGAATGCCGCTATTCGTTCGGTGACGCGCTCAGCCATCAGCAATGGTTTCAAAGTAAAGGCCATCTACCGCGGCTTTGAAGGTTTGATGAACGGCGAGGTGAAAAGTTTCACCACCGAGGATGTGAGCAATATCATCCAGACGGGTGGCACCATCCTGCGTACGGCTCGCAGCGAGGCCTTTATGACCGCGGCGGGCCGTAAGCGTGCCTACGACACGCTGATAAAGGAGGGCATCGACGCCCTCATCGTCATCGGCGGCAACGGCTCGCTGACAGGCGCCATGACGCTGGCGGAGGAATACGACTTCCCCTGCATCGGTCTGCCCGGTACCATCGACAACGACCTCTACGGCACCGACACGACCATCGGCTACGACACGACATTGAACACCATCATGAGCTGCGTGGACAAGATTCGCGACACGGCGCAGAGCCACGAGCGCATCTTCTTCATTGAGGTGATGGGCCGCGACGCCGGCTTCCTGGCACAGAACAGCGCCATTGCCGCCGGTGCGGAGGCCGCCATCATCCCCGAGGACAGCACGGGCGCCGACCAGCTGGGCCAGTTTATGGAACGCGGCATACGCAAGTCGAAGAAGAGCTGTATGGTCATCGTGAGCGAAAGCCCCAAATGCGGCGCGATGTACTATGCAGAGCGCGTAAAGAAGGAATATCCGCAGTACGACGTGCGCGTGTCCATCCTCGGCCACCTGCAGCGCGGCGGCAGCCCTTCGGCACACGACCGCGTATTTGCCAGCCGTGTGGGCGTAGGCGCCATCGACGCACTGGTGAAAGGCCAGCGCAATGTGATGGTGGGCGTCAGGAACAACGAGATTGTCTATGTACCCTTCGTCGAGGCCGTCGCCAAACACAAGCCTATGGACCCGCAACTGATACAGGTGCTCGATGAACTGAGCATATAAAAAGTTTACGGACTGGACGTTTGGTGCTTGGAGCCGGTTATCCGCGGATTGCCGTCAGCAAGAAAAGCCTATTTGCTCCAGCCAAAAACAGTAAAGCAAACAATAATACAATAATATAAATAATGACTGGTAAAATCTCTCAAATCATCGGTCCTGTGATTGATGTCTATTTCGACACCAACGGTCAGGACCCCGAAAAGGTGCTGCCCCGCATTCACGACGCCTTGAAAGTGAAGCGTCCCGACGGCTCCGACCTTATCATTGAAGTACAGCAGCACATCGGTGAGGACACCGTGCGCACCGTGGCTATGGACAACACCGACGGTCTGCAGCGCGGCCTCGACGTAGAGCCTACGGGCTCCCCCATCGTGATGCCCAGCGGCGAACAGATTAAGGGCCGTATGCTCAACGTCATCGGCAAGCCCATCGACGGCATGTCGAGCCTCTCGCAGGAGAACGCCTACCCCATCCACCGCGAGGCTCCGAAGTTCGAGGAACTCTCCACCACGAAGGAAATGCTGGCCACCGGCATCAAGGTAATTGACCTTCTGGAGCCCTACCTCAAGGGTGGTAAGATTGGTCTGTTCGGCGGCGCCGGCGTGGGCAAGACGGTGCTCATCATGGAGCTCATCAACAACATCGCCAAGGGCCACAACGGCTTCTCCGTGTTCGCCGGTGTAGGAGAACGTACCCGTGAGGGCAACGACCTCATCCGCGAAATGATTGAGAGCGGCGTAATCAAATACGGCAAGAAGTTCCAGGAAGCCATGGAAGAAGGCAAGTGGGACCTCTCGCTCGTTGACCCCGAAGAACTGAAGAAGAGCCAGGCCACCCTTGTGTATGGCCAGATGAACGAGCCTCCCGGTGCACGTGCCAGCGTAGCACTCTCCGGCCTTACCGTGGCCGAGGAGTTCCGCGACCAAGGCGGCGACATCCTCTTCTTCATCGACAATATCTTCCGTTTCACCCAGGCTGGTTCCGAGGTGTCCGCTCTGCTGGGCCGTATGCCTTCCGCCGTAGGTTACCAGCCTACGCTGGCCTCCGAAATGGGTACGATGCAGGAGCGCATCACCTCCACCAAGACGGGCTCCATCACCTCCGTGCAGGCCGTATATGTGCCCGCCGACGACTTGACCGACCCCGCACCTGCCACCACCTTCACCCACCTCGACGCCACCACCGAACTCTCGCGTAACATCGCCCAGCTCGGTATCTATCCCGCCGTGGATCCCCTGGGCAGCACGAGCCGTATCCTCGACCCCCACGTGGTAGGTCAGGCCCACTACGACTGCGCCCAGCGCGTGAAGCAGATACTGCAGAAGTATCAGGAACTGCAGGACATCATCGCCATTCTCGGTATGGACGAACTCTCTGATGAGGACAAACTCACCGTGAACCGCGCCCGCCGTGTGCAGCGCTTCCTCTCACAGCCCTTCACCGTGGCCGAACAGTTCACGGGCGTGCCGGGCGTGATGGTAAGCATCGAGGACACCATCAAGGGCTTCAATATGATTCTTGACGGCGAACTCGACGACCTGCCCGAACAGGCCTTCCTCAACGTCGGCACCATCGAGCAGGCCATTGAGAAGGGTAAGAAACTGATGGAGCAGGCCCAGGGCTAATTTCAGTATAGAGTTAATAGTTTACAGTTAATAGTTTAGCCAATGGCATTATTGCTGAAAATAGTTTCTCCTGAGCGCGTAGCCTTTGAGGGTGAAGTGGAAAGCGTCACGGTGCCCGGCACATCCGGACAATTCGAGATTCTGGCCAACCACGCCCCCATCATCTCGTCGCTGGAGAAAGGCGAAGTGACCTACACCGCAAAGGACGGCCCCAAGAACCTCAACATCCTTGGCGGCTTCGTTCTGGTGAAGAAAAACGAAGTGAGCCTCTGCGTAGAAGTGTAGGCACACCTTATATATAATATATAGAGCCCCGATATGAGCACAAGCCTCCGCTCCCAGAGCAAACGCTACGCCGTGCAGAGCACTCTGCTGGCTGCCGCGCTTGGCATACTGACGCTCGGAATTGCCTATTTTCTGAAAGACGGTATCAGCCTCGTGGCCGCTCCTTTGATGGTAAGCTTCGGGTTCGTGGCAGTGAGCAGCATTATCATCGCATTGCTCTGGTGCTGGGTGGCAGAGAAGCACCCTGACAGCCTCACCACGTTCTACTCCGTAGTGCCGGGTTTCCGCATGCTGGCCGCGCTGGCAACACTCACCGTCTGCTACTTCTGCGTAGGTCGCAGCGCCATGGTGCCCTATGTGATAGTGTTTATGCTGCTCTACTTCGCCGAACTGGCACACCACACTCTTTATTTCTCACGCATTACAAATAAGAATTGATGAAACGCATAAAGTCCGTATTCCTATTTCTCGTCTTTGCCCTCCTGCCAATGCAGTTCCTTGCTGCCGAAAAGGGAGATGAGGCAGGCGCCAAGGAAATCGACATTCCCGAACTCGTGCTCGAGCATCTCTCCGACGCCTACGAGTGGCACATAGCCGGCGATGTGGCCATCCCCTTGCCCATCATCGTCAGGAGCCAGCAGACCGGCGAGTGGTACTTCGGCACGGAGAAGAACCTGCCCGAGAACTTCTACTTCGCCGCCGACCACCACGGCAAGATATACGAGCGCATGGCCGATGACAGCGAAGTACGCCCCATTGACCTGAGCTTCACCAAGTCAGTGGCACAGATTTGGATTGTAGTGATACTGCTCATCGTCATCTTCATGAGCTGTGCCCACTGGTACAACAAACATGACGAAAAGAGCGATGCCCCCAAGGGCTTCGTTGGCATGATGGAGATGCTCGTGATGACTATCTACGACGACGTCATAAAGGCCTGCGTGGGCGAGCAGCACAAGCGTTTTGCCCCCTATCTCCTCACGGTGTTCTTCTTCATCCTCCTCACCAACCTGCTGGGCCTCATTCCCCTCTTCCCCGGCGGTGCCAACGTGACGGGCAACATCAACGTGACCTTCTTCTTCGCCCTGTGCACGATGCTCCTCGTGAACATCTTCGGCAACAAGGAATACTGGAAGGAAATCTTCTGGCCCGAAGTGCCTCTCTTCCTGAAGGCCTACCCCGCCCCGCTCATCCCCGTCATCGAAGTCGTAGGCATAATCACAAAGCCCTTCGCCCTGATGGTCCGTCTCTTTGCCAACATGATGGCCGGCCACGCCATCATCCTTTCCTTCACCTGCGTCATCTTCCTTGGCTGGACGATGGGCGTAGGCATGGGCATAGGACTCAACGCCTTCAGCATCTTGATGCTCCTGTTCATGAACCTCGTGGAAGTGTTGGTGGCCTTCATTCAGGCCTACGTCTTCACGCTTCTCTCCGCCGTGTTCATCGGATTGGCCCACCCACAACATCACGCAGAATAAACTTAACAAAACCAATAATATTAACAACTTAAAAACATTTCAAAATTATGATTACACTTTTAGCAGCAGAAGGTCTCGCCGCACTCGGTTGCGGTCTCGGCGCAGGTATCGCAACTATCGGCGCAGGTTTAGGTATTGGCTTGATTGGCGGTAACGCTATGGACGCCATCGCCCGTCAGCCCGAAGCCACTGGCAAAATTCAGACAAACATGATTCTTACCTCTGCCTTCGTAGAGGGTGTAGCCCTGTTTGCCATCGTAGCTTGCGCATTCCTTATCGGATAAACCTCGAGGATTTTCCGAGCGAAAGTAACACACTACACATTAATCCCTTCAGACAGTAATGGATTTTAACAGTTTGCCCGCCATACTCACTCCAGACCTGGGCCTCCTGTTCTGGATGCTGCTGGCATTCCTCGTTGTCTTCTTCATCCTGGCCAAGTACGGTTTCCCCGCCATCGTAGGTATGGTAGAGAAGCGCAAGGCCTACATCGATGAAAGCCTTGCCAAGGCCCACGAAGCCAACGAGAAGCTGGCCAACATCCAGGCCGAGAGCGAACAGCTGCTGCGCGAAGCCCGCGAGCAGTCCGCACAGATTGTGAAGGACGCCGCTGCCGCACGCGACAGCATGGTATCTCTGGCCGAAGTGAAGGCTCGCGAAGAGAGTGCCCGCATCATTGCCGAGGCCAAAGCCCAGATTGAGAACGAGAAGCAAGCCGCCCTCAAGGAAATACGCGGCGAGATGGCTCGTCTCAGCGTGGAAGTGGCCGAGAAGGTGCTGCGCAAGGAACTCTCCAGCGATGCTGCCCAAATGGAGTATGTGGACCAGTTGCTGGATGAAGTTTCTTCTAACGCAAAATAGATAGAGCATGGATTTAGGCGT
>JAKSLT010000072.1 GCA_024401055.1 Bacteroidaceae bacterium | reverse complement strand
TGGATATACCAGAGGTCGGCATTGTCGGAGAAGTCCCAGGAGTTGGTGTGGTCGTGGCCTACGTACTTGCCGTTTTCGGCACTCTGGATGGTGAAGCCTTCACCCGAGGGGGTAACGACGAACGCTTCTTTCTCGGACGAGAGGGAATAGGTGAAGTAACTGTTGTCGGCAACTTCGTTGGTGGAGAAGTAAAGGTCGGTGCCGTCGAGGCGTATGCAGTAGGTCTCTCCGGGCGTGGGAGGCGTAAGAGGTGTGTCTGCGGGGGTCTTGTAGTGGAGGTTATAGACGAAGCCTTCAAGGTCCACGACGTGCACCTCAATGGTTTCGTCGAAGGTTTCGGGGTCGCGGTCGTAGGTCAGTTCGAAGGAATCGTAGTCCACGTATATGCCTTGGTCTATCATTATCAGGCCGAAGGAGAAGTCCTGCAGTGGGTGGAGGTCGGTGACGAGGCAGTCGGCCATCGTGTAGGTGTGGCCGGGCTCCAGCTCGGTGATGTGGCCGAGAGTGAAGACGAAGATGAAGTACTCGGATTCATCGACGAGCTGCACCTGGAAGGCGTCGTAGGCGTCGTTGTACTTGCCTTTGTAGTCTCCTATGTTGAGTTCCATAGGGTCGGCGGACTGGGCGCTGATGCTGACGGAAACGAGAAGGAATAAAATGAAGACCCTCCCGGCCTCCTTTGAGACCCTCCCGACCTCCCTTAAAGGGAGGAGTGTGTGAAAGATGTTACGCATAATAATGTATATATTTAAGGTGATTTTGTATTTTTGGGGCAGGAAGGTGGTTATAGGCTTTTTTATCAAGAATTTAAGAATTTAGGAATTTATGTGTTGTCTTCTCGCGGTAGAATTCTTTTGAATTAGCTGCAAGGTGCAGCAGGATTCCATGCGGACAGCCAACAATACAGCTCATCTTACTTTATTTCAGCAGTACCCGGCACTGCAATTCCTAAAAATTCTCAACACCCAAATTATACTTGTAAAATGGTAAATGAAGAAATTCTTTAATTCTTGCTCTGGCAAGCGGCAAAGCCGATTACTGTAATTCTTGATAAAAAAATAATTAATGTCAGATCGTATAGGATTTCTTATTGCTTAATACTTTTAAGCAAGTTGTAGGCTTGGTATATGCCGAGTTCTCCGGCGTGGGAGAGGTCGTCGGCAGCCTCTTTCTTGCGGCCTTCCCGCACGAGGAGTATGGCGCGGTTGTACCACGCCTGACCGAGGCGGGGATTGAGTTGGATGGCTTCGGTGAAGTCCTCTATGGCGGTGTCGGTGAGGCCGATGTCAGCGTGCATGCAGCCGCTGTTGTAGCGGAGCTGGGCGTTGGCAAAGGCGTTGGTGGGGGCCTCGGCCAGGACGCGGTTGATATCGTCGGTGGGGAAGGATGGCAGGAGGTTGTGCTCCGTCTGGCGGTTCTGCACGCGGCCGGCCACGTCGCTGACAAAGATGCGCATGGTGTCGGGCTCTACTTCTACAAGGTCCTGATAGTGTTCCATCTCGTGGTCGGAGCGGCGGCGGACGCGTTTGATGGGCGTGCGGCGGTGATTGCCGAAGATGAGGTCGTAGTCGGCGCGGGCGGCGCGGGTCTCGTCCTGCAGGGCGAGGGCGTTTTTGCCTAGCTTCCGGCGGCAGCGGGCACGGGCGGCATAGCCGGCATAGAACTGGGGGTAGAGGCGAAGGAGGGAGGTATAGTCGGCCTCTGCGCCGCGGAAGTCGCCAGTTTGTTCACGGAGGATGGCACGGTTGTATAGCGCCAGGGTGTTGTCGGGCTCGAGGGAAAGGACGAAGTCGAAATCTTCGATGGCCTGATTGTCGGCACCGACGAGGGCACGAAGGAGGCCGCGGTTGTAGTGCGCCACGAAGTGCTGGGGCACGCGCTCAAGGGCGGCATCGTAGTCGGCGAGGGCACCATTGAAGCGGTTGAGGTTGTGGCGGGCCTGTGCGCGGCAGAGGTAGTTGTCGAGAGATGTGCCGCCGAGTTCTATGGCCGCGGTGAGGAAGGAATCGGCGCGGAGACTGTTGTCCTCCCACAGGCATAGCCGTCCGCGGAAGCCGAGGGCATCGCGGTCGCGCGGCACGAGGGTAAGCAGGGAGTCTGTCCAACGGATGGCGCCGAGGGTGTCGGCCGTCTCGAGGGCTATCTGTGCGCTGACGAGATAGGCGCGGGAGAAGCGGGGCCAGTGGGCGATGGTATAGTCGAGGTCGGCGCGGGCTGCATCGTAGTCTTTCTGTTCAAGGAAACAGAGGGCGCGGTTGTAGCGGGAGTTCTGCTCGTCGGGAAGCTCCTGCAACACGCGGGAATAATCGGCGGCAGCACCGGCGTAGTCCGACTGATTGATGAGCGTCAGGCCGCGGAGCTGATAGAACTCCACGCGGAAAGGATTGAGGCGTATGGCCTCGGAACAGTCGTCGGCGGCTCCGGCGTAGTCCTCGAGAGAGAACTTGGCATAGCCGCGATAATAATATACTTCGGCTTTGCGAGGACGCACGAGGAGGACGTCGTTAAAGCGGGCAATGGCGGTGACGTAGTCTTCGTAGTAGAGCGATGAGCGCCCCATGTCGATGGCTGTCTCCACGTTGAGCTGGGCCCTGCACGGCAGGGCGAGGAGAGCCAACGATAAAACGATGAATCGATTAATGATGAAACGATTAACGATGGAGGAAGACACAGGGACTATAATGGACTATGGACTACAGACTACGGACTACAGACTACGGACTACGGACTACAGACTACGGACTATTTCTTGGGGGAAGGCATGAGGAAACTCTTCATGGCCTCGCGCAGATAGGGGTCGTCGGCATTGTAATACTTCACGGCCTCTGCCTCGCCCTGCACGTCGCTGACGAGATAGCGCACGAGATAGCGGCGGAGGAAGTTGCGGGCTGCCGTGTTGAAGTTGCCGCGGCGCGGCATGCCATGCTGGGCGGCATAGGCCTCGAAGGCTTCGGGGAGACCAGCCCGCATGAGATACTGGGAGAGATCCTTCTGTGCCGCGAGCCGGACGCGATGGGTATCAAAATAGCTGTAGGCGAACTCGGGAATGAGGCCGCGCACAAAGGCTTCCTTGACGTAGGAGGTATAGCCCAGCGTGTCGAGCGGCACGAAGACATCGGGGATGATGCCTCCACCGCCATAGACCTTGCGGCCGCCCACGGTCTTATAGACTTTACCGTTGGTCTTGATGCTGTCGGCCGAGAAGAGTTCACCGCCGAGTTCACGGTTTATGAGGTCGCGCTCGTAGGCGGCTCCGGGGTCGCCCATCTGATAGGGTTTCTGCACGCAACGGCCCGAGGGGGTATAGTAACGCGCCGTGGTGAGGCGGACGAGAGAGCCGTCGCGGAAATTGACGGGTTGCTGCACGAGGCCCTTGCCAAAGGTGCGGCGACCGATGATTTGGGCGCGGTCGTTGTCCTGCATGGCACCGGCGAATATCTCGCTGGCCGACGCACTGGACTCGTCAACGAGGACGGCGAGGGGCATGTGCTGATAAGCACCGTTGCCGTCGCTCTTGTATTCGGAACGCGGCGAGTGGCGGCCCTCGGTATAAACGACAAGGCGGCCTTTGGGGAGGAACTCGTTGGCCATCATGATGGCGGTCTCCATGTAGCCGCCGAGGTTGCCGCGCAGGTCGATGACAAGACGGTTGAAGCCCTGGCTCTCGAGCTCGGCAAGGGCGCCGACAAACTCATTGTAGGTGGTGTTGCCGAAGGAGCGCACGCGGATATAGCCTGTCTGCTCATCAAGCATATACACTCCCTCTATGCTCTTTACGGGGACGTCGCCGCGCGTCACGGTGAACTCACGGAGTTTGCCGTCCTTCGCGGAGGGGCGCACGACAGAGAGCTTCACGGTGCTGCCTTTCGGTCCCTTGAGGGACTTCTGCGCCTTGTCGTTATCCACGTTCTTGCCGGTGAAAGGCTTGCCGTCAACCTTCACGATGCGGTCGCCGGCCTTGATGCCGCAGCCCTCGGAGGGGCCGCCGGGGATGACCTTCACGACGTTGACTGTGTCGCGGAAAATATAGAACTGGATGCCTATGCCGGAGAAGTGGCCTTCAAGTTCCTGCATCTCGCTCTCTACGTCTTCGGCGCTGGCGTATGTGCTGTGGGGGTCGAGCTCGTGGAGAATGTTGGGGAGGCTACGCTCCACGAGGGAGTCGATGTCCACCTTGTCAACGTACTCTGCATCGACCAGGCGCAGGAGGTCGCTGATCTTATTGCTGGAGGCATTGATAATACTCAAGCCACGACCGCTGAAACGACTGCCGTAGAAGTTGCCCAAGATGATACCCACCACTATGCCGACGGCCAGAATGACAGGCACCATATATTTAGAATTAGACCTATTCATGATTTTCCCTAATGTCAGAAAGACTGAAGGCTGAATCTGTTATTCGTTATGTTCCTACTTGTGCTCGGCATCGGCAAGGGCGTGGGCGTCGATATACTCCACGGCGATGCCGGCACGCTTGAGAAGGTCGATGCCGTCGGTGAGGCGATAGTGCTCGCCATACACCACGCGCTTGATGCCGCACTGGATGATGAGTTTGGCGCACTCTATGCAGGGCGAGGCCGTCACGTAGAGCGTGGCGCCGTCGGAGTTGTTGCCGGAGCGGGCTATCTTCGTGATGGCGTTGGCCTCGGCGTGGAGGACATAGGGTTTGGTGAGGCCGTCTTCGTTCTCACACACGTTCTCAAAGCCCGACGGCGTACCGTTGAAGCCGTCGGAGATAATCATTTTGTCTTTCACGATGAGGGCTCCCACCTTGCGGCGTGTGCAGTAGGAGTTCTCGGCCCAGACGGTGGCCATACGGAGGTAGCGCTCGTCGAAGCGGCGCTCCTTGTTTGCTTTATTGTTTGATTCCATCGCGTTGGAGTAAGGCGTTGATATTGGGTTTGCGGCCACGGAAGGCCACGTAAAGGTCCATAGGTTCGCGGGTGTTGCCCTTGCTGAGCAGTTCGCGGCGGAAGCGGGCGGCCGTCTCCTTGTTGAAGAGGCCCTCTTCCTTGAAGGCACCGAAGGCATCGGCATCGAGCACCTCGGCCCATTTGTATGAATAGTAACCGGCACCATAGCCGCCACTCATAATGTGGCCGAACTGCACGCTCATACAACTCTCCGGCACGCGCTCCATCAGTTGCGTCGGGGCCCACGAACGATCCTCAAAGGCGCGGAGGTCTTCCGTCAGCGGCTCGGTGAGCGTGTAATAATCCATATCCAAGAGACCGAAACTTACCTGGCGCAGGCATCCGCTGGCTACGTTGTAGTAGCGGGCCTTGAGGATACGGTCGATGAGGTCCTCGGGCATGGGGTCGCCGGTCTCGTAATGGCGGGCGAAGGAACGCAGGAACTCGGGCTCCAGAAGGTAGTTCTCCATAAACTGCGAGGGCAGTTCCACGAAATCCCAATAGACCTTCGTGCCGCCCATATTGCGGCGCTTCACGTGGGAGAACATACCGTGCAGGGCGTGGCCGAACTCGTGCAGCAACGTACCGACCTCGCCAAGCGTGAGGAGTGCGGGGCGCTCGGGCGTGGGCTTGCTGAAGTTCATCACCACGCTGACGTGGGGGAGGTGGTTCACGCCCGCGTCATCAAGCCACTGGTCTTTATATTCCGTCATCCACGCGCCGCCTTGCTTGCTCTCGCGTGGGAAGAAGTCGGTATAGATGAGGGCGAGCGGCGTACCGTCGGCTTCAAGGACGTCAAAGGCCTTTACGTCGGGATGATAGAGCGGGCACTCGGTGTTGGGACGGAACGTGATGCCGTAGAGCGTAGTGGCAAGCCCGAACACGCCATCGATGACTTGCTGTAAGGGGAAATAGGGGCGCGTCATCTCGCTGTCGAGGTTATACTTCTCCAACTGGAGTTTATGGCTGTAATAGGCCAAATCCCAAGGCTTCATCTCAAAGTCCTCGCCCTCCATCTCACGGGCTTTCTGACGCACGTCCTCCAACTCCTGTACGGCGGTGGGACGATAACTGTCGATAAGTTGGTTCAGAAGCTCATACACTGCCTTGCTGCTGCCGGCCATACGGCGTGAGAGCACATAGTCGGCGAAGCACTTGTAGCCGAGCAGTTGGGCGAGTTCCTGACGGAGGTTCACTATCTGGCGCACGATTTCGCTGTTGTCAAACTCCGTGCCCTTTGTGCAGCGCAACACGCTGGCATAGAAAAGTTTCTTGCGCAGTTCGCGGTTGTCGGAATACGTTACGAAGGGACCGTAGCTCGGGGCCTGCAGCGTGAAGAGCCAGCCCTCCTTGCCTTTTTCGGCGGCGGCAGCGGCGGCTTGTTCCTTCACCCTGTCGGGAAGTCCGGCGAGGTCGGCCTCGTCGGTGAGGTGCATCTGGTAGGCGTTGGTGGCCTTGAGGTTGTTCTCGGAGAACTGCAGACCGAGCTGACTCAATTGCATCGTTATCTCGCGGAAGCGCGGCTTCTTCTCCTCGGGCAGCGTGGCACCGCTGCGCTCAAAGCCTTCGTAGGTGCCGTCAATCATACGGCGGTCCTCCTCGCTCAGCGCCTTGCCGTCCGCGCTGTCGGCCCACTCCTTCACGGCCTTCACGCGCTGGAAGAGGCCGGCATTCATCGAAATGTTGTTGGAGTGCTCCGTAAGCAAGGGGGCCATCTCCTGCGACAGAGCCTGCAACTCGTCGGAAGTACAGGCACTCAAAAGGTTGAACATCACGGTAGAGGCGCGCTCCAGCATACCGCCGCTCTCTTCCAGAGCCAGCACGGTATTCTCAAACGTGGGAGCCGCGGGATTGCTGACGAGGGCTTCTATCTCCGCGTCTTCCTCCTTGATGCCCTCCACGATGGCCTCGCGGATGTTTTCTACCGTCACGAGGTCGAATGGCGTATATTTATTTTCCTCCCTAAAGGGATTGCAACTATTCACTTTTTCCGCGTTCCTGTTTTTCATTTTTCTGTATAGGGTGGGAGCGCAAAGCTTGGTGCTTTGCTGAACTGAAAGAAATTAAAAGTGATTAAAAATTTTATCCAGAAATTGATTTTTTCTCGTTTTCCTCATTCATCATACAATGTTCAACATTATACGATTTCCAACTTTTAATTTTTAACTTAATACGCGTGCCCTTTCCTTATGCGGTCTATTTCGCGCTGGCCCTCCTTGTCTTTCAGGGTGGCGCGCTTGTCGTATTCCTTCTTACCGCGACAGAGTGAGATTTCCACTTTTGCGCGTCCGTTCTCGTCAATGAAAAGCCGCATGGGCACGATGGTGAGGCCCGGCGTGCGCGTCTCCATATCGAGGTGGCGGATTTCCTTGCGGTTGAGCAGGAGCTTGCGGTCGCGGCGCACCTGATGGTTATTGTACGTACCGTTCACGTATTCGGCCACGTACATATTCTTCACCCACACCTCGCCGTTCAACACGAAGCAGAAGGTGTCCACGAGCCCGGCCTTGCCGTCGCGGATGCTCTTTATCTCCGTGCCGGTCAGCACGATGCCGGCGGTGTAGGTGTCCAGCACGAGATAGTCGTGCTGTGCGCGCTTGTTCTTTATATTGATATTCGGGGCTTTCTTCATACGATTTCTACAAAGTCCGTCAGGTGTTCATCTACGTAGCGGGCTACCTGCTCGGTGTATTGTTCTTCGTCCACGAGGAAGGCATCGTCGAGGTCGTCAAACTCCGGCAACTGCTCATAGAGGGCCATAAACTCTTCGTCGGTGAGCTCGCGCTCAATGAGTTCGCGCTTGGCCTCGTAGGCTTCCCTACCCTTATACACCAGTTTGCTGAAGTCGTGCAGCCCCCACAGGCGCATGGCCTTGGCGAAGGGATTGAGGAAGATGAAGGGGCCGTAGCCGTTGTGGATAAGCTGCACGAAGCCGCCGTCCATCACCTCCTCGCGCATCAGCCAGTAGCCCCACAGGGTTATCTGGTCGGGCGTGAGCTGCTGCATTGTCTCGGCCGTGAGTTGGCCGTTCACACTCTCGCTGATGGCCTTCACCACGGCCTCTATAAATGTATCCATTGAGGCGGCTGCCTCGCGGAGGTCAGCGTCGCTAATCGTCGGTTTCTTCATCGTTGTTTAAGCATTGTTTGCGCAGGTCGTACATAGAGCCGTTATAGACGTCGAGGTCCACGTCGCCCTTGATGCCGGGCAACTTGCCGCAGTCGGTGTGTTGCCAGAACTTCCATTCGCCCTTGTAGCCTAATTCCTTGACGTAGTAGTGGGCTATCCAATAGGGATACTTGTCGAACTCCTCGCCATCGAGGTACTGTTCCTTAAACTTGTAATACGTATAGATTATTGGCGTGCGGCCGTATGCCTTCTCGCATTCGTCAAGCCAGGCCTTGGCCTCTTGTCTTATTTGCTTTCGCGTAAGTTTCCCAAGTTGCTCGATATCAAGGATGGGCGGCAGGTCGCCGTCCTCCAGATGCACCTGACGCAGATAGTATTGGGCTTGTTTTTTGCCTGTGCCTGCCTCGGGCGTAAAGAAATGGTACACGCCGCGGATGTAGCGCCACTGGCCGGCTTGGTAGAAGTTGTCATTGAAACAGTCGTCCAGGAGGGTCTGGCCCTCTGTAGCTTTCATCATTATGAAGGCCACGGGGCCGCCGCCCAATGAAGCATTCGAAAGGTCCTCCCAGTCGATTACACCCTGATGATGACTGATGTCTATGCCGTGGATACTGTAGCCTTTCGGCAAATCCACATTGCCGTAGCGCGCCTTCCACCTCACATTGTAAGGTGCAACGAAGAGCACCCAACACACGTAGGCATACGCAGCCAATGCCAGAATGACTGCAAGGAGACATCCCGGCTTATGCAGCCAGCGGGTGTAACGGGAAGTTCTCTTCCGCTGTACTGTTTTCTTTTTCTTGCTGCGCGTAGCCATATAATAAAAATCGGAATGGCGGTGGAGCACCCCAAGGCGCTCTCACCACCGTTTCCTTTCGCCCAATGGGCATCAATTGGCTTTTAGAAGAATCCTCCCCTCCCGTACAGGGAGAGGCTGTTTCTTACTTTCCCTGCTCCAAAGCGAGGGTGCGGGTGCACTGGTCGCAAACCTCC
Source organism: Bacteroidaceae bacterium (assembly GCA_024401055.1). Classification (GTDB taxonomy): domain Bacteria; phylum Bacteroidota; class Bacteroidia; order Bacteroidales; family Bacteroidaceae; genus Alloprevotella. The sequence goes on along the minus strand of JAKSLT010000072.1, from coordinate 2,870 downwards.
GAGGGACCCCAGTACTGAATAGGACCGGGATAGATGTAGCATGTCTCCTTGGCCCACTCCTCACGCTTCGAAGCGAAGAACTTGAAGGGAGCGCCGTCCAGTTCAACGAGGGCCTTGCGGATTACGGGCTTGTTCTGGCCGTTGCGGCGCTCGATGTTCATCATCATGGTGATGGGCACACCGCCGGCAATCCATTCGGCAGCGGGAGCCGTAGTATTCTTGATGACGCTCATGTAGCCGGTCTTGCCGTTAGCAATCAGGCGGCTGGCGTTGTAGCCGAGGCTGTAGCAGTAGTCGGCGTCGTAGTTGCTGGGAGCGGCGCAGCGGCCTTCGTAGCCGAAGAAGTGGTGCTGGGCGCTGAACTTGCCCACGTACTTACCCTCCTGCTTCCAGGCGGCAAGCTTGGTGGCCACCATACGGCTCAACAGTTTCTCGGTCTCAATGAGGCTCACCTGTACGTTGCCATGGGGGTCGCGGTCGAGGCAGAGCTGACGGGCCACGTCGGCAGGCAGGCTCTCCAGGATGGCGAGGTTCTCGGGGGCGATGTTGCCCTTCACGAAGGCAATCTGCTCTTCGGCACCGGCAAACTCGCGGCTCTCGCCCGTCGTCGGGTCGGTGAGCACTTCGTTCAGTTCGCGAATGAGTTTCTTGATGGCGGGGATGAACTCGATGAGACCTTCGGGGATGAGCACGGTGCCGAAGTTATTGCCGGCGGCAGCGCGGTCGGCCACGATCTGGGCGATGTAGGTCACCACGTCGTCGAGGCTCATTTCCTTCTCTTCCACCTCCTCGCTGACAAGACACACGTTGGGCTGCGTCTGCAGGGCGCATTCCAGGGCGATGTGGCTGGCGGAACGGCCCATCAGTTTGATGAAGTGCCAGTACTTGCGGGCGCTGTTGCAGTCGCGCTGGATGTTGCCGATGAGTTCGGCGTAGGTCTTGCAGGCGGTGTCGAAACCGAAGGAAGTCTCAATCTGCTCGTTCTTCAGGTCGCCGTCAATGGTCTTGGGGCAGCCGATAACCTGCACGCCGTAGTTCTTGGCGGCATAGTATTCGGCCAGCACGCAGGCGTTGGTGTTGCTGTCGTCGCCACCGATGATGACGAGGGCCTTGATGCCCAGCTGGCGCAGGATGTCGATACCCTTCTCAAACTGCTCTTCCTTCTCAAGCTTCGTACGGCCGCTGCCGATGATGTCGAAGCCGCCGGTGTTGCGGTACTCATCGATAAACTCGTCGGTGAACTCCACGTACTTGTGGTCTACGAGACCGCCGGGGCCCATCAGGAAGCCATAGAGTTTGCAGTCCTTGTTGAGGGACTTCACGCCGTCGTACAGGCCGCTGATAACGTTATGGCCGCCAGGAGCCTGACCGCCGCTGAGGATGATGCCCACGTTGAAGGGCTCCAGAGCCTTCTGCTCGCCGGCCTCGAAGGTCACGACGGGCATACCGTAAGTGTTGGGGAAGAGAGCCTTAATCTCATCCTGGTTACCCACGCTCTGCGTGGCGGCGCCCTCACGGGCTACTACAGGGCCCTGAAGGGCCTTGGGAAGTTTGGGTTGATAGGCAGCGCGAGCCACCTGAAGTGCACTTTTTTTCATTTTGTCTTTACTATTATTTACCAAAGTTTTCTATAATATATTCTTTCAATTGCTCAAGGTAGGTTACATGCTTATTGCGTGCGATCAAGTGCATAAAGAGAGGACGAGCGTCCTGCTGTATCGTAATAGAAACGTCTACTATGTCTTCTGACAGATTATTTTGCTCCACATAACGTCTGAACATCAATCCGAATAATTGGGAACGATATTCTTGAGGCCACATTCCTTGATTACGAACGCCAATAGATGGAACATCATTCATGTCATCGCAGTAATAATATAACACAGCCCGCTGATTATGCATAAAACAACGTCCTATGCCGTCGGCGATACTTCTCAGCACAGACAATGTGGCAGGATTTTCGCCCTTTACCCGTTCAAGGTCTATCTCAACAATGTCCACGTCAATCCCTTTCGCTTCAAAAAATCTCTCAGAAGCGAAAAAGGCATCATCTCCACTTGAAAGTATCACACGGAACACGTCCCCCTCAAGGGCCTCTACGTCAAATACAATTTTCATTCGGATGCTTTTATGGTGAACATCGGTTGTACGCTTCGCATTTCTTCGCGGCAAGCCATTTTACGAGCTCGCGCTTTTTCTATTAACGACTTCAGCCGTTCCGAAGGATTGTGGATGATAATAGTCTCGGTTTTGATTGTCGTCACATCCATAACTTTATATTTTTTGTTTTAGGGGTGTTCTATAAATTAGCTTGAGAAAGATCAGAGAGCGGTTGTAGAGCCGACCAGCGTGCCATTATGTCTTGAATCTTGTCCATCACGTTGAATCTTCGTTGCAAGATTTTCCACTTAATGGTAGATACTATCTACCTTTTGACGCGATTTCTTGCATATTTCTATCGAGTCTCTACGTCTATGCCTTTTGGGTGAACGTCGGCTGTACGTTTCGCATTTCCTCAAATTGACGAATGCATTTAGATAAGAAATATAGGAAGTTTATTTTACCATTACTTAGCATCCTACATCAATTGAAGAAGAACTCATATCCATCTCCCGCTCCGTACACTCCGCAACGAGACATAAACGTTGTACCATAAAGCGACTGAAACGAGCTAACACTCATCGAGTCTATCTTTATACTTTCCATATTTCCCATGGTTTGTTCCATGCCTTCTCCTATTGCCTGTTGCTCCTTGAAGTTATAGACACTGGGGAAAATGTACGGCTTGGGAATGTAGAAATAAAAATCCCTCACGGTAGTGACATCTTTCTTCGGAATCATCTCGACTACCGCAGTGCATGTCACAGGCA
>JAKSLT010000071.1 GCA_024401055.1 Bacteroidaceae bacterium | reverse complement strand
CAAAAGGGTTGCCTGCGGCGCTACATAAATTAGGAATAAATTTATCAAAAATTTTTGGCGCGGGAGCCCAGAAAGGGCGACATAATGGAGGATAGGGTGCGAGCTCTATCACACGCATTGCTCTCTTTTCGGGGAAGCCTTGAAAGGGCGACACAATTCAAATGACGCGGTTGTTATTTTTCACTCTTCGCTTTTCACTCTTCACTTTTTAGAACGGGTATCCGATGGCGAAGTGGAGGGCGTAGCCGTCGCGGAAGCGCTCGATGTTGTAGAAACCGGAGCGGGGGGTGTCGTAGGGGGCGTGGAGACCTATGCCGAAATCGACGCGGAGGACGAGGAAGGTGAGGTCGTAGCGCAGGCCGACGCCGGTGCCGAGGGCTATGCGCTTGAGGTTTGAGGCGGTGAGGCGGCTGTCGGGGCGGAGGGGGTCGTCGTGGAGGAGCCACACGTTGCCGGCATCGAGGAAGACGGCGCCGTGGAGGTTGCCGAGGAGCTGGGCGCGGAATTCGAGGTTGCCTTCCAGTTTGAAGTCGCCGGTCTGGTCGATGTAGGCATAGCGGCGCACGGGACTGCGGTAGCCGCCGGGGCCTATGCTGCGGGCTGCGAAGCCGCGCACGGAGTTGGCGCCGCCGGCATAGAAGAGTTCGGTGTAGGGGGCGGCGCTGCTGTTGCCGTAGGTATATACGGTGCCGCAGAAGAGGCGGGAGGCGAGGGAGAAACGTTGGCTGAGCGTCCAGGTCTTATGAGCTTCGGCGGTGATTTTGAGGAACTGGGCGAAGGGGCTGCCGAGGACTTTCTTGTCGGTGGAGTTCCAGCCCTTGCCGCAGGCGGCGAAGATGCCGCCGGTGATGTTGCCCGCTTGCTTGACGTATGCTTGCAGCCAGAGGGGATTTTTCTGGGAGCGGCCGGTGTAGGTGACGCCGTAGGACATGGAGGGGATGAACTGGTCGCGCATCGAGACGTAGAGGGCGGGGTTGGCCTGCGTGATACTGTCGAAGGCCGTGGTGGTGGAGAGGAGGCGGTTGAACTCGAAGTCGAAGGGCACGAGGTCGTGCTGCATCCGGTGGCGGCTCCAGCTGTATGTGACGCCGATGCTGCTCTGTATCATATTGAAGAAGCCGGAGCGGTTCTTCCAGTCCACGTCGAGGGCGAAACGCGTGGTGGCGGCGAAGCGCTGGCGCCGCTGGGGATAGAGGAGGAAGCGGGGGAAGGTTAGGGCGAGCTCGGAGCCGAGTTCGTAGGAGTTGAGTTCGGAGCCTCCACCGCCGCCGAGGTGCCACTCGTACTGTCCGAAAATCTTCCAACTGACCTTCTCGCCGGCGCGGAAGGCATTCTTCTTGGCGAGCTCGTAGGAGAGGCCGGGGCCGAACTGGTGGTTGCTCTTGAGGGTGGCGTTCATCTCGAAGGCCGACTCATAGAGGCGGTCCATCGTGGCGGTGACGTATGTGTCGAGCACGTCGCAGGAGTCGTCGGGCGAGGCGGGCATATAGTCGAGGTTAATCTGCGAGAGAATACCCATGGCGGAGAGTTTCTCCAGCGTGGCCGTCTGGTCGGAGAGGCGGTAGGGCTGTCCGCGGCGATGGAGGATGGCGCGCAGCCACATGGCGGGCTTCACGGGCGGCTTGGGGCCGTGGAAGGCGTAGTGGAAGGTGCGGCGCTCAAGGAGTGTGTCGAGGATAGTGTTGGTGTTGTCGTAGAGGGTTATGTAGGTGTGGCCCATCTTCCAGGGGCGCATCACGTCGGAAGTGGTGCCCCTGACGGCGGTGCTGTCTATGGCAGGCAGCACACGGAGGCTTACGAATAGCGGGTGATTGATGGTGTCGGCTTCGTAGCGGATGGCGGAGGCCGTGAAGTTGTAATAGCCGTTCTCGCGGAGGAGGTTCTCGATGCGGGTGCGCTCGTTCACGAGGTTGGCGGCGCTGAAGGCCGTGCCCTTCTTGAGGAGTCGCTGTCGGCGCGTGGTGCGTAACAACGAGTCGATGTGAGGCGTGAAGGAGGCGTAGCGCAGAGAATCGATGAGATAGAGCGGTCCCGTCTGGATGTGGTAGGCTACGCGGGCTTTCTGCGGGTTCTTCTGCGGCAGGACTTCAAAGTCGGTGGTGGCGCGGAAGAAACCGAAGTTGTGGAGCTGATTGGTAGCCACTTTTGCGCGTGTCTGCGGCGAGACGGTGCTGATGAGTACTGGCTCGGAACCGAAACGCTTGAGCATCCACTTGCCAAAGCGGGAGGAAGAGTCGTGATACTTATTATATATACGCAGGCCAAGTTGCATGGGGTTCGTGAGGCTGCTGCTCCCGAATAGGGCACCGTTGGGCTCGCAGGCCAGCACGGCATCGACCTCGGTCTGTACGGCCTCAAACTGTTTCTCTTTCTCCTGCTGGGCGCGGGCTTCGGCGCGTTCGGCACCACGGCCGGTGAAGCCCACGAGCGACTCGCTGGAAACGGAGCCTGCGCTCTCGTCCTTGCCCTTCACGCCATGGATGATGTCGCTCACGGTAGTGACGGCTTCGTCCACGGCCGTGATGACGCCCTTCTCCTGCTGCTTGGCCAAGCGGCGGCGCTGCTTCTTTGTGAGCTTGCGGGCCTGCGGGTCGAGGTTGTAGGTGATTTCCTCAATACCCGTATAGAGCACGTCGCCCTCCTCCAGACAGTCGGTGGTGGAGCAAGAGGAAAGGAGGGCAAGGATGACAAAAAGCCTCACCCCGTCGCGGCTGCCTACGGCACCGCGCCACCCCTCCCCCTGCAGGGAGGGGAAGATACCCCTAAAGGTCGCTTTGCAGATACCTGTAAGAGAACGCTTGAGAGAGGTGAGGGCTTTCATTGGCGGGTATGATATTTATATATAAAAGGTGTGTGACCGACAGAATTATGATAGGAGGTATGGACCTTTAGGGCTATATACCCCTCCCTGCAGGGGGAGGGGTGGCGCGGCACGAAGTGTCCGCGACGGGGTGGGGCTTTATCTCTTAAAAAGGAAGAGTTCGCCCAACTTGTTAGTCTTTTTCCTCAGCACGAGGCCAGCGCCGGTCTCCATGAGGTTGCCTTCGAGGGCATCGTGGGCGGAACGGTCGTAGAAGAGACGGACATAACGGGTGGCGCCCTTGTCGAGGCGGTATTCCACGCTGATGTTGTCGATGATGCTGGCGGCGGTGTTGCTGGCCTCGGCACCCGTGCTGACCTTGCCGCCGAGGATTACGGCGATGCGGTCGCCCCAGAAGCGCTTTGCGAACTGGAAACTGTAGTCGGTGGTGGTGCCGCCGGTCTGTGTGGTGTTGCTGCCTACGTCGAAGTTGAGGTCCACAGAGCCGAGGGCATTGCCGGCAATGCTCTGGATACTGTTCTGGAGGAACATGTTGAGGGCGTTGCTGCCCTTGAAGCCGGAGGTGAGGGACGAGAGGTCGTCCGTCATATACATGCCGGTGGCCATAAGGGCTACGGCCGTCTTGTTGCGCTGCAGAGGAGTCATGGCGGCCAGCTCGTTCTGGATGTTGCCGTCGTCGGGGGCCTCAAGGGTGAACTCCAGTCCCATGTTGTTGAGCGTCTGGCTGATATCCACGCCGGCGATGAAGCGCACGCTGCGCTGGGCTCCGTCTTCGTTGACACTGGCGCGGGTGTTCTCCGTGGCCTTGATGGCGAGGGTGGGGTTCATCATGTCGCCGGTAAACTCCACGTAGGAACCCTGCGTGATGGTGAAAGTGCGAAGGGGGATGACGGGCAACTCGTACTTCATCTCGCCTTCTTCGATGGTGTAGCGGCCGGTGAGGAGCATCTGCCCCTGCCTGTTGTAGCGCAGGCCGAGGGCGCCGCCGCCCATTACATCCACGTAACTGTCGCCCTTCTCGGAGAGGAGGCAGTGGAACTTGGCGGCGTCGTCAATGTTGATGGCCATATTGAGATCAACGGCGGTACCCTTGCCAGCCTCCTTCACCACGAGGGTGGAGTCCTTGAAGTTGGTGAAGGTCACGAGGTCGGCAAATTCGTCGTCCACGCTTACGGGGGAGTCGCGGAGGATATATGTGGCGTTTGTCTTGTCCAGAATGTTGATGTTGCCCTTCACGCCGAGGTCGTTAAGCGAGCCTTTCACGGTGGCGTCCATGTCGGCGTAGAGTTTGCCAAACACCACGGAGAGCTTGTTCTTGGGCGTGTTGAACACCTCAAAGTTGTTGGTCTTGAGCCGGAGGTTCACACCTATGTCGCCGAGGTCGCTGGCATCCACGTCGCCATTGACGGTGAGGGGCGTGTTGCCGGCGGAGCGCAAGGCGAAATCTTTGAAGTTGAGGCGGCTGTCGTGTATTTCAACGGGCTGCGTGTCCATCTTGAAGTCCACGCTGTAGAGCGGCATAAGGGCGTGGGCCTCGGAGAAGTTAAGCGCACCGTTCATCACAGGGGCGGAGAGCGGGCCTTCGGCGTGGAAGTCGCCCTCGGTGCGGCCGGCGAGTTCCAGACCGGTGCCGGTGAGGAAGGCATTGACGAGCGACAGCGGCATCTGGTTGAGATGCACGTCACCCACGAAGGACCCTTCGCCCTCCTGGAAGTAACTGCCCTTGGCCTCCAGCACCTCTTCGTCTTCATACGAGAGATAGGCTTCGGCATAGTGTTCGCCGCCCTTCTTCGGCAGGTAGATGATTTCCGAGCCGAGATGGCCGATATTTACGCCGTCGTAGCTGAAGTCCTGCGTCTCCACCGTGGCCATAGCCGAGAGAGTCTTGTTGGCATCGGTGAGGTGGAAGTCGCCGGAGAGATAACCGCTGAGGGGCGGCATCCATACCAGAATGCTGGAGAGCTCACCCAAATTGAGGCGGTTGACGCTGACGGTGATGTCGTTGTCGCCGTCGGCGTTAGGCTCGCCATAGACTTTCAGACCCGTGCCGTCGTCGGCCAGCAGGTCGATGCCGGCGCGAAGGGTAGAGTCCTTGCCAAGGAAGAGGAAGTTGTCGTCGTTGAGGGTGAAGCGGCGGTAGGCTATGATGGGGTTCTCGGGGTAGAAATGCACGTTGAAGCCCTCGTCCTGTATCTCGGCTTGCACGCCGAGTTTCACGCCCGTCTTTCCCTTCTCGTCCATAAAGTGGAGGTCGGCGCCGGCACCGCTGGAGAGGGCGTAGCCGTCAAGGGTGGCTGTGAAGCGGTTGGGGTTCTCCTTGCGGAAATTGTCCACGCAGGCCGCCAGCCTTACGCCGGTGCTGTCCTGACTCAAATCCACATAGATGGTGTCGAGCTGCAGACTTCCCACATCAAAGCGCCCCGTGCGGGCCCAGCCCGACAGTCCGTCCGTCGGGCTGCTGTTGAGGTTCATGCTCAACCCTCGCAGCGTGTAGCCTTTCATTTTGGCAAAGGCGGTGAGAGGGTTGTTGCTTTCGGCTGCCTCCACATTCAGTTGCAGGGTGGGGAGCATGCCGGTGAGTCGCGGTTGGTCTATATCCTTGCGGCTCATCTCGTCCATCAGTTCGTCATAGAAGGACTGTCCTTTGCTGATGATGTGGCTGATGTCGTCAGGAGACTCCAGGCTGACATTGAGGTCGCCGGAGGTGATAAGGGCGTGCGTCAGGTCGGAGCGCAGGGCAATGTCATAGGTCAGGTCGCGGGCTCGGGCCAGGGTGTCGGAGGAGATGAAGCATATGTCGGCCAGCGAGCCTTGACTGCTGATGCGCTTGAAGTCGCTGGAGGCGCGGAGCGTGGCTCGGAAGGTGGCGCCCACTGTCAGCGTGTCTTCCATCAGCCCGATGGCGCGGGGATTGAACTCGTCGATGCAGGCATCAGCGAAGCAAACCATCTCGCTGCCGGGCTTGCCAAAGTCGTTGAGGTCGGCCTGCAACAGTCCGTCGCCCTGCATCATCCGGTTCTGCATGTTGAATTTCACATTGGCCTGCCCGCTCTGTACGTCGGCCACGAGGCGGGTGTTGTCCAGCGGATAAACGTCGTACCGCAGCGAGCGGATGTTGGCCTTGGCATGCAGTGTAGAGCCTTTCTCCAGGGGGGTGAAGCGGTGGCCCTTTGCATCGATTGTGGCGGTGAGGGGTGTGGTGGCGAGACCGGGTACAAACGCATTGAGGGGCAGATGGCGTGTAGCGGCCGTCAGGTTGTAGTCCTCGCTCTTGAGGTTTACGTGGCCTTTCATCTGTGCGTCGCCGCCGGCTGCCTGCAAGCGCAGATTTCCCGTGAAGTCATCGAGGCCCTTGAACGAGGTGGTGCCGGAGAAATGAGTGCCGGAAGGAATACGTACGGCGTCACCGGCGAAGTGCTTAACGATATTTCCGATGCCGCTGGCCGTGGTCATATCCAGTTTGATGTCGCCGCGGCGCCAGTCTTCTGCAATGTCCTTCAGGTTGCCGCTGGCTGTGAGACGCGCCAGAGAAGGCATCTGCATGCGTAGGTCATGCACCTTCAAGTCTGCCATGTTGCCGCTCACTTTGGCATAGAGTGTCAGGGGCTCGTTGGGGATGAGGTCGGCATATTCCCTCGGCAGGGCCTTGCCGGCTATTTGCTTCACGTCCAGCGGGTGCAACGTGCCGTCTGCCCAGACCGTGAGGCGGTCGGGTGTGCCGTGGCTTAAGGCATTGACGGGCAGGATGATGCCGGCCTGCAGCTGTGAGTGGTCGGTATGGACTTTCGCTGCGGCCGTGAGTTTGTCGTTGGCGTAGGATACGGAATCGAGTTGCAGACCCAGCGCGTTGTTGTACCCTATGTCGGCATAGCGCAATTGCGTGGTCTGCAAGTTGAGGTTCGTCAGACCATAGCGCGGTGCTTTCAGGTCGGCATAAGCCTCCCGCGCCGTGGCCTTGGAGAGGACGAGCGCTGCCGTCGTGGTGTCGCCGGGCAGGGTAAGGCGAAGGTCTGAGGAGAGCAGTGAGAGATCTTTCAGGGAGTAGAGTTCCTTCCCCGTGTCGATGCTGCCGCCCAGGGCCGTGGTCTTGGAGGTTAGTAGGTTCACCGTCTCCGTCTCGCCGGGCAGGGCAAAGCGTATGTGACTGTGGTTGATGTCAGCGCGGGCTATGTCAATGAACCACGGTGCCGAGGGCGTGGTGTCCTTCTTCGCCGTGTCGGTAAGCCATATCAGCAGGTCGGCATCGTTCATCAAAGCCTTGAGACCTTCGATGCGGTTGTCCTTCCATTGGAAGCCGTGCGTGCTGGCCTCCATCTGGCCCACGCTACCTTTGAAGTGCGTGTCGCCGATGAGGCCCTTGGTGTTGACATAGGCTTGCGACAGTTTGAAGCCATCCACGTCCACGCGGCAATCAAAGAGCGGTCTCACGGGCACGCTCAACGTCAGTTCGTCGCACAGGAGCAGCGTGTCGCCCTCGTTGTCCCGTGCCATTACGTCTCCCAAACGCAGGTCCAGCGGGAAGGCCAGTCTCACCTCGCCTATCTTCACGCGATAGCCCGTCTCCTCCTCGGCCCAGGCGCACGCCTTGTCCACCGCCCATCTCTGTACGGGCGGCAGATACAGCGCTACGGCCAGCAATACTACCAGCACCACGGGTGCCAGCAATATTCCTCCTGAAATGTAGGCTATCTTGCGTTTAGACATTGTTATTGTTCTCTCATTTCAGCAAAGGCTCAAAGCCTTGTGCCTTATAATTTGTCTGCTAAAATCTCAAACACACCGCCGATGCCTTCCGGAGCCACGAAGATGTAGGTCAGGCACACGGCCGTCATAAATACGGCAGGAATCAGTGTCACGAGATATGCCCAACGGCCGCCAAATGGCTGGGAGCTCTCCCCCAAAGGGGGAGCGGGGAGGGGGCTTTCCCTTTTGTATAGATACACCGTCACCGTCCACAGCACGATGGTGGCCAGCGTCTGGTTGCTCCATGCGAAGTAGCGCCAGATGATGTTGAAGCCGTCGGCGTTGCCTACGGCGAAGAAGAGCAGCGCCAGTGTCACGGCGTAGAGCGCCAGACTTATCGGCAGGCGGTTCTTCAGTTTGTCCTGCTTGATATGCAGCATGTCGGCTGTTACGAGGCGGGCACTGCGCAGTGCCGTGTCGCCGCTCGTAATCGGTGCGGCTATCACGCCCAGTACGGCCAGTATGCCGCCCACCACGCCGAGCCAGTCGTTGCAGAGGTAGTTCACCACCACGGCGGGCTTCATCGTTATGCCTTCGGGTACGCTGTTGATGAGCCATATCGTCACGGCGGCCCATACGAGGGCCACGATGCCCTCCGTAATCATCGCGCCGTAGAAGATGGGGTAGGCGTGGCGTTCCTTATCCACGCAGCGGCACATAATGGGACTCTGCGTGCTGTGGAAACCGCTGATGGCACCGCAGGCTATGCTCACGAAGAGCATCGGGAAGAGCGGATGGGTAGCGGCCTGGGGGTGTTTGTTGCCCAGTCCGTCCCAAAGTTCAGGGAGTATCGTGCGGTCCGGCATCTTGATGTAGAGCACCACCACGAGGCCGATGACCATAAACAGCAGCGAGGCCGCAAACAGCGGGTATATCTTGCCGATGATTTTGTCAATAGGCAACAGGGCCGCCAGCGTGTAATAAACGAACACGATGAGCACCCATGCCATCACGCCGAGGTGTCCTCCCGTCAGGTTGTCGAGCAACGCCGCGGGGTTGGCCACGAAGTTGGCCGTCACGAGCACGAGCAGTATGATGCTGAACCAGCGCATAAACACGCCCATACCCTTTCCCAGATACCTCACCACGGTCTCCGGCACCGACTCGCCGCCGTGCCTCATACACAGCATAGCCGCCGTGAAGTCGTGCACGCCGCCGGCAAAGATGCTGCCCAGCACAATCCAGAGGAACGATGCCTCGCCGTACTGCGCACCCAGCATCGCACCGAAGATAGGGCCGATACCCGCGATGTTGAGGAACTGAATCATGAAGATTTTCCAGCGCGGGAGGGGCACGTAGTCCACGCCGTCGGCCTTCGTGTGAACGGGCGTCAAACGGTCGTCGGGACCCATGATGCGCTCGATAAACTTACCATAAGTGAAGTAGCCCGCAATCAGGGCCAGAAGACAGAGAGTGAAAGAAAGCATTTATGTTAATTGTGAATTAAGAATTAGAGTTGTGCGCGCAAAATTACGTATTTCCTCACTTTTAGCCAAGCCTTTTTCACTTTTTCGCGCGCGTGCGTCCCTTTTATATAAAAAAAGCAGAGCCGCACGATACAAAAGCGCGGCTGTGCCGGCGTTTTTGATGAAGAGAAAAGAAGAGCCCGTGTAAGATATGCTAATTCATAATTCATAATTCAAAATTCTTAATTTCCTCGGCGCCCACAGGCGCCTGGGCAGTGCCGCGCCGCGACGTAATAGGGCCGCGGAGCGTAAAAAACGGGAAAAGCTTTGCGCAAGTGAAAAGAATTGCGTAACTTTGCCGAAGAAAACAAGATACGCCAAGATGAAACTTAAGTTTTTTACTGTTCATTCATCACTGTTAACTGTTAACTCTTCACTGTTAACTGTTAACTTATCACTCCTCCTCCTTTTCGCCTGCCTGCTCATGGCCTCATGCGAAGCGTCGCAAAGGAGCGGTCATCGCGTGGGCAATCTCTACTACAAAATCACCGTCGATGCGCCGCAGGGTGGCGAGGTGAGTGTCGTGGGGTGCGATGAAGGTTGCGTGAGCATCTCCGTGCCGGAGCGCGTGAGCATCTCCGTGCCGGAGCGCGTGAGCATCGATGGTGCGACGTACAGCGTGACGGGTATCGGCAAGGGCGCCTTCCGAGACCGCATCTTCTTGCACAAAGTGGCGCTCTCCGCCACGCTGACGATCATAGGCAAGGAAGCCTTCCAAGGGTGCTCCCGCCTGGAGACCCTCACCCTTCCCGAAAGCGTGCGTGAGATAGGCCCCCGCGCCTTCCATCGCTGCGAGGCGCTGAACAGCGTCACGATGCCCCGCCGGCTGGAAAAACTGGAGGAATACACCTTCTATGAATGCCGCTCGCTTGATTTCGTAGCGATTCCCCGCGGCGTGCGCGAGATAGGGGAGGGCGCCTTTGCCGGCTGCTCCTCCCTTGACTCCGTGAGCGTGCCCGAGGGCGTGGTAAGCATCGGAGAGAGCGCCTTCAGCGGCTGCCCGTCGCTCGACGGCGTGACCCTCCCGCAAAGCGTGCGGGCCATAGGGCGCTACGCCTTCTTCGGCTGCGAATCAATGGACGCGATAGCGCTCCCCGAAGGCGTGACGCGCATCAGCGAGGGCACGTTCTGCCGGTGCCGGTCTCTGCACACGCTCACATTGCCGGAGAGCCTGGAGCGACTGGACAAATGGTCCGTCTGGGAAGCCCCCTCACTGACCGATGTGTACTGCCCGGCCGCGGAGCCTCCCTCCCTCCACGGCGACGTCTTCGACAACAACATCGCCACCCTCCACGTGCCCGCCGCAAGCGCGGAAGCGTACAGGAAAGGCAAATGGGGGAAGGTGTTTGCGAAGATTGGGAAATAACACTCCGGCCTCCCTTAAGGGGAAGACCCTCCCCGGCCTCCCTGGGAGGAGAACCTGCGGGTAGGTCTCCGAGGCCCTTCCATTATTCCTCATTCATCACTTTTCACTCTTCACTTTTCACTGTTAACTGTTCACTTTTTTCCTACACCTCTTACACCTCCTGCATCCCCGCCGCTATACAAATACGCGCCGCCAAGGACTTCCTCGGCGGCGCAATATGTATGTATAAAGTAATATCTTTTAGCGCATCAGCACCTTCTTCGTTGAGCCGTCGCTCATCTTCTGCAAGTTGATGCCGCGCTGAGCGTTGGTGATGTACTGACCGTTGATGTTAATGAGACTGACAGGTGCCAGGGAATTTACAGAGGTATTCTCTACGCCCGTAATGTCTTCGTCGTATATCTCAAAGAACTTACTCCATATATTATCTGCCTGATAGCGGGAAACAGCGTTATTGGTATTAGGTACATACACCACGGCAGCCTTATAGACATACTCGGGGAAGTCAGTAGCACAAGTGGGAGGAACGTAGTTGTGCGAGTGAATCTGCGTTATGCGCTCACATCCCTTGAAGGCATCCTTTTCTATTTGTCTTGTGCTCTCTCCAATTACTAAGGTATCAAGGCTGGAGCAGTTCTCGAAACAACTTTCGGGAATAACCTCTATGTTATTACCCGTATTTATTTCCTTTATTTTTTCGCAGCCGTAAAAAGCTCGTTCCTTTATAGTCGTCACGCTGTTTGGAATAGCAAATGATGTCAAACCACTACAGCCACTGAAGGCAGATACACCTATACTTGTCACGCTGTTAGGAATGTTTACGGAACTCAGTCCGCTGCAACCAGAGAAGGCAGATTCTCCAATGTTCGTCACGCTGTTTGGGATAGTGACGGAAGTAATACTTGTCAAGTATGTGCGTAATGCCGTTGTACAGCCATCGGCATAAACAAGCTCTTTAACGTTGCTGCACCCATCAAAGGCACTTGCCCCTATGCTCCTCACACTGTTGGGGATAGTGACGCAAGTCAGGCCGCTGCAACCATAGAAGGCTTTGTTTCCTATGCTCGTCACGCTGTTAGGAATGTTTACGGAACTCAGTCCGCTGCAACCAGAGAAGGCAGATTCTCCAATGTTCGTCACGCTGTTTGGGATAGTGACGGAAGTAATACTTGTCAAGTATGTGCGTAATGCCGTTGTACAGCCATCGGCATAAACAAGCTCTTTAACGTTGCTGCACCCATCAAAGGCACTTGCCCCTATGCTCCTCACACTGTTGGGGATAGTGACGCAAGTCAGGCCGCTGCAACCATAGAAGGCTTTGTTTCCTATGCTCGTCACGCTGTTAGGAATGTTTACGGAACTCAGTCCGCTGCAACCAGAGAAGGCAGATTCTCCAATGTTCGTCACGCTGTTTGGGATAGTGACGGAAGTAATACTTGTCAAGTATGTGCGTAATGCCGTTGTACAGCCATCGGCATAAATAAGTTCTTTAACGTTGCTGCTACCCATAAAAGCATTTTTACCTATGCTCGTCACGCCACTACCAATGGTGACGGAAGTCAGGTCGCTGCAATTGGAGAAGACATTGTTTGCTATGCTCGTAATATGATTTCCTATTATTACTTCCTTTAGTTTATTCCCAAAATCCGAAGGAACAACGGCATCACTGTCATAATTCAGGTATTCAACATTTGTGCAACCATAGAAGGCCGAATATCCTATGCTTTTCACGCTGTTCGGGATAGTGACGGAGGTAAGGCCGCTGCAACCAGAGAAGGCAGAGTCTCCTATGCTCTTCACGCTATTGGGGATGGTGACGGAGGTCAGGCCGCTGCAACCAGAGAAGGCAGAGCCT
>JAKSLT010000070.1 GCA_024401055.1 Bacteroidaceae bacterium | reverse complement strand
GTTGCTTGCACTGCTCTTTGCAGGGCTTCTTGCACTGCTCTTTGCACTGTTGCTTACACTGCTCTTTGCACTGTTGCTTGCACTGTTCTTTGCAGGGCTTCTTACACTGCTGCTTGCATTGTTGCTTGCACTGCTCTTTGCATTGCTTCTTGCACTGCTCTTTGCACTGTTGCTTGCACTGCTCTTTGCAGGGCTTCTTGCACTGCTCTTTGCACTGTTGCTTGCACTGCTCTTTGCACTGTTGCTTGCACTGCTCTTTGCACTGCTTCTTGCACTGCTCTTTACACTGTTGCTTGCACTGCTCTTTGCACTGGGGCGTGGCGGGGCATTCGGTCTTTACGGTCTGTGCGCTGAGGGAGAGCGTGAAAACGGCCATTAAGGCTAAGGAAAGAATCTTTTTCATTTTTTCTTTATTATTAGGGTTAAACATTTATTATCGGCGTCCCCCGTGGTTGGGTTGCTGGGGCTGGGGTTGCGGCTGGGGCTTACCGGTCTGGGGGCCCTTGGGGGGCTGAGGCTTGTCGTAGCCGGGCATGGGGGGCTGAGGCTTGTTGTGGCCGGGGCCGGGCTTGGGCGGCATACATTCGCGGCAATAGCCTACGCAGTGCTTGCATTTGCAGTGCTTGCACTTGCATTGGGGATTCTTGCAGTAGGTCTTGCGGGGAGGCTCCTTGGAACTGAAGAAGGAGAAACTCGTAGCGCCGGCTCCAAGGGAGAGTGTGGCCATGAGCGCGAGGAGAATGATTCTTTTCATGAGGAGGAGGGAATTGGGAATTATGAATTAAGAATTATGAATTAAGAGTTAGGGGAGGCGCTTGTAGCGGGGGTCGGGGACGATGACGTAGTGGCCTCCCTGTTTCTTGGCGTGCAACTTCGCGAGGTCGCGGGAGAGTTGCGGCTGCGAGATATATACCCCTTGCTGCGCCAGGGCGAGGCGTATCTCGTCCTGGCCGCAGGGGCTACTGGTTTCTATTATCTGCTGGAGCGCGGCAAGGCGCGCGGAGCATTGCTGCATAGACGGGAATCAGTTGGGGATGGTCACCTGGAAGAGGCTGCTGTTGGTGTGCTCCTTCTTGATGATGGCCTTGAGTTCCTTCACCTTGTCGGGGTACTTGGTGGCGAGGTTGGTGTCCTCGTGGATGTCGGTGGCGAGGTCGAAGAGGCCCTGCACGCTGCCGCCGCTTACGACGAGCTTCCAGTTGCCCTGGCGCACGCCGAGCATATTGGTCTCGTGGAACTCCCAGTAGAGGTGGTCGTGCTCTTCCTGTACGCCCTTGCCGGTGAGCGTGGGATAGAAGGAGATGCCGTCGAAGTAGTCGTTCTCGCCCTTGGGGTTGTACTTCTTGTAGTTATCCACGCCGGCGATGTCGGAGAAGGTGGCCATGAGGTCGTAGAAGGCAAACATGTGGTCGCTCACGCTGCCGGGCTTGATGGTGCTGGGCCAGCGCACGATGAAGGGCACGCGGATGCCGCCCTCGTAGGTAGAGCGCTTGTGGCCTTTGAGCAGGCCGTCGCGGTTGAAGAACTCGGGGTCGGCACCGCCTTCCTCGTGAGGGCCGTTGTCGGAGGTGAAGATGAGGACGGTGTTGTCGGCCAGGCCCTTCTCTTCGAGTTTAGCCATAATCTCGCCCACATAGGCGTCGAGGCGGGTAATCATGCCGGCAAACTGGGCGTGGCCGTTGCTGATGGACTTGTACCAGGAGGAACCGCCACCGCCGTGCTCTTCGCAGAAGTGGCCGTCGTAGGCGGCGAGGATGCTGTCGCGGGGCTGCCAGAGTTCGGCATGGGGCAGGGTGTAGGTGAAGATGCCGAGGAAGGGCGTGCCCTTCTCCTTCACCTCTGCGGCGCGCTCGTCGAGCCAACTGAGGGCGTAGCGGTGGATGAGGTCGGCGGAGTACTGCGTGCGGTTCTCGTAGTCGGCGCTGCCGCTGGCCACGTCCTTATGCTTGATATTCTCAGAGAGGACATCTACGACTACGGTCTTGTCGCCGTGGTTCTTGGGGTCGTAGCGGTTGAGGAAGTTGGGATAGTAGGTATGGGCCTGGAACTGGCAGATGGGGCCGTAGAAGCAGTCGATGCCGCGCTTGTCGGGCGTGGAGGGCGAGGACTTCGAGGGGTCGTTGAGGTTGTAGTAACCGCCGGCCCACTTGCCGAACATGCCGGTGGCGTAGCCTTCCTGCTTGAAGATTTCGGGGATGATGACGTGGTCGGTGTCGTAGGGCTCCTGACCCACTACGGAGTAATCGGTGCAGACGTTGCCGTTGTCGGCCTTGAACTTATAGTTGAAGTTGCCGCTGTTCCAGTATTCGCGGTTGCCGCGCACGTGGGTATGGCCGCTGTGCTGGCCGGTCATGAAGCAAGCGCGTGAGGGGGCGCTGACGGGGGAGCCGGCATAGGCCTGCGTGAAGCGCATGCCCTGGGAGGCGAGGCGGTCGATGTTGGGCGTGGCAATGTACTGCTGGCCATAGCAACCGAGGTCGCCGTAGCCCATGTCGTCACACATTATATATATAATATTAGGGCGCTGTTGCGCAAAGGCCGCAGTGGCAGCAAAGGCACCGCCAAGGCCGAGGAGAATTTTCTTGTCCATGTTGTGAGATTGTGAGATTATGAGATAATAAGATTATGCGATGATAAGTTAGAAGATGACAACCTTGCCGGTGAGGGCGGAGTCCTTGCGGATGTATGTCTCGCCCTTGACGGGAGCGGTGACGAGGCGGCCGCTGAGGTCGTAATAGAGCGGAGCGGCGTAGGGCTCGTCAACGGGAGTGGCGGGGAAAGTGTCGATGCCGGTGGGGCGCTCGTCAGTGGTGTTGACGCTGAACACGGCCGTGAGATGGCGGGGGGCCTGCGGTACGAAAGTGTAGTTGGCAAGGGTGCCGAGCACCTTCTTGCCGTCGAGCCAGCAGAGGAACTTGGCATTGCCCACGGGATAGGCCTTACAGGTCACCTGGCCGCCGTCGCCCACAGTCTTGGAGGCGGCGCCGCGGATGGTGTCGTTGACGGAGACGGTCACTTCGGGCTCGGCGAAGGGTACGGTGACGAGGATGCAGTCGAGAATCTGGCCCTGGCTGACTTCCTCATCGGGGCCCGTCATGCCGTTGTCGGTGATGCGGATACGCATGCGGCTCTCGCCCATCTTGGCGTCGGCGGGCACGGTGGTCTTGAAGGTAATGTTCTTGCTGGTGGGGCCGTCAATCTGCTGCACGTCCTCAAACTCGCCGTCGTGGTTCCAGTCGAAGCAAGCCTGAGCGATGTAACCGGCAGCGGGGATGCCGCGGAGGGTGGCGGCTACCTGTATCTCGTGTTCGGGAGCCACTTCGCCCTTGTCGGTGGTAAAGAGCGTCCAGTAGGAGCTGACGTTAGCCGTGCCCGACTTCTTGCTACTGCCGGCCCAGGTGGTGGCGGGATAGTCCAGCGGACGCATGGCACCTTCGCCGGTCACCTGAAGTTTGCTGACGCATACGGTGGACTTCACGCTGCCGCAGGGCATGAAATAAACCTGTGCGGACTTGGCGAATGAGGAGTGCTTCTTGCTGGCGGCGGCGCCTTCGTAGTCGTAGTCGAGTTCGGTGGGCACGATGTACCAGTAGGAGCCCGTGTTGGCGGTGGCGGCACCCCAAGTGATGATGTAGGAGTTGGCGCCGTTCTTGTTGAGACCCACGGGAGCCTTGTTGGTGGCGTCGTAGTTGCTGCAGTTGGTGGAGGTGAGGCGGTAGGCGTTGTCCAGGGCCGACTCCTTGCTGATGTAATACTCAACGGGAGTGGCGACGGTGCCTATGTTGTAGGTATTGTCGGCAGAGGGCTTGCAAGCCTCGATGTAGTTCTTGGTGATGGCGTTCTTGATGTAGTAGCAGTGGGCCTTGCCCGTGGGGAGGAACTGCCAGTACTGCATCACGGTGTTCTTGAGAGCATCCACCTGAAGCACGCCGTTGGTCTCGGTGATGTAGCTGTTCTCGTTGCCGTACCACTGAATGCGATAGTACTGCTCGCTGCCGCCGAAACCTTCCTCGTCGGGGTCAACGACAGGCTCGTCGGGATCGATAGGGTCAACGGGAGGGTCGATGGGGTCAACGACGGGTTCTTCGCCTTCTTCAATGACCTCGTTGCCGCCGATGGTAATATAACTCAGGCCGAAGAAGCAGCCCTTGTTGTCGGTGCCGGCGGTGATGGTGAAGTCGAGGGTCAGCGTGCCGGTAGCGACGGCCTCGCTCTCGGCCTCAAGGTCCCAGAACTGGTGTACGCTCGTCCCGCTCTCGCCGATGCCGGCAGCGATGTCGATGTCCTCGAGGAAGGCGAAGGCGTTGCCGTTCTGCTTGAGGTTGACGTTCCAGAAGCGGTTGACGTTGTCGTTGTTCATCTGGTACTTACTTGCGCCGTTCAGAGCGTGGACGTCAATGCCTACGAGGCTGTAGGTGATGCTCTCCTTCAGGCCCGTGACGGCCACGCTGAAGTTGATGGTGGGGGAGGTGTTGCCATTCACGTCGAAGCAGAGAATGTTCTCGCCAATAGCCTCGGCAGATGCCTTGAAGGCGTGGCTGGAAGTGACGGTGGCGGTGGCACCTTCAATGGCTTTGCCGTCCTGATCCACAATCTTCACGGCCACGCTCCCCGCGTCGGTGCCAGTGCGGCTGAAGCTCAGGCCTATCTTGTCGTAGGCCTGCACGGCCATGCTGCCCATACTGAGCAGTGCGATGGCCAGTAGTTTAATTGTTTTGTGCATAAATGTTGGTTTTTGGTTATTTGCGATTATTCGATTGTTCGATTATTCGATTGTCCGGCGCTTCGGCGCCTTGGTTTTTCTACATTTCTTCTTTTCGGACTTCAGGAATTCGTCAATCATCTTGTTGCCCTTCTCCGTGCAACAGCCGCGGAGATTCACCACCGTCACATTAAGGAAAATATCCCTCATCGGCAGTGAGCGGAAATAGGGCTGCGTGGCCAGCATCGCCATTTGGCGGAACACCAGATTGTAATACACCTCGTAGTCTATTTCCGGGCGGAACACGCCCTGCTCTACACCGCGAAGCAAAAATTCCACGGCTTCGGCACAATGGGCCTCGCGATAGCTCTCCATGTGGGCGATCACCGCAGGATAGCGCGCCAGGTCGGCGATAAAGGCAAGGCTCTGGTGGTGGTAGTGCTGAAGGCTGTAGGAGAGGTCTCCCAGAATAAACTCAAGGACATTGCTTGTCTCCGTCAACAGTATCTGGCGCTGTTCGCGGTGCCTGGCTTCGTTGGCCTCCATACAGGCCATCAGTAGCTCCTCCTTGCCGACGACGTTCTCATAAAGCGTTCGCTTCGACATGCCCATCTCATGGGCCAACTGGTCCATGGTGTACTGCCGAATGCCATGCTGTTGAAAGCCTTTCAAAGCCACATCAATGATTTGCTGACGAATGAAACCGGAATTGTCGTTTTGCATTGCGAAGCTGGTTTAGGTTGCAAATATACTGCTTTTTTGGAAAAAATCGCTGATTTAGACTTCTCTTTTTCTTTTTTTTTTTAATAATGTGTGTTTTTTTTGCGTTTAAGAGCACGGCAATACATTTATTTTAGGATTTTTTGCTAACTTCGCAGCGGATTTTGCGCAAGCACGCAAACTGCTGCAAAACTTCATAGAATTCCTTCACGATAATCTCCATGATACAGACATCAAAAGAAGACGCGCTCCGATACCATTCGGAAGGTAAGCCCGGCAAGATTGAGATAGTCCCCACCAAGCCCTACCACACCACCCGCGACCTTTCGCTGGCCTACTCCCCTGGCGTGGCGGAGCCCTGCCTCGAAATACAGAAGAACGCCAACGATGCGTACCGCTACACCAACAAGGGCAACCTCGTGGCCATCATAAGCAACGGCACGGCCGTGCTCGGTCTGGGCGACATCGGCGCCGTGAGCGGTAAGCCCGTGATGGAGGGCAAGAGCCTCCTCTTCAAAATCTACGCCGGCGTCGATGCCTTCGACATCGAGGTGGACGAGAAGGATCCCGAGAAGTTTATCCAGGCCGTCAAGGCCATAGCCCCCACCTTCGGCGGTATTAACCTGGAGGACATCAAGGCGCCGGAGTGCTTCGAGATAGAGGAACGGCTGAAGGCTGAGCTTGACATCCCCGTGATGCACGACGACCAGCACGGCACGGCCATCATCTCGTGTGCCGGCCTCATCAATGCCGTGGAGCTGGCGGGCAAGAAGATAGAAGACGTGCGCATCGTCGTGAGCGGCGCCGGTGCCGCTGCCATCAGTTGCACGAAGCTCTATTGCAGTTTCGGCGCCCGCAAGGAGAACGTCGTGATGATAGACTCCAAGGGCGTGTTGCGTGCCGACCGTAACGACCTGACAGAGCAGAAACGGGAATTTTCCACCGAGCGCGACCTCCACACGCTGGCAGACGCCATCAAGGGCGCCGACGTGTTCGTGGGTCTCTCGAAGGGCGACATCCTCTCGCAGGACATGGTGCGCTCAATGGCCGCCAACCCCATCATCTTCGCCCTGGCCAACCCCGTGCCTGAAATCAGCTACGACGAGGCCAAGGAGGCACGCCCCGACGTTCTCATGGCCACGGGGCGTACCGACTATCCCAACCAGATTAACAACGTCATAGGCTTCCCCTATATCTTCCGCGGCGCGCTCGACGTGGCTGCCACGGCCATCAACGAGGAGATGAAGCAGGCTGCCGTGCGTGCCATCGCCGACCTTGCCCGCCGCCCCGTGCCCGACGTCGTGAACCGCACCTACAGCGTGCGCCACCTCACCTTCGGGCCGGACTATTTCATCCCCAAGCCCGTTGACCCGCGCCTCATCACTGACGTGAGCATGGCCGTAGCGAAGGCAGCGATGGAGAGCGGCGTGGCCCGCCACCCCATCGCGGACTGGAAGGCCTACAAGCAGCGTCTGCGCCAGCTCATGGGGCAGGAGAGCAAGTTCGTGCAGAACCTCTTCGATGCCGCCCGCACCAATCCCAAGCGCGTGGTCTATGCCGAAGGCACCCACCCCCATGTTATCGAGGCTGCCGTGCGCGCCAAGGAAGAAGGTATCTGCCGCCCCATCCTGCTGGGCAACGACGAGAAAATACGCCGCATGGCCGCCGATCTCAACCTCAACCTCGACGGCGTGGAACTCCTCAACCTCCGCGTCCCCACCCAGGAGATGCACGACACCCGCCTGCGCTACGCCAAGGTTCTGGCCCACAAGATGGAGCGCCGCGGCTACACGCTCCAGGAGGCCGTCGATAAGATGTACGAGCGCAACTACTTCGGCATGATGATGGTGGAGACGGGCGACGCCGACGCTTTCGTGGCCGGCATGTACACAAAGTACAGCAATACCATCAAGGTGGCCAACGAAGTGGTAGGTATCCGTCCGGGCTACAAGCATTTCGCCGCCCTTCATATCGTCAACAACAAGCGCGGTCTCTGCTTCGTGGCCGACACGCTCATCAACCGCCACCCCGATGAGGAGGCCCTGGAAGACACCGCACGTCTCACCGCCGAGGCCGTGCGCTTCTTCAACCGCACGCCGGTCATCGCCATGATAAGCTACTCTAACTTCGGCACCGACATCGAAGGTTCCGCTGCCAAGGTGCAGCACGTCATCCAGCGCCTCCACGAGCGCTATCCCGACCTGGCCATCGACGGCGAGATGCAGGTGAACTTCGCCCTCAACCGCGAGCTGCGCGACGAGAAATACCCCTTCACGCGCCTCAACGGCCTCGACGTCAACGCCCTCGTCTTCCCCAACCTCTCTGCCGCCAACGCCTCATACAAAATCCTCAAGGCACTGGCCGCCGACGACGGAGAAGTCATCGGCCCCATACAGTTCGGTTTGCGCAAGCCCATTCATTTCACCGACTTCGAGAGCAGCGTGCGCGACATCGTCAACATCACCGCCGTCGCCGTCATCGACGCTCAGACGCAGGCCCTCCGCAACGGTGCGTATTAGTCCCTCCCGCGACAGATTGACCAGCATATAAAACTCACACCCTATATGAAAGAACGTATCATCGCTTTTTGGAAACGTATCACCACTCCTGTCATACGTTTCTGGAGTTGGTACAAAGGACTCTACAAAGGCCCCTGGTGGAAGAAGATTGTCACTGGGGTCTGCACGTTTTTCATTGCAGTTATCCTCTACTGCATTGCCGTTATCACCAATTTCCTTTGGCTTTTTGGCAAGAGCCCCGAAATCAACGAGATTATCCATCCTAAGACGGCCGTGGCCTCCGAGGTTTACACCGACGACGGCAAGCTGCTGGGCCGTTATTTCTCCGAAAACCGCCAGCCCGTACCATACGACAGCATTGCCCCTTGCTTCTTCGACGCTCTCATCAGCACGGAGGACGAGCGCTTCTATCAGCACCACGGCGTGGACGTCATAGGCTTCTTTGCCGCCATCAAGGACGCCTTCACCGGTAATGCCCGCGGTGCCAGCACCATCACGCAGCAGCTCGTGAAGAACATGTTCCGTATTCGCACGCAATACAGCACAGGCCTGCTCGGCCGCATCCCCGGCATCAAGATTCTCGTGATGAAGAGCAAGGAGATGATTATCGCTACGGAACTGGAGTGCATCTGTTCCAAGGAGGACATCTTGCGCATGTATGCCAACACGGTGGACTTCGGCTGCAACGCCTTCGGCATCAAGGCGGCGGCACAGACCTACTTCGACACCACGCCCTCCCGTCTCAAGCCCGAGGAGGCGGCCATGCTCGTGGGACTCCTTAAAGCCACGTCGCTCTATAATCCCCGCATCAACCCCGAGAACGCCCTGGAGCGCCGCAACGTAGTCATCGACAACCTCTACACCCACGACAAAATCTCCCGCGCCGAGCGGGACGCGCTCATGGCTACTCCCATCAACCTTAAGTTTCATGTCCTCAACGCCTACGACGGCATCGCTCTCCACTACCGCCAGGCCGTGGTGGATGAGCTCAAGGAGGTATGTCCCGACCTCGACCCTTACGTCGATGGCCTCAAAATCTACACCACGCTCGACGCCTCCATGCAGCGCCACGCCGAGAAGGCCGTGAAGGAGGAGATGAACCGCCTGCAAAATATCTTCAACGGCACCGTGGCGGACGGCAACCCCTGGGTGGGTTCCCGCTCCCGCGAGAGTTTCCTCAAGGATAAGATAAAATCCACCGAGGCCTACAGGCTGCTTGCCGCCAGATTTCCGGGACAGCCCGACAGTATCTACAGCCATCTCAACCGTCCCCACAAAGTTCATCTCTTCGACTACGACGGCGGCCATGATGCGGAAATATCCTCCATGGACTCCCTCTTCTACATGCTCCATTTCCTCCACACGGGCTTTATTGCCATCGAACCCCAGACAGGAAACGTGAAGGCTTACGTAGGCGACGTGGATTTCCGCACCTGGCAGCACGACAACGTGGCCGCACGCCATCAGCCGGGCTCCACCTTCAAGCTCTTCGTCTATTCTGCCGGCATGAAGCAGGGCTTCACGCCCAACTACCGCATCAAGGACCAGCCCGTGAAAATCCGCCACAACGGCACTATATACAGCCCCAAGAACTCCCGCGGCCGCTTCTCCTATGCCGACATGACGCTCCGCCGCGCCTTCGCCTCGTCCGTCAACACGGTAGCCGTGCAACTGGCCCAGACGGTGGGCGTGCCGCAGGTCATCAAGACGGCCCACGACATGGGCATCAACTCCCCGCTCAAAAACATGCCCTCTCTCGCCCTCGGAGCCTGCGAGGTCAACGTGCAGGAACTGGTCAGCGCCTACTCCACGGTGGCCAACGGCGGCGTCCATGTCAAACCCATGCTCATCAGCAAGGTCGTCGATCGCAGGGGCCGCGTCATATATCGCGCTAAGCCCAAGACGCATCGTGCCCTCGACGAACGCTCCAACTATTTCATGCGCACCCTCCTCTGGGCAGGCTCCCACGAAGGCACGTCGGCCGGCATCATTTCCTACCTCGGCGCCTATGCCGACGCCCTCGACTATGGCGGCAAGACCGGCACCACCAACGACGGCGCCGACGGCTGGTTTGTATGTGCCACGCCCTGTCTCGTTGCCGGCGCGTGGGTAGGCGGTGAATACCACAGCATACACTTCAACGGCGGAAGCTTCGCCCAGGGCTCGCGTCTCGGCCTGCCCATCGTGGGGCGCTTCTTCATGCACGTGCTCGACGACACCGCGCTGCGCCCCAAGTACCTCCGCAAATATCCCGAGCCGCAATGCGACACCGACGACGCCGACTACTACAGCGGAGGCCGCGACCTCGACAGCTATTACGAGACCGACGACTCCTCCGACGCCGAGGCGGACACGCTCGCCGTCAGCGAAGAGGGCGAATCCCCCGCCTCCGCTCCCGCCGAGCCCCAGCCTTCCCCCGCCGAAGGCACCGCAGCATCTGCAAAACCTCATTCATTATAATTTCTTTAACTCTTCCCTAACACTATGAACTATCCTAAAATTGGTATTCGCCCCACCATTGACGGTCGTCAGGGTGGCGTGCGCGAGTGTCTTGAAGACAAGACCATGGCTCTGGCCCATGCCGTAGCCGAACTCATCAGCAGTAACCTCCGCAACGGCGACGGCTCCCCCGTGGAGTGCGTCATCGCCGACAGCACCATCGGCCGCGTGGCCGAGAGCGCTGCCTGCCAGGAGAAATTCGAGCGCGAAGGCGTAGGCGCCACCATCACCGTCACATCGTGCTGGTGCTACGGCTCCGAGACGATGGACATGCACCCCCACTGGCCCAAGGCCGTATGGGGCTTCAACGGCACCGAGCGCCCCGGCGCTGTGTATCTCGCCGCCGTACTCGCCGCCCACGCCCAGAAGGGTCTCCCCGCATTCGGCATCTACGGCCATGACGTGCAGGACCTCGACGACAACACCATCCCCGCCGACGTGCGCGAGAAAATCCTCCGCTGGGCACGCGCCGCACAGGCTATGGCCACAATGCGCGGCAAGTCCTACCTCTCCCTCGGAAACACCTGCATGGGTATCGCCGGCTCCATCGTCGATGCCGACTTCCTGCAGCACTACCTCGGCATGCGCACCGAGTACGTCAGCCTCGTGGAAATTCTCCGCCGCGTAGATTTCAATATCTTCGACCCCGAAGAATTCAAGCGCGCCATGGAGTGGGTCAACAAGTACTGCAAGCCCCGCGAAGGCCACGACTACAACGAAGACCGCGCCATCTTCCCCGGCACGCCCATGCACGAGTTCAACGGCAAGGGTAAGGGCAAGACCCGCGAGGAAAAGGACGCCGACTGGGAGTTCACCGTCAAGAACATGATGATTATCCGCGACCTCATGGAGGGCAACCCTCGCCTCCTCGAGCTCGGCTACAAGGAAGAGGCCCTCGGCCACAACGCCATCGCTGCCGGCGTGCAGGGCCAGCGCCAGTGGACCGACTACAAGCCCAACTTCGACTTCCCCGAGTCCCTCATGTGCTCCTCCTACGACTGGAACGGCATCCGCGAGGCCCGCGTCCTCGCCACCGAGAACGACTTCATGAACGGCATCTCCATGCTCTTCGGTCATCTCCTCACCAACAAGGGCGTGATGTTCTCCGACGTCCGCACCTACTGGAGTCCCGAGGCCGTGGAGCGCGTCACAGGCTGGAAGCCCGAAGGTATCCCCGCTGGTGGCTTCATCCACCTCATCAACTCCGGCGCCACCACCCTCGACGCTACCGGCGAGATGAAGGATGAAAACGGCAACCCCACCATGAAGGAGCCCTGGAACATGACGCCTGCCGACGCCGAGGCCTGCCTCGCCGCCACCGACTGGATGCCTGCCGACCGCGACTACTTCCGCGGCGGCGGTTACTCCTCCCACTTCCGCACCCGCGGCGGTATGCCCATGACCATGATGCGCCTCAACATGGTTGCCGGCCAGGGTCCCGTGCTGCAGATTGCCGAAGGCTGGAGCGCCGAACTCCCCGAGGCCGTCCACGACAAACTCGACAAGCGCACCGACCCCACATGGCCCACCACATGGTTCGTACCGCGCCTCGACCCCACCCGCGACTGCTTCAAGGACGTATATAGCGTCATGAACTGCTGGGGTGCCAACCACGGCGCCATCGCCCACGGCCACATCGGTGCCGACCTCATCACCCTCTGCTCCATGCTCCGCATCCCCGTATGCATGCACAACGTTCCCGAGAAGGACATCTTCCGTCCCGCCGCCTGGAACGCCTTCGGCATGGACAAGGAAGGCGCCGACTTCCGCGCCTGCCAGAACTTCGGCCCCATGTATAAGTAATACCGTCGCCGAAAACCGTCTGACACCCTCCCGCGCGCACATTAATATATATAAGGTGCACGTCTCTTTACATAAAGTCCTCCGCGAGTCCTCCGCCGACTCCCGGAGGACTTTTTTCATGCTGCTCCGACCCCCAAACGCCCCCCTCCAACTCCCCCGAGGGGGGAGAGCCCGAGTTTTCTTATTGCTTCGCAAGAAATAGTAAAGCTTCGCCGGAAATAATATTATAAGGAAATAATTTTCAGAGATATTTCCCGCGAAGCGGCCAATTATTTCCCGCCCGCAGGGCGGTATTATTTCTCGGCGTTAGCCGACAGAAAAAACGCTCTCCTGCTCCAACCCTCCAAAATTTTTGATAAATTTATTCCTAATTCATGTAGCGCCGCAGGCGAAATCCCTTTCCCGAAACTGT
>JAKSLT010000007.1 GCA_024401055.1 Bacteroidaceae bacterium | reverse complement strand
TATTATTTCCCCCCGAAGGGGGCCTGTTATTTCCCCGAAGGGAATTATTTCTTGGAGATAGCCAACTCTTTTTCCTTATTGCCTGCGGCAAGAAATAGTTCGGCCTGCGGCCGGAAATAATTCAGCGCTGACGCTTGGAAATATCTATATTCTCTATTCCCCGAAGACTTATTATTTCCCCCCGAAGGGGGCCTGTTATTTCCCCGAAGGGAATTATTTCTTGGCGAAGCCAACTCATATCTTCTCATCGCTTCGTCCCAACGTCCGCAACGCTTTCTCTATCTCGGCGTATGTTTCTTCCACGCGGCACTGCCACGTCATGCGGCGGGCTCTCTCCAGGCTGCGGCGCGCCAGGTCCCGGCAGGCGGTCTCATCCGTGCACAGCATGCGGAGCTTTCCGGCCATGCGGCGCGCCACTTCCTCGGGCGTGAGGCCATGGGTAGGCACCACAAGCTCCTGCAGGTCGGGGCCCACCACTACGGCGGGGCCGGCGCAGTCGAGGCATACCACCGGCGTGGCATGCGCCAGCGCTTCCAGCACCACCGTGCCGCCGCTGTCGTGGAGCGAGGGGAAAATCATCGCCCGACTTTCGGCGTAGTGGCGCTGCACCTCTTCCTGGGGCATCCATGTGTGCACGGCGACGCGCTCGGTCAGGCCGTTGTCGGCCACGAAGCGGCGGATGTACTCCTCCATGTCGCCGCCGCCCACCATGACGAGGGTGGCGTCCGGCTCCTCTTCGGCCAGCAGCTGGAAGGCCCTGAGCACGAGCTTGATGCCTTTCCACGATATGTAGCGCCCCACGAAGAGGAACTGCTTCCCGCGCGCCGCGGCGGGCTCTGCGCCCACGGCCCCGGCGTCGGCGCCGATTTCGGTGGCCAGCAGGGCTTTCTTGCGCCATGCGGGGAGGATGAGGGCCCGCCGCGTGTATTCCGTGCGGCAGAAGATGAGCGTCGCCTTGCCGTAGGCGCGCCAGAGGAAGGGATTCACATACGCCGCCTTGATGATGAAGCGCCGCAAGTACTCCTCCATGCGCTGCCGGAAGGTGTAGAGCCCCAGCAGGTTGAGGGGCGTGCGCTCGCCGCCGCCGAGGGGGCCGATGAAGAGGGGTATGCCGAGGCGATAGAGCAGCGTGGCGCTGCGATACTGCCCGAAGGTGAGATGATGGGCCAGCGTGAAACGGTGCTCGCGGTGGAGCCGCCTGGCCAGCCCCGCCATGCCCATCTGCCACAGGTCATGATAGGCGATGGTGCCCAGTCCGTGGTGTTTCAGCCAGAGGAAGAAGCGCGGCAGGTCGTAGTAGTGGAACTGCACGCTCCACGTCTCGGGGTGCACCGAGCGATACGCCTCAATGGCCATCCGATTGTTGGCGCGCGTGACGACGTGGAGCTCCACGCCGGGCCGTTCGGCCAGCGCCAGCACCCAGTGCCACCCCACGCCGGGCTCCGAACCGCGTCCGGGCTCGCAGGCATAGGCCGAAAGGAGTATCTTCAGGGGTGTTGCCTCGTTCATTATTTTCGCGCGTTATGCCATAGGCATACTATTGACGGCACAAAGTTACAAATTATTCCCCACTCAGCCAAAGGCGGAGGGATTTTTCTTCCACGTTGTTCCTTTTTCGTGGAAAAGGGGCGGGATTTTACGCCTCATGGCTCCCGTTTGGCAGAAAAGCGGCGAGGACGCGGGGCATTGCGGACGGGCTTCGCCTTCTCCCGCAGAGCATGCACGGAAGCTCTCCCGCGTTGCCGCCCGCGCGAAAACCGCACCGCCGTTTTGTCAAAATATTTTACAGTTTCGGGGCCTATTTTCGCGCGAGAATAGCGTATTTTCCGCCGCGGCGCGCCGCGCTCCGAAATATCGCGAAATTTGAGTACTTTGGTATTCTTCTGATTCTCACCGCACTTACACTCCTCTGCGCACCTTAGTTCCCTTTTACTCCAAGCCTTTTTTAAGCCGCCGAAAACTTCTTCCCATTTAATTCGCACTAGTCCTCCTTTAATTCGAACTAGTCCGCTTTTAATCCGAACTAGTCCTCTTTTAATTTTTCCTAGTCCTCTTTCAGTTGAAATTAAAAGGGAACTAGTGCAAACTTTATGGGAAAAAGTACCGCGGCCAAGGGCGGATTTTTGAAAAAAATGAGGAAAACGGAGCGAAAAATCCCGAAAAATGCCAGCCGGAGCATGCAAAAACAATAACGCCGTGCGGACTATTGCAAAGTCCGTCTGCCATAACGCGAACGCGGAGCCCCGGAAATCGTCGTTTTCCCGCCATTTTCGTTTTGTCAAAATATTTTACAGTTTCGAGGAAGGGAATTTGCCTGCGGCTTGCACGAATTGGGAAAAAATTGGGAAGGGAATGCCTGCGGCGCTACATGAATTAGGAAAAAATTTATCAAAAATTCTGGAAGTCGGGAGCGGGTAGATAATAACGACTTCTTTTTATATCCCGAATTAGCGAATTATCGAATTTTTCCATGCGGACTGAATGGAATTTTCAAGAATTGTAATGCAGCGCACTACCGAATTATGCCGTCCGTAAACGTCTGTTGTCCGTTGTCCGTTGTCATTTATCCCCCCGCAAACGTCTGTTGTCCGTTGTCCGTTGTTATTTATCCCCCCGCAAACGTCTGTTGTCTGTTGTCCGTTGTTATTTATCCCCCCGCAAACGTCTGTTGTCTGTTGTCCGTTGTCATTAATACCCAACACAGGAGCCTATCACCCGCGGATGGAGGAGAAAGAGAAACGCCGGGTGAGGGTCGTGAAGACGGCATCGCGGGCGGCGGAAAGGGTGTCGGGGAGGGGCTGCGTGGTATCGACCCAGACGGCATTCTTGCGGGCATCGCAGAGGCGGCGGAGGACGTCGGTCTGGCGGCGCACCTCGTCGAGCGACGTCTCGGGCTTGCGGGCATAGATGGCCTCGGGGTCACCGCCGAGGCAGAGGATGACGTCGGGCGAGGGGACGAAGACTTCGCCGAGGCGGAAGAGCCAGTGGGGAAGCTGCGTGCGGGAACGGCGCGGGTCGATGTAGTAATCCTGATAGTAACGGTCGAAGATGTAGCACCAGGAACGGGTGCGGACATGGGGAAAGACGCGCACGAGGTAGCCGAGGGTGTAGTCCAGCATGTAGTACAGCCACCTGACGAGACTGACGGGGAAGGAGGAGGGACGGCCGCCGTGAGGATTGGTGACGGGACCGGCCTGGGGCTTCTTCTTGCCGGTGACGACGCCGAGGTCGGGGAGGAGCGTGGGGCGGAGGTGCTGATAGTGCACGCTGTCGTGGAAGCACTCGGAGAGCCAGGGGGTGAGGGCGTTGATGACGGTGCTCTTGCCGGAACCGTCGGTGCCGAGGACGGCGATGACGTAGCCCGGGCGGCGACGGAAGAAGCGGCCCGCGAGGCGGAGGCGCCAGAAAAGGGGCGCGAAGGGATGGCGGCATTTCACGGAACGGCGGAGGGCCTTGCCGAAAGCGGGGATAACGGCGAGGAGGTCGTCGCGCGTGGCGACGCCGTCGAGGAGAGCGGCGACTTTCTCGCCGTAGAGTTCGGTGAGTTCGGCGAGGACGGCGGGGCGCTCGGCGGTGAGGCGCTGGAAGAAGCCGTCAACGTATTTATCCTTGGCGCGGAGGAGATGGAGGGCCTCCTTGATGAAGCCGTGATAGAGGCTGAAATCGAGGGAGAGGACGCGCACGTCGTGCCACGTGGTGAGGTGGCGGCGCAGGAGGCTGACGGGGAAATAGGGAGCACCGCGATAGAGGAGGGAATCGACGTGGAAGACGTCGAACTGGAGACCCCAGTCGGCATGGAGGAGGCGATAGAAATGGCTGGTGTCGTTGCGATAGAAGGAGGCGAGGCGCACGTCGGCGTCGCGGCAGAGCACGGCAAGAAGGTCGTGGAGACGCGCGCGATGGACGGGGGCAACGATGATGTCGAGGTCGCTCTGGCCCACGCTGTCGGGCAGGGAGCGATAGTCGCCGATGACAAAATAATCTATCTTGTAGGCGGCGAGGGTCTGAAAGAGGGAATGGAGAAATTGTGACTGAGTCATAAAAAAAATCCTGCACAGCCCCACCCCCAGCCTCTCCCCGTCAAAGCTTCCTTCGGAACTTTGACACCCCTCCCCGGTTAGGGAGGGGGAGAATACCCAAGAGGGGTAAATAAGAAGGGGCTAAAGAAGGAAGTAAGGGAGAAATGCGCAGATTTTATCAGGCGAAGACTGAAAATATTACTTGATATGGAGAATTCTCTTGGCAAACCTCTTTACGGCGAGCCAGCGCTGGGACCAGAAGAGACGGCGGTCGATGAGCTGAAGACGCCAGCTGAGGCCCACCTTGGCGGGATGGTGGAGAGGCAGGGCGATGTGGCCCATCTGCATATAGGAGAAGGGGTCGGCGGACTTGTGGGTGTAGTTCGTGCCACCGCCTGTAGTGCCGACGTTGAGGCTGAGATTGGTGAGGGGAGTGACGCTGACGAGCCCGTTGACGGCGGCAGCGAAATGCCAGCGCGTGGCCCACGACGACTGGGAGCCGGCGCGACGGTAGGCACGGCGCCAGTAGCGCCACATCATGAGCGTCCAGAAGATGCCGTAGATGGGGATGAGGCGGTACATGCGGAAATGGGGCCAGGCCTTCATATCCACGTCCATATAGTCCTGCCATGCGCGGCGCCAGGAGGCCCAGCCCCATATCTGGGGGCGCTTCTGGAAACCGTAGTAGGAGGTGACGGGATTGTGCTTGCCGTAGTAGGAGGCGCAAATCTGCTGCACGCGCGGCTCATCCTTGTAATAAGGCAGGAGCTCCTCGCAAAGGGTGAAGAAATCGGGACTGAGGACTACGTCGTCCTCTACGATGACACCGAACTCCTCATGCTCGAAGAACCACGACACGGCACTGGAGACGGCCGTCTCGCATCCGAGGTTCTCGGTGCGGAAAAGGGTGAATACCTCGCAGGGCCAGTCGATGCCCTCGGTCATGCGTTGCTGCGTCTGGCGCACGGCTTCGGCTTCTTCGGGACGGCCGGCACGCGGACCGTCGCAAGCGAGATACACACGCTCGGGGCGGTACTGGCGGACAGGAGCCAGGGAGAGGACGACGTCGTCGGGGCGATTGAACGCGAGGAGGAGGACGGGGAGCTTGGGCATGAAGGAGGCGGGGAGGCTATAGGGTGGCTGTGAAGCGGGGAAAATGTTCGGGGAAAAGGGAGGAGGGGGTGCGCAGGCCTACTTGTGGAGCCAGTTGTAAAGGCACGGGCAGAGGCAATGGACAATGGTGCTGACGTAGTGGCGGCAGGCACGGAAGAGCCCCTGATGGCGGCGGGAGAAATGGAATATTTCGTGGGGCGGCATGCCGTTGGGGGCATACATGGCGCGCCAGCGGGTGGCGAGGGGCAGCGCGGGGTTGCACCAGTCGCTGGTGCGGACGTGGGCATCGCAGGTGCCGAGGGCCTGGCCTACCTGATACATGGCAATGCCTGCGGAGTGGGCGCGACGGCCGTAGTCGAAGTCGCCGAAGGAATGGCTGAAATAGGGGTCGAGCTGGCCGAGGCGGCGATAGACGGTGAGGGGGATGAGGGCGATGTTGCCGTTGAAATACCGGGCAGGGCGCAGCTCTCCGTCGAGGGCCACGAACTTGCCGCCTTCGAGGCGTCCGCCGTAGGTCTGGACGGAATGGTCGGAGGAGGATACGGTGGCGCCGACAATAATGGACTGCCCGCCCTTGAGGGTGTCGGCCTCGAAGATACGGGTGAGGGCTCCGGGAAAAAGGAGCGTGTCGTCGTTGAGCCAGAGGAAGGAGTCGTACTCTGCCTCGGCGAGGGCGGCATCCCAGGCGGCGTTCATGCCGCGGTTCCAGAAGAGGGAGCCGGAGCCGGAGATGATATGTACTTGCGGAAATTGCCGGGCTATGGCCTCGGGAGTGCCGTCGGTACAACCGTCGTCGGTGAGATAGACTTGCAGGGCGGTGTCTTCAGGAACTTCCTGGGAGAAGAGGCAGCTGAGACACTGGAGCGTGAGTTCCTTTCGGTTGTGGACGGTCAGGAGGACTGCTGTATTTCGCATAGAATATATAGGACGTTATCATCGCTGGGCGATGTCGTGATAGGCATTGATGTATTGCTGCGCGGTAGCGGCAGGGTCGTGGCGGCGGAGGGCCGTCTGGTGGGCGGAGCGGGCGAGGCTCTGGGCAAGTTCGGGGGAAGAGAACACGCGGGCCACGGCATCGGCGAGGCCCTCGGGAGAAGCGAGGAGGGCATTGTCGCCGTCGGTAAGGAAACTGGGGATGCCGCCGACGGGGGTGGAGACGACGGACATGCCGAGCATCATGGCTTCGCCTACGGAGTTGGGACTGTTGTCGATGACGGTGGGAGAGAGGAACACGGCGGCCTGAAGCATTTCCTCGGCCATCTCCTCGGCGGAGAGGCGGGGGAGGAAGGTGACGTTGTCGGTGAGATGGAGCTCGCGGACGAGGTGGAGGACATAGCCGATGTACTCTTCACCGAGGAGACGGTGCATGAGGGGGCCGCGCCGGAGCATGTAGGGAGGTATGCTGGGCACGCGGAGCTGGACGTCGGGCCATGCCGGTTTGAGGGCGGCGACGGTGCGGAGGGCATAGTGGAGGCCCTTGATGGGATTGTAGCCGGCGGGCATGAAGATGCTGTGGGGCCGGCACTTGTCGGCGGCCCACTGGCCGGAACGGGCATAGAAGGCAGGGCGGAGGAGCTCCTCGCCGAGATAAATACGGGGGGAGGGACTATGGGTCTCCACCCACTGGCGGTCCCAGTCGGTGCGGCAGAAATAATAGCGGCAGGTCTGGAAAATATCTCGCTCATAGGCCTCGATGCCGTGGCGGAAGGTGCGCTCCATTGTGCGAAGGCCGCCG
Source organism: Bacteroidaceae bacterium (assembly GCA_024401055.1). GTDB lineage: Bacteria > Bacteroidota > Bacteroidia > Bacteroidales > Bacteroidaceae > Alloprevotella. The sequence continues at coordinate 45,000 of JAKSLT010000007.1, read as the reverse complement.
CGCCCAAGGATGTTCTTGAGAGTGCGGTGGGGACGCATGTCGGCGGAGGTGAGGCCGGCGGTGGCGTAAGGGAGATAGGCTTCGTAGATGCCCTGAATGGATACGACGACGGGGATGTCGGGGAAAAAATGCTGGAGCTGGCCGAAATTGTTTTCGGTGCCGTGGACATGGATAAGGTCAGGGCGGAAACGCTCTATGGGTTCGCGATAAAGGGCGGCCACCTGGGGGGTCATCCTATACTGCCCACGGTATTCGGCAGTGGGCAACACTCTCTCCATCAGCACCTGGTCCTCAAGGACATCCAGCAAAGGCTGAACCCAAGAGTTTGCGAGACATACCTGTAAGACGCGGAGTTGATTCATGAGGAGAGACGTTTCTGTTTTCAGGGGATTGACCTTGCCGCCTTAGGATTGAGGCAAGGCGGGAGTAACGGGCGGAAGGTTGGAACCGGCAGGTGTGGCGGCTGCGCCAGCTACAGGAGCTGCGCCGCCTGCGGCTTCTGCCTTTTTCTGAGAAAGGCGCTGAGCGACCTTGAGGACTACGAGGAGCTTGAGCACCTGGAATTTATCGTAGGGGGATACTTTCTTCCCGCTGGTGAAGAGGGAACGGAACCAGAGGCGGAACTCGACGTCGCTCATGCGACGGAAGTCGGGCGAGAGGCACAGGCCGAGCAGGAGGAAGAGGGAGAAGTCGATGGGGGCGAAGTTATTACTTTCCTCCAGCCAGCCGAAGAGCCAGTGGAAAGCGACGGCTACGGCAAGGGCCTTGACATAGATGTTGCGGGAGCGATAGAGGCCAAGCCATGAGGCCTGGAAGAAGAGGCCGGAATAGAGAATGAGGCCCACGATACCGAGCCACGTGAAGATGTTGGGGAGACCCGTCTCGTCCTGCAAGCGCTCGACATAGGGGAGACCGTGCTCGCGGGCGGCCTTTATATCACTCTTTACGTTCCAGTCGTGACCGCGGCCCACGGAACAGCCGAAGAGGTAATAGTTGCGGTGCTGGGCAGAACGGATCACTTGCTTATAGATGTGGGTGCGGGTGTCGGTGGTGAGCTGATCCTTGCCGCTGGCGCCTTCTTCAAGGACGAGTTCCTTCACACGGGTGGAACCGGTGTCTTCCTCGGCAAAGACCTTAAAGATATTGAAGGTGCCGGAGAGGCCGAGGGCAAGGAAGAGGATGGGAAGGAAATAGAAGAGGGTGTGGGACAGCTTGTATAATCCTTCAGCTATCTGACGGTTGAACCACAGGGAGAGAGCAAGGCCGAGGATGAAGATAACCTTGAGCACGGCGGAACGGTTGGTGATGCCGAACAGAAGGATAACGAGCGTGACGCCGACGATGATGAGCGGCCACTTGTTCTTTTGGAGTATGCGGAGGAATGCGCCATAGAAATAGGAGACCGGCGTGAGCAAGAAGGCGAGTCGGCCGAGGGGTATGGCCCATGAACAGAGCAGGAGGAAGAAGGGGGCGAAATAACGGTTCCACGTGCGCAGCATGAGGGTGGACATGCCCGGGGAGGCCAGTACATAGACCCACAGGAAGCTCAAGACGCTGACGACGCAGCCGAGCCAGCCACGGTAACCCCAGTAGCCCTGCACGTTGAACATGCCTCGGAGTATGCCGAACGTGGCCCACAGAAGGAAGATGGTGGCCATGCGGAAATGAGGCTTCGAGAAGAGGTGCTTACTGAAGGCAAAGGCGAGGATACCCAATATCAAAGCGACCTGAGGCACGAGCTTGACGATGCCCATCGTGCGCAGGTTGAGGTAGTTCACGTAAAACAATGCGTCGGTGACGCAGAGGATGAGGAACACCCACTTCAGATATTGCATTATAAACTTATTTCTCATCAGGATATTCCTAATTTCTTACGCAGCGACTTGAAACGCTGCTTGAGACGTTTGCCGTAGAATGCGGCGTATGGACTGAGGCGCCATTCTACACGACGGAGGTAGCAGGGGGTGAGCTCGCGGTCGGGGATGATGGCGTTGGGAATGAGGAGATAGTGCTCACGGCCGTTCTCGGACACCTTTACTTGGCGCTTGGAGAAATGGGCGTAGAGGACTTCGCGCTCGGCTATCTGGCCTTGCTCGTCGATACCCACCTCGAAGAGCTTGACGCCGCGCTTCTGATAGACGGTGCAGCGCAGATAGGGACCGGGCTCGCGCTTCCAGCAGGGGAACTCGTCGCTCATGCGGGCGTAGAAACTGCCGGCGTAGCGCTTATATATATGGAAGGTGTCGCGGAACAGGGGCGAATACTTAGTGAGGTCGGCGAAGCAATGGCCGGTGGGCGTGAAACCTGTCCAGGTGAACTGAGGGTGAAGTTTGTAATAGTGGGCGTTGACTCCGAAGGGCATCTCGTCGAAACCGGTGGTGCGGTCAGTAGAGAGCATCTGGGAAAAGGTGTGACCCTTGGAGACAGTGGTGCGGACGACTTCGGCATAGAGGGGGTCGGCTACGCGCTGGAGGTGGAGATGGCCGAGGCCGAGGATGGAATTGTAGGCGGCGAGGATGTCCTCCGTGATGAAGGCGCGGATGTCGCCGAAAATCATGTCGCAGTCGCAATAACCCCAGAAGTCGTAGTCGCGGACGTAGTCGGCGAAGATTTCTCCGTAGAGGGGCTTGAAGTCGCAGAGCTTATGCAAGCCGGTGAAGGCTATTTTCTGCCCGTAGAGGGTCTCCATGCGCTCCAGAAACTGCTCGAGGCTGATGTTGACAACCTGAACATTGGAGGCTGACGACGTGACGGCAAGGTCTGTGACGATTAGGAAATCTATCGTCTCGTTGAGTTCCGCACTCCGCAGCCAGTGGGCGAAGTTTACGGGAAGTTTGCCGTAGTAGGGGAGTATGATGCGTATTGACGACATGCGATGGGTGAACTTTGGACAGCAGACAACGGACAACGGACGGCGGACAGCAGATAACGGACAGCAGACAACAGACAACGGACAACAGACGACGGTGCTAAACGACTCTTCGTTTTTCAACCTTCTTCCCGTATTATTCCCCTCTCTCTCGGAGAGGGGTGGCAGAGCACCGAAGGTGGCTCTGACGGGGTGAGGTCTTTTTTTTACTTCCAGTACGTTCCGCCTTCCACCTCGCCGGCATGGGCGGGACGGAGGCTTTCGTCGGGCCAAACCCAGTGTTCGTTGAACATGCGCTGATAGCCTCCCTCGGGGATGAAGGGGCCTGCGCCGTGCTTGGGGTCGTCCCAGCGCTTGCCCTTGATACCGAAGAGCACCTGGAGGGAACCGCCGAGGTGGACGACTTTGTGGCCTGTGCGCTTGGCATGGGCGGCGAGGGGGAAGCCGTAGGCGCCGCAGCCGAGGAGGGCTACGTCGTAGTCGATGGCATCCATCTGGCGCTGCATGAGGTCGAGGGCCTCGAACCAGTCTGCCACGGGGGCGTCGGGCTCTCCGCCAACGCTTTGCACGGCCTGTATCGTGGAGAGCGTGAAAGCGGGGAGGACGTCGGGGTTTTCAAAGAGCGACGAGCGGTGCTCGCGATATTGTTTTTCGATGAGGGGTGCGAAGGGATGCACGACCAGCACTTTCTTTCCTGCAAGGGCTGCCGTCCAAGGCTTGGCGGCCCAATAGGGCTCGGCGGCGATGAGGCCTATCCAGGGAACCTCGGGGAGATAGGGCTTGAGGCGGTTTGTGTCCGGTGCCCAGGCAACGAGGAGGTCAAGGTCTTTGCAGTCCTGCAGCATCATCTCGGAGAAGCGGGCGGCGTTCTCTTCCGTGGGGGGAAAGAAGCCTGACCATTTCTGCATCTGTTCGAGGGTGGACTTGCGCCACCACCATTCCGTCTGGCGGCCCCGGATATAACGCAGGAGGGAACGGTGCGGCTCCTTTATGCCGAGGTAATTGACGATGCAGGAGAGTTCTGTGGCTCCGAAGCGGGCGACCATGCAGGGCTCGTCGCGCATCAGCAGGTCATAGATTTGCAATGAAGCCTTACTGGGGTCTATCTCACGCTGCAAGGGAGCGGACTTGGGTTTTCCCAGCACCTTTGTGCAGACTCGGCGGACGGCAGGGAGTATGAGGGTGCCAAGCGTGGTCATAGCTCAAAGGAAGACTTCTCGGGGAACTTGCGCTCAAAGGCTTCATGGATGAGACGCCGCGTGGTCTCAAAGTCTTTTATCTGCATGGAGTCGTTCAGACCCAATATGTTGTAACGTTTGCCAGAGAGCAACTCGTCAATTTCGCCAAGGTGATTATCGATGTCGAAGACGATGCGTGTCTTCTTGTAGAGGTCGGTGGGATGGAACTTGCAGGCGGCGAGCTGGCTGTAGCGGAAGAGCCACTGCGTGACGTCGGTCTTTCCACGGAAACGATGGGTAGTCGTCTCCAGTATTTCCTTTTTGAAAGACTCCCACGTCTCGGCATATAGGCTTTTGAGGTAAGGTTGTGCCATGTGGGGGTCGAGGAAGGTCTCGAAATGCGGCCGGAAGAGACAAGGCAACGCGAGTTTCATGAAACCGCGGTAACGTGGGTTTATCCATTTGAGAGGATGTCCCCACACGGCCTTGCATTTGCTGTATTTGCTGTTGACCAATGCCATATTGTTGCGAATGACATGGCTCATGATGTCGTCACCGGTGCAGGGGCCCTTGAGAATGCCCATGTCGCGGGGCAGACCTTTATGGAAGAACCGGTCGGGGCTGACGGGGCCGACAAGGAAGATGTCGTCGTTGAAATATACGAAGTGCTCTGCCAGGTCTTCTATTTTGTGAAGGTTAACCTCTATAGGGTTGCTGCTGAATACTGGCAACGACTCTACGGGGATATAATCTTCGTGACGGACGAAATGGAGTTTGGGGTGACTGAAATCTAAGCAATGTGGCTTCTGACCACATGTAATTAGATGTACCTTTCGCACCCAAGGGGCATATCTTTCTACGCCACGGAACCAAAAACGTAACAAGTGCCAGTTACGATAGCGCGCCGCACTGACATCAAAAGACGCATCAGTGGCAGGCAACCATTTTCGGAGGCTGTCCTGCCACTGTGTATCTTCATTATCTACCCAGGGAAGGACAAAATCTATTCCTCCTGAGGGTATGTCTTTTACGTTCATAGGCTTCTGCATCTGGCTCAAGCTCTGGGGATTCTTATGGGGCTTTTTCTATCAATAAAACTCTTTAATTCAAGCGGGCGTCGTAGCCGGGAAGGTTTATATACCAATCCTTGAAATCCTGGCCATTGCTCTTGCGCCACTTGTCATAATATATAAACGTTTCATTGATACGCACGCTGGGATTTGGAGCCTTCCAGTCCTTCAAGCCATAGAGAGCCAGAGCGAACGGATATACTCCACGCTCACTGACGAAGCGATTTGCGAAATAATTGAGTTCATGACCCTCTATCTCGTCTAACTTCTGGCTATATTGCGTTACCTCGTAGCAAGGAAGGTGTATCTCGGTACGGCCAACTCCTCTGTTTACGCTGGCCTGGGATATAACGAAGGGATTGTACTCCACATCGTCCTTTGAGACGTTGTTGCCGCTCATCGTTCGAACTATATAGATGCCTTCGATACCTCTTTCAAACATATCATGCTGGTCTTCGAAAACTATTAAGGAGCGTGTATCCAGCTCTATACATTCTTCCTTACCTTTTGCCAAGACTTCTCCTGGAACAAACTTGCCGTTTTCTTCGTCAAGGATATACTTTACAATGTCGCAGTTCTTCTGGTTCGCCGGTATCTGAACATAGAACGCATCATGATAGGATGCTGCGGCTTTTGTACTGGTAAGTTTGAATACATCGTATATGGCACGTACGATGTTTTGGTTTGTAAACACCATCTTCTGCCAGTGCTCAACGATGACGTCGTTGAGGTCGTAGTCACAGTGGATGGGCCACAAGTCTTCAAAAGCATAAGTGGCTAATATGTGCCAATCTTCCTCATATTGCGCCGAGGCAGATGTAACGGAAGGCGCTTTGGCTCTGGCGTTATTCCTAACGTCGAGCGTGCCGTCTATATACTGAAGCACTCCGTCGTGAACCGTCGCCTCCATGCAGCCAAGAGAGGGATTCGTCGCACTGATTAAATAAACTTTGCTAAGACTCGCGGGCAGGGAGATAATTCGTCGCGTACTGCCGTGCGAATCTAAATAGCAGCTGTAGAGCATGTCTGTTCGTTCGTGCATGGTTTCTGCAGTGACATACGAAGGGAAGAGGCAAATCACGTCGCCTGTTGCTCGCTGGCCGAGAATAACGTCCAGCTCTACTCTTTGTATGGTACTGAAGTCAAAGACTTTTATGCCTTTACCATTACCTGCTGACTGAAAGGTGTCTTCAGTATTTGTACATGAGGCGAGCACGCTTGCTACGAGGAGCAATAAGGCGGCGGCTGCGCTACTGAAGACTTGTTTAGAATTCATGATTCTCTACTTTTTAAGAACTCCTTCAAGGTTCTTGCTCTTCAACAGAGACGGGTGATGCAAGGAGTTTCTGTTATACTTATGTAAATAAAGTATTAAAGCGTGGGGCGTCGAAACATCATTTCTTGTCTGTCGCAAACAATGTGGGGGAAAAAGCATTACAGTAACAGGCCTGCCCGTCGGTGAGGACTGGCAGCCTGCCACTGTAGATATTTTAGTAGCGAATATCGTAACCGGCCTTGTTCAAGTACCAGTCGTTGTATTCAGCACCTTTACTCTGTGTCCAAGCGTCGTAGTGTACGAAAGTATCGCAAATACGAACGGCAGGATCGGACTCTCTCCATCCGCTTACACCCTGAAGGGATACGGCGAAGGGATACTCGCCACCCTCAGACACGAACTGCATTGCGTAGTAGTTGTCGGGGGTGTTGGGCAGAACCTTACCAAGGGAGGTTATGGCGTAGCCGGGGAAGTGTACCTCATAGCGGTCAGCACCGAGGTTCTGGTCAGCCTGGGAGATGATGTAGGGATTGTAGGCTACGGCGTCCTTCGTCACGTCGGTGCCGCTGAAGGCACGAACTACCATGATGCCGCCGAGACCAAGCTCGAACATGCGGTGCTGGCTGTTGAACACGACGATGGACTGCGTCTCTTCTTCGTAGCAGTTGCCCTCATTGGTGATGAGTTCATCTTCTTCGAAGGAGCCTTCATCCTCTATATAGCTGTAGAAGTCGGCCTCTGTTCTCTTCTGGTTGGCGGGAACCTGCACATAGAAGGCGTCGGTGTAAGTAGCAGCGTCCTTCTTGCTGACGAGCTTGAAGACGTCGCGTACCACACGGACATAGTTCTTGCTGGTATAGGTCATCTGCTGCCAGTGCTCGATGATGATATCGTTGAGGTCGAAGTCACCGCCGGAGGGCCAGATGTCCTCGTAGGCGTAGGTGGCTACACAGTGCCAATCTTCGGTCACCAAGGAGGCAGCCTTGCGGGGAGCGTTGGCGGTCTCGGCAACCTTTACGAAGTCATTGGCAGCGACATTCACACTACTCTTAACGTCCACCGTAGCCACGCCGAGGGCGGGGTTGGTGAGGCTGGCAACGTAAACCTTGCTAAGGCGCTTAGGCATGTTGAAGGTGGCGTTTACGGTGCCCTCCTCATTGAGGAAACAACTGTAAATCATGTCACTCTTCTGCTTGCTGACGGAGAGGTCTTCACGCTGGATGGCCTTCAGGGCAGCTTCGCGGCTTGCAAACACACCAATGACATCTTCCTTGGCCTGCTGACCAATCTGGGCATTGAGGGTCACGGTCTTTACGGTGCTGAAGTCGAACACTTCCTGATTGGGAATGAAGCTGTCTTCATCAGAGCAAGCCGTGAACGTGGCGCCGGCTACAAAAAGAGCTGCGCACAGGCCCATGCTGAAGATTGAATTGAGTTTCATTTGTTTGAGATATAATATATTTAACAATCCGAATAATAAACGAGGGGTAGGCAGGCACCCTCGTCAGGTGCCTGCCACTCCTTATTTATTATTAATAGCGCACGTCGTAGTCGTGCTTGTTCAGATACCAATCCTTCCACTCTGCGCCGGCGCTCTTTGTCCAAGCGTCGTAGTGGATGAAGGTGTCGCTTACCTTCACGCCGGGATTAGGATACTGCCAGCCGGATACGGACTTCAGAGCGATAGCGAAGGGATACTTGCTACCGGCGCTGACGAACTTGTTGGCATAGAAGCCCATTTCGGTGTTGCTCTTCTCGGGAAGAACGATACCATACTGGGTAACCTCGAAGCCGGGGAGGTGAATCTCCATACGGTTGGTAGCGGAGAGGTCGAATACGTAGCCATACTGCTGGGCAACGGCGGTGCTGCCGTCGATGTCTTCGGGAACGTAGCCGCTCACACCCTTCTTGGTGATATCCCAGCGGGAGATAACGTAGGGGTTGTAGTCGAGAGTGCTCTTGTCAACGTTGAGGTCGGTGAAGTCGCGCTCTACAACAACGCCGATGCGGCCCTTGTCGAAGAGGTCAGCGTGCTGGTCGTTGAAGACGATGAGAGAGTTGGTAGCGCTTTCGAAAGCAGCGTCGCCCTCGGCGAGGAGGTCGCCCTTGGCACCGAAGTCGTCCATGCTGTGGGTCTTGCCGGCGAGGTCATACATCTTCAGGCTCTTGCCCTGCTGACCTTCGGGGATCTGTACGAAGAAAGCATCGTGGAAGGAAGCGGCGGCCTCGAGGCTGGTGATCTGGAATACGTCGTAAACCTTGGTCAGCTTGTTTTCGAGGTTATAGAACTGCTTCTGCCAGTGTTCGATAACGATATCGTTGAGGTCGAAGTCACCACCTACGGGCCAGATGTCCTCGTAAGCGTAGGAGTTAACGATGTGCCATTCCTCCTCGTATTCGGGGATGCCGTCGTATTCTACCTTCTTCAGTTCTTCCTGTTCAACAACGAAGGTGAAGTCGTTGTAGTCCCAGTCGGAGCCGTCCTCGATGCCATAGACGCGGAGGTTGTGGCCGTAGAGGTTCTCTTCAAGGAAGGAGAAGCGGGTCTTGAACTTTTCCTGACCCTTGCCACGCTGGTTGACAACGTCAGCATTGAAGTTGGAGTCGCTGTTGATGAAGCAGGAGTGGCCGGAGATGTTGCAGCCGGTCATGAGAGTCTTGTTGAACTGGGGGAAGTGGAAGGCAGTCTTCTGAGTGCTGGAGGTGGAAACGCCGGTAGCATTGCCGTTGCTGTCAATCTTCCAGCCGGAGTCGTAGCCGTTAGGAGCGAGGAAGAAGCCTACGGTGTAGCCAGCGGGGAAGATGTCGCTAACTTCGCCGGTCTTGGGATCCTTGAACAGGAGCTGAATGCGCTGGCCAGCCTTCATAGGAGCATAGGACTTGGGAAGATCGGTGGAAGAAGTAGAGATGGTGGTGTTGTCCTTCTTGTAGGGGAAGCTCGTGGTTTCTTTGCCCGTGGATACATCCCAGCATACGGAAGTGGAACCGTTGGGCACGATGAGGAACTTGTCAAGCTTCAGGGCCTCGGCTACGCTCTTGGGCTCAGCGTCGGTCTTGTAGATGTAGTAACCTACTACGTTCTGATAAGCGGCGTCCTCAGCGATGGAGGTGAACCAAACCTTGTTGCCAAGGTAAGTGGTGGTCTTGTTCACGTGCAGGTCCTCATCCCATTCGGTAACGGGCTCCTTCACGGGGAACACGAGGTTGATCTTGTTCTCGTCGGCATACTCGGTCTTGTCTTCCTGCTGTGCCTTCTGGAAGGTAATGAAGAGGTCCTTGGCGTTAGCCTGGATGAGTTCGTCGGTCTCGCAGATGCCGTTGACGTCGGTGAAGGCACCGTAGCGCATGGCACTGGTCTTGTTGCTGCAAGCCACGGGTTCCCAAGTACCGAGGGTGTAGAAGTTACCCATGTCGGTCTTCTTCACACCGCCGGCGTTAGCCTTGGTGGTCTTGTTGCTGCTGGCATAGTCAGCAGAGTACCAACCCTTGCTCTTGCTGTTAACCTCAGCGCCGGTCACGTAAGCGGTGACGTTGCAGAGTGTGTAGTTCTTGGAGCTACCTTCGGCACGATGCTTGCCGTTGAGCTTGGCCTGGCCGTTGACAACGGGTACTTCGACAACGCCGAGGTCACCGTCGGTGGGGCTGGCGAGATAGATAGTCTCAAGACCCTTGGGAAGCTGCACGTTGGCAGAAACTTCGCCATTGGCGTCAAGATAATAGCTGAACAGCATACCCTGACCAAACTTGCCGGCATGACCATACTTAACGACATGCTGAGCGGCTTCCTTGGAGGAGTAAGCGCAGATTACGTCCTTAGCGGCATTGGCGCCGAGCTGGACATTGAAGTTAGCGTTCTGAACGGTGCTGAAGTCGAAGATTTGACCGGCGGGGAAACCTTCCCAGCTTTCAAAGCTGTCTTCTACGTCAGAACAACCAACGAAGGCCAAGGCAGCGATAAAGAGAGCGGCCTTCGTAGCGAAATTACGGTTTAATTTCATAATGTTTTAATTAAGTTAATAAAAAGGGTGAATAATGTTGATTGTTTTGTTTTTCTCGCGTGTGTGTGTACGTGTAATATATTATTATGGTGTAGCATGCTGCTGCGCGTTGGAAGCGGTTGCGCAGCTCTGCTGTTTTTGTTACTTGGAAGCGTGACTCTTGATGGCCTTGAATCCTCTGGGCACCTCGTAGTCGAACGCGCCGAAGTTTATGAGCTGGTCTTCGTTGGTCTGAGCCTGCACTACCACCACTGCGCCATTCTTGAGGATGCCTTCCTTGACGGCATAGTTGATGAAGTCGAGCGAGCGCATCTTGCTGTGTTCGGCCCTGATGCAGTATATTGTGGCTTCTGCCTTTGAGCTGAGCAGGGGAAGCTCAGGGTTGCTGTGGTAGTCGCCCACGTCGGTGATGGTGAGTCCGTCCACGTAGCCGCGGTCGGCCAGCAGGCGGTTGAGTTCGTCGCAGAGGCTCGTCTTGCCCTCTTCGGGATAGCCGGAGGTGACGATGAGTCTGCGGGCTCCGCTCTGGCGTATGCGCGTGAGCAGTGACTCGAGTGCGGGCTCATAGAGTTCGCGCTTGTCGAAGTCAGGCAGCACGGCCCAGACGGGCAGGACGCAGTCCTTGAGGACATCTTCCAGGCTGACGTGCTTCACGGGGATGATAATGTTCCACAGATAGAGCAACGCAAGAAGTATGCCAAGGAGGATACCGAGCAGATAGATGTGTGCGGGGTTTGCGAAGCGGCTCTCCTCCACGATGTAGGGCGGCGTCACGACGCGGGCCAGATCCTGTTCGGCACTGCGGGCGATGATGGCGTTGAGGCGCTTTTCCTGCAGCAGCTTGTAGAGGGGCACGATGATTTCGCGGTCGCGGTCTATCTGATCCTTCACCACGCGCTTGTGGGGCATGGCGGCCAGGCGCTCATCGCTTTCACGCTTGTTCTTCTGATACTGTTGCAGACGCTTGTCGAAGGACTGCGTGAGGGCGTCGATACTGATGATGATGGCCTGACGCTGGTCCTCAATCTGGTTGCTCATCGTCTTTACGCGCATAGCGTCGGCACCCATGGAGGTGAGGTAGTTGGAACGCTTCATGACGAGGTCGTTAAACTGTATCACGATGCGGTTTATCTGCGTATCCTCAATACCGGTGTTTGCAGGCACCACGACGTATTCCTTGCCCATCTGCTCCATGTAGTTGCGTATAATCTTCAGGAGCTCACGCTGCAGGATCATGTTGCGCACGTCGCTCTCGTCGAAGCGGTCGATTTCGAGGTATGTGCTGGTCTGGCGCGGGATGTCGATGACGAAGTTGCCCTCGGAGAAGGTCTTGTCGAAGTCGTCGAGCTTGTTGATTTCATTCTTCAGGCTGTCCATGCAGTGCGTGAGGAATGCGATGGTACGGTTATAGCACTGGTTATTATACTCGCGCGTGTAGGCATTGTAGGCGTCCACGAGGCCCTGCAGGGTGGTGAAGTTGGCAGCGCTGCTTCCGGTGAGCGAAAGCGTGACGATACTTGTCTTCTGTCCGTTGGAGGGTTCGCTGTAGGCCACCTTGATGCGGTTGCCATAGCTTCGGCTGAGGCTTTCCACGAGCTCTGCGCTGTCGCGTGCGGAGAGGTGGTGTCCCACCTGCTTGGCGCTTTTGATGAAGGTAGAGTCCAAGGTGTGGCTGCGGCGCACCATTCGTTCCAGCACGGGGCGGGAGAGCATGATGGCCATTTCGTCGTACTTGTTGGTGGTGGTCATCCAGCCCGACATTTCGCCCACTATCTCATAGGAAACGTTATTATCGCGGTTGCCTTCACGCTCTTTGATGAGCATCACTTCCATCTTTGTGGTGGCGGTGCGCATTTTCTGGAGGGGGAAGTGGATGAGCCATGCCATGAGCAGGCAGAGGAGGAAGAGGAGCAGGGCTCCCAGCCATCCGTGCCACAGTCGGCGCAAGATGCTCACGAAGATGTTTTCGCGACGTTCCGGTACAGACTGCTTTGAGTCGGTAAGCTTTTCAAGAAGTTCGTCGAGTGATTCCATAACTTAGTTCTTCGATAATGTGATGATGAGTGAGATGACAGAAATAAGGAGTGTGGCTCCGCCGATGACCCATGTGCGGGCCGAGCCGTTGCTGCGGGCTTCGTCGGCCTTGGCAGATACGGGCGGCACGTAGATGATGTCGTTCTGCTGCAGGAAGAGCTCTTTGGAGTCAAGTATTTCGCTGTTGGTCAAGTCGAACTCATAGTGGCGTACCTGGCCGTCCTCCAGACGGATGAGCTTCACCTTGTGGCGGTTGGCGGTGAGCTTCATGTCGCCGGCCAGGGAGAGAGCCTCAAGGAAGGTACAGGTGTTGTTTTTAATGTTGAAAGAACCGGGGCGGTTCACTTCGCCCATCACATTGATGCGGAAGTTCTCGATAGCGATGAAGAGCGTCATGTCCTTGATGGTTTCGTCAAGGAGGGAGTGGAGATAGCGCTGCAGTTCGTTGGTCGTCATGCCGGCTACGTGTATCTTGCCGAGCACGGGGAACTTGATGTCGCCGTTTTCATCCACGTCGTAGGGCGACTGTGCCTCACGCGTACCGCCAGAACCCAGGTTGCCCTCCGACACGGAGTTAAGCGTCTGGTTGTAAGGCATGATGAGGTACTTGTCGGCGCCGAACACCATGATGGTTATCTGATCTCCAGGACGTATCTTTACGTCGGACTCGGTCAGCTTGTTATGAAGCTGCACTTCGTTGAGATCCTGAAAATACTCTACTTCGCGCCAACTGCTGCAAGAGGGAAGCATGATTATCAGCAGGAGAAGGGACGCGAGAAATGACAGGTGTCTTTTCATAAAATTGCGTTTTATGTTTTATTATGTTCTATTATTTCGTTATCGTTTCTTTCTTGGCGGTGTCCTGTGCCCGGTGGCGTCAGGTTTCTGCTTCACGGCCGTCGCGGGCCGCCCTGCGCGCTGCGCCTTGCGGGCATTTTCCCTTAGTATCTGGCGTAGCGGATGATGCCGCCCAGCGTCCAGATGTGTTCGGAGCCGTAGGGCGAGGCCTCGCTGTGGGCTTTGATGACGATGCGGTCGCTTATGCCGCTATGCAGTTTCTCTGCCGCATTGACAATGCGCTCGCCGCGTATTTTGGCGCGGAACTCGTTGTTCACCGGTGTCTCTATGCCGTCGCTATAGACGTTGATGACGGCCATGCGGTCGGGATTGTTTTCCAGATACCTCACCATCTTCTCCACCTTGCGCTGTTGCTGCGGAGTGAGATAGGCATACTTCTGCGGGAAGATGAGCACGCTGTCGCTCTCGCACATATTGGCGGTGGAATGTACGTTTTCGAGGCGGTCATTCATGACGTCGAAGTAATAGTTCTCGTTCTTGGCGCAGTCGGTGAAGTAGGTCTTGCCGTACTGGTTGGTGAAGCGGTACACGATGCCGAGGTTCAGCGTAGCATAGTTGCGGCAGAGGCCGGCCTGCATGCTTGTGCCGTCAAAGTTGTAGGCACCGTTGTAGTCGGCGCTCATCCAGTGCCACATGCCGGAGAGGAGGAAGCTGCAATGGTCGGAGAGGTTCCACATGGCCTCCACGCCGGCGTGCCAAGTGCCGTAGAAATGGCTCTTGCTATCTACTGTCATGTGATAGTAGTAGTCCTCCACCTTGTCCTGGAACTCAAACGTGTGTGCCACGCCGCCTCCGGCTATTGCCCAGAGCTGGAAACGCTCGTGGGGGTTGTAGGGTGTGAAGATGCGGTCGAGGCAGAACATGGCGTCGAGCTTCAACGTCTGCATGCCGAAACTGTAGGGCATACAGTAGTCGGGGCGCAGGTTCTGGGCAGCCTTGGGGACGCCGGCTCTCTGGCAGAGGAAGCCCACGCCGGCACGGGCGGCGAACCACTTCGTCAGGTGCTTGCCGTAATACAGGTTGGCCTGCGGGCGGAGGGCCGTGAAGGGCTTGTCCTTCAGCACGTAGTCCGACATGGCCATGTTGACGCCGGCCGTCGCGGTGATGAAGGTATTGTCAGTGAAGCGATACTTGTGGTGCACCGGTCCGTTGAGATACTCGTCCACGCTCTCTGCATACGATGCCGTCAAGCCTGCGGCGAGCAGGACCAGCAATGTCGCAATCTTTCTTTTCATTTCTGCCATGGGTGTATTCTTAGAGTCTTTCTGGGGTTGCTTTCCGGCGGAGCCTAGTACCCCCTTTTGTTTAGGGGCGCAGTTGGGGCTTTACGCGTCGCACATCGCGCTATGCCTTTCGCGTTGTGCCCGCCACCGTGTTGCCCACTGGCATTTGACGGGCGCATTATTCGCGCTTATTCGCGCAGGCTCGTTAAAAAGCGGGTGCAAAGGTACGAATTACTTCTCGTTCTGTCTGCATTTTTTACTCTTTTCCGCGTTTTTTTTGTCTTGTATGTTGATTTTGATAGCCCCATATAGCATTTACCCCCCCCATTTTGAAAAACTATCCCGTTTTGCAGGGTTTTCCGGCCCCCGAAAAACACGCTGAAATCACGTCCGCAGCACGCCCCAATGTTTACGCACCGGCGGATAAGGACTTTTCGCCTTGAAGAGATGTTTCTCTCATTGCTTTCCGACAAGAATTTCACTCCCGGACGCCTCTTGAAGGATGAGGCTGGAAGCCTCTACTTTGAGGATTTGCCTTGGCATCTGAGCTTGCGAAGAACCCGGGACGAAGTCTCGGGACTCGCCGCAGCGCCTGTGAGCTGGCTGGAAGCCAGTACCTCGGAAGAAGAACCTGCAGCGCCCCGTCGGGAGGTACTGGCCTCCAGCCAGCCCGGGGAGAGAGCGCACGCCCGAGACTTCGTCCCGGGCTACTCACCGCTCACTGCGTTCGCTGTGTTGGCCTCCAGCCAATGCCTGTCTGCTCCCTCCCCTGCCGAGCGCAACATAATGCCTGACCGGTCAGCGTATCTTCTCCCCGAAAGTCCCCGCCGCATAAGCCTCGCCGACACGCCCTTCGCCGATGCCGTTTTTTCTTCTCGTGCGCGTATTATAAATAGGTGTGGCCGAGGCGGACATTAAGGCACACTGTTTCAACGTAATAAAGACCCCGCTTCGCCGTGAGCCGCTGCGGGGAGCGCGTTTTAACAATTGAAATGTTAAAAATGAAGAGAAGGGAGCGCGCTGGCGCAAGCGGTTTTTACTCTTCGGCATTGGGTGGCAGTTTTGTGCCGACAGCGAAGATGCAAGGCTCCTTCTGCGACGGCAAAGCGGGATGCGCGTGGGACTTCTTCTGCACGTCTTCACTTGTTATACCAACAAGTCTGACGTTTATCAAGACTCCGTTTTTCACGCAGGGCGATGCGGGCACCGCGCCGCGTCCTTGCATCCTTCCGGCGGCCGTTCAGACACCGCCCGACGGGCAAGGCGGCACACCCGCACCCCGTCCGCGTAATGTATATTTTAACAACTTCGCGCTTTTCTTCCCTTTTAAGAAAAATATGCCCCTTCCCCTTGCTCATTTCAAAATTATTTTTTACCTTTGCACTCACAAACGCTTCCTCCTCCTTTCTCCCCCATTCTCTTTCCAGTCCCATGACTTTCCGCATATCCTCCACCGCCCCCCCTCCCCCGCCATCAGCACCCCGTGGCGCTCGTCTCCCCTGCCCTTTTCCGGGTTCAGGACCGTCGCCCTGTCTTTTTTCGCCGGTCTTGCGGCAAGCGGCGCCGCATGACGTTCTTCCGCCGCCGCACGGTGCCCTCGCCCCGCACCGCCGCACCCCTTTAGGGCACACCATGCCCCCACGACGCCAGCCTCCCTCCGCGGAGGCTATTTTTTTTGTCTGAAAAAGAAGGAATTAGTCCCCTTCCTGTCTTCACTAATCCTCTTTTAATTCAAACTACTTCCCATTTAATTTGAACTACTTCCCATTTAATTTGAACTAGTCCTCCTTTAATTTTTCCTAGTTCCCTTTTAGCGAAAATTAAAAGGGAAGAAGTGAAAATTAAAAGGGAACAACGGCGGGACAGAAGGGCCGGCGGCGCGCGGACATCGGGATTTCGCGCGCGTACTTCCCATTCGCGCGCGATTTCTTCGGCGATTTGCGCAATTAGTTCCCATTTAGTCCGCCCCGAGCCGGCCTCCGCCGAAATTAAAAGGGAAGTAGGAAAAACTAAAAGGGAACTAGTGCGAACCAAAAGGGCACGGAGCGCGAATTAAAAGGGAAGTAGCGCCAGGCGCAAGGAAAGAATCATAAAAATCATAAGGCATCATCTTTATCATCATAGCCGCGCAGCGCACCGGGCCTGCGGCGCGATGAAGATCTGTATGATGGAATATGATTTTTATGATTTATGCTCCGCGCGGAAGGGGGAGAAGGAAAAACTCATGCCGCGATGCGGCGGGCACGGCGGGTGCTTTTTAGTTAAAAGTTTCAAAAAAGGCGGGGCTGTTTCCGCCCTTTCTCCATAAAAAACATAAAAAATGGCGAAAAAGCCGCCGAGGGCTTCGCTATTTGGAAAAATTAGCGTAACTTTGCAGCTCAAACGCGCGCACACGCTCGCTGCGTATATAATAAATGTGTATGAAGACCCCTAAATACCTCTCCCTCTTCATGGCCCTCGCCATCGGCTCCACGGCCCTCACCAGTTGCCTCGGCGGCGACGACTCCACCGACGATTACGCCGGCATCAGCTACGTCAACAACGCCATTCTGGGCAGCATGAAGCGATACATCCCCTTCAAAAAGGCCGACGGCACCGACACCGTGAGCGTCAGCACCGTGACGGGCAGCACTTATCCCCTCACCATCGACCAGGTGGGGCACCGCATCTTCAACTGCGACTCCCTGCCCACCTACACCCACGTGGACAAGGTGACGTTCTCCAACTTCACCTGCCAGGGCACGGCCACCATCAAGAGCCTCACGACCGGCAACGACACGCTGTTTGCCGCCTCCGACTCCACCGACTACCGGCAGCCCCGCGAAATCACCGTGCACGGGCTCGACGGCAACAGCGATGTGACCTACACCGTGGAACTCCGCGTGCATCAGGAAGAGGGCGACTCCCTGCGCTGGCACCGGCTGGCCGCGACGACGCCCGCCGCACACCTGGCTGACCTGCGGCTCATGACGCGCGGCGACAGCCTGCTGGCATGGGGCGTAGGTGAGGACGGCCCCGTGGCCATGTGGGCTCTCCGCCAGAATGCAAGCCAGTGGCAACGCGCCACGACAGGCACCGACGTGCCGCAGCCCGCCACCATAGTGCGCCAGGGTGCCGCGTTCTACGGCCTCACCGCCACCCACGTCATGAGGAGCACCGACGGCATCAACTGGACCGCCACGGCCACGCGCCCCGAGGGACTCACGACGCTCGCCGGCGCCACCACGCAAAGCCTCTACGGCATCGGCACACACGGATTCCTGCGCAGCACCGACCACGGCAGCACATGGGCCGCCGACAACGCCGGCACCAACGACTCCATACCCCGCACCGGCGCCACAGCCCTCGCCAGACCCACGCAGGCCAACGCCGACGTTGAGGAAATAATCCTCGTCGGCACCGCAGAGGGAGGACGCACCGTGGCATGGAAGCGCAACGAAATGCGCCGGGAAGACATGGAAGACGTGGCCCGGTTCCAATGGACACACATCGCCGCTGAAAAAGACAACCTCCACAAAATCCCCGACGTGAGCCTGCCCGCACTGGCCTTCTACGACAACGGCACACTGCTCTGCGGCACAAAGAGCAACGGATACGCCGCGCTCTACCTGAGCTACGACACCGGCCGCTCGTGGGACAACACAGTGATTGCCCTCCCCGCCCTGCCCGCCGGCGCACAAGCCACAATGACCGTGGACAACGAGAACTTCATCTGGATACTCTGCGGCACCGACGGCCAGCTCTGGCGCGGACGCCTCAACCGCCTGGGATGGAAAGACACCGACGCCACCCACTGATAACCCCTGCCCGGCCGGCATCAACTCCCGCCGCCGTAACCGCAAGCCCTGCCGCCACGACACCATGAACACCCGCCACCGCCACAACACCTGCCGCCTCATCGCCGCCCTCGTGCTCGCCACGCTGAGCGCCATGCCGTCGGCGGCGCAGGACGACGCCCTGGAATACACCAAGGAGATAGGTGCCGGCCTCGGACTCAACTTCATGCTCAGCGACCTCAACAACAAGTGGTACGGAGCCTCACACCTCAGCGCGCAAGGCATGATGCGCTTCATCATCTCCCCCCGCATGGCCATCAAGACCACCCTCGGCTACAACGCCGTCAAGGACGACACGGAAGGCGTGAAGGACTTCTATCCCGCACAGCTCGGCCAGAGCGGCACGGAACGCCTGCAATACAGCATGAGCGGCGGCATCATCGACCTCAACGCCCTCTACGAACTCCACTTCCTGCCCTACGGCTGGTACAGGAACTACCTGGGCCACAAACGCCTGACACCCTATCTGCAACTCGGCGTCGGCATGCTCTACAGTACCGCAGGAAAAGCCTTCACGGTGGATCTGCCCGTAGGCCTCGGCGTGAAATACAAAATAGGCAAGCGCCTCAACCTCTCCCTCGACTGGACGCTGCACTTCACCCCCAGCGACAAACTCGACGGCCTCAACGCCCCCGCCGGCATAGAGGGAAGCGGCTTCCACGGCAAGGACTTCTACTCAAAGACCATGCTCTCGCTCACCTACGATATCAGCCCGAAATGCCCGACGTGCAACAAGGCGGAATAAGTAACCCCCTCCGTCAGCGCAAGCGCTGACACCTCCCCCTTGAAGGGGAGGAATACTTACGAGCGATACGGAAAACCAACTGTCAACTCTTAACTATAAACTATTAATCCACATTCCCAATCCGTTCCCCGCCCTTTAAGGGAGGGGTTAGGGGAGGGTCTTTAACTCACATCCCCAAACCGTTCCCCGCCCTTTAGGGAGGGGCCAGGGGAGGGTCTTCTCCCTTATGCACATTCCCCAACATATCGCCATAATAATGGACGGCAACGGACGCTGGGCCAAAGCCCGCGGCCTCAACCGCTCCATGGGCCACCAGGAAGGCGTGGAAGCCGTAAGGCGTATCACCACCGCATGCTCCAATCTGGGCGTGAAATACCTCACGCTCTACACCTTCAGCACAGAAAACTGGAACCGGCCCGCAGAAGAGGTGGCCGCCCTCATGGCCCTCATACTCGAGGCGCTGGAGGAGGAAATCTTCATGAAAAACAACGTGAGAATGCGCATCATAGGCGACATCAGCCGCGTGCCGGAACACGTCGTGAAGAGCATACGCCACTGCGAGGAGCGCACAAGCGTCAACACCGGCATGACAATGGTCATCGCCCTCTCCTACTCCTCCAAATGGGAAATCACAGAGGCCGTAAAGCAGATTGCCAGCGCGTGCAAGGACGGCACGATGGCGCCCGCCGACATCACGGAGGAGACCATCAGTGAGCACCTCGCCACAAACTTCATGCCCGACCCCGACCTGCTCATCCGCACCGGCGGAGAGCTGCGCCTGAGCAACTACCTCCTCTGGCAACTCGCCTACGCCGAATTCTACTTCACCGACACCCTCTGGCCCGACTTCGACGAGCCCCACCTCATGGAAGCCATAGAAGCCTACAACGCCCGCGAACGCCGCTTCGGCAAGACTTCGGAACAGGTGGTTGAGAGTTAACAGTTAAGAGTGAACAGTTAACAGTTAACAGATAAGAGTTAACAATTAAGAGAATAAGCCTAAATTGAAATAAAAGATACAGACGGAACGCCTGGCGCGAACTTTTGTCCGTTGTGCGTTGTCCGTTGTCCTCCAACTCATGCATAAACACTCCCTCTTCGCCCTCCTTTGCAGCCTTATGCTGACTCTCTGCTGCCAGAGCCTCTCTGCGCAGACCACAGTGACGCCCGACATTACATACTCCTCGAACAACACGCGGTACATCCTCGGCGGCATCGCCGTGGACGGCATAAAAGGCTACGACGACGAGCTGCTGCGCTCATACTCCGGCCTGGAAATCGGCAAAATCTATCAGGTGCCCGGCGCAGACATCAGTCAGGCCATCCACAACTACTGGAAACAGGGTCTCTTCTCCAGCGTCAGCATCGAAGCCGACAGTATCGTGGGCAGCACCATCTATCTGCACGTGAAACTCACGGCGCAGCCCCGCGTCAGCAGCATCCGCTACAACGGCGTGAAGAAAAGCGAACGCGAAGACATCGAGCAGCGCCTCGGACTCACCGTGGGCAACCAGATAACCCCCAACCTCGTTGACAACGCCAAGAAACTCATCAAGCGATACTTCGACGACAAAGGCTACAAGAACGCCGAAATCGACATACAGCAGAAAGAGGACGTGACGAAGGAGAACTCCATGCTCGTGGACGTCAACATCAACAAAAATGAAAAGATACGCGTCCACAAAATCTACGTCACCGGCCTCGACTCCCTGGCCGAAGGCGAGAGCATAGGCAAGCTGAAACGCTCGATGAAGAAGACGCACGAAAAAGGCCTCATCAACTTCTTCAAGAGCAAGAAGTTCATCCCCGAGAAATACGAGGAGGACAAATGGAACACCATCGACAAGCTCAACGGCTGGGGCTACCGCGACGCACTGCTCGTGAAGGACTCCGTGGTGACCCTCGACCCGAAACACGTGGACATCTACCTCGACTACAGCAAGGGACAGAAATACTACGTCCGCAACATCAATTGGGTAGGCAACACCGTCTATACCACAGACCAGCTCAGCAGCGTGCTGAAGATGCAGCGCGGCGACGTGTATGACCAGCAGTTCATGAGCAAGCGCCTCAACGAGGACGAGGACGCCATCGGCAAGGAATACTACAACAACGGCTACGTGTTCTATCGCCTCGACCCCGTGGAGGTGAACGTGGAGGCCGACTCCGTTGACCTCGAAATGCGAATATACGAGGGCCGCCAGGCCACACTCAACCACATCCGCATCAGCGGTAACGACCGCGTCTATGAGGAAGTCATCCGCCGCGAACTGCGCACGAAGCCCGGCGACCTATTCTCCATGGACGCCCTCGAACGTTCCGTCCGCGAACTGGCCAGCATGAACCAGTTTGACCCGGAAATCCTCCAGAGCGAAATACAGAAGGGCATCAAGCCCGACGAGCAGAGCGGCACCGTGGATATCACCTACCCGCTCGTCACCAAGGGCGGCGACCAGATAGAACTCAGCGCCGGCTGGGGCCAGACCGGCATCGTGGGCCGCGTGAGCCTGAAGTTCACGAACTTTAGTATCCAGAACCTCTTCGGCAAGAAGGGCTACAAGCGCGCAGGCTTCATCCCCCAGGGCGACGGACAGACGCTCGCCATCTCCGGACAGACCAACGGCACATACTTCCAGAGTTACTCCCTCCAGTTCGTGGACCCCTGGTTCGGAAAGAAACGCCCCAACCAGTTCTCCTTCAGCGTCTATTACTCCAAGCAGACCGACGTGAACTCCAACTACTACAGCAACTACGCCAACTACTATAATTACTATTACGGCTACGGCACGTCGTCGAACTACTACAACTACAGCAACTATTACGACCCCGACAAGTACGTGAAGCTGCTGGGCGTTTCGCTCGGCTTCGGTAAGCGCCTGCGCTGGCCCGACGACTTCTTCATGTTCATGGCCGAGCTCAGCTACACCCGCTATATGCTGAAGAACTGGCAGTACTTCATCATCCAGAACGGCAACTGCAACAACTTCAACCTCAGCCTGACGCTCAGCCGCACGTCAACCGACAACTCCTTCTTCCCCCGCCGCGGCTCGGAGTTCCTCCTGACGGGCACCTTCACGCCCCCCTACTCGCTATGGGACGGCCGCGACTACAAGAATCTGGCCACCAACTACTACAGCAAGGACTACCGCGCCGAGTCGCAGGAGAAATACCGCTGGATTGAGTACCACAAGTGGAAGTTCAAGTTCCGCAACTACATAGCCCTGGCCAAGAGTCAGAAGCATACCCCTGTGCTGATGACGCGCGCCGAAGTAGGCATCCTGGGGCACTATAATAAATATAAGAAGAGCCCCTTCGAGAGCTACTATATGGGCGGCGACGGCATGTCGGGCTACAGCACGGGCTACGCCACGGAGACCATCGGCCTGCGCGGCTACGACAACGGCTCCCTGGCCGGTGCCAACTACGACAATGCCTACGCCTACACCCGCTTCACCCTCGAACTGCGCGTGCCCATCATGCTGCAGACCTCCACAAGCATCTATGCCCTCGCCTTTGCCGAGGCCGGCAACGCCTGGCAGGACGTGAGCAAGTTCAATCCCTTCTCTCTGAAGAAGAGCGCCGGCGCCGGCGTCCGCATCCTCCTGCCTATGGTCGGCCTCATGGGCATCGACTGGGCCTACGGCTTCCAGAAGTACAATGCTGCCGGCACAAAGATTGGCGGCTCGCAGTTCCACTTCATCATCGGACAGGAATTCTGATTTAGTTGACAGTTAACAGTTGACAATTTACAGTTTTCGCAATCATCAAAACAAATACATATCAAAATGAAAAAGATTCTCACCCTCGCTGCCCTCTTCGTGGCAGCCCTTACCGCGAGTGCGCAGAAATTTGCTATGGTGGACATGGAGTACATCATGAGCAACATTCCCGCCTACGAGCGTGCCAACGAGCAACTCAACCAAATCAGCCGCAAATGGCAGGCTGAGGTAGAGGCCCTCGACCAGGAAGCCAAGACCCTCTACAAGAACTATCAGAACGAAGGCGTGTTCCTCAGCGAACAGCAAAAGAAAGACCGCGAGCAGGCCATCGTCGATAAGGAAAAGGAAGCCTCCGAACTGAAAAAGAAGTACTTCGGCCCTCAGGGCGAGCTCTTCAAGAAGCGCACCGCCCTCATCCAGCCCATACAGGAAGAAGTCTATAACGCCATCAAGGATCTCGCCACCAGCAAGGGCTTCCAGCTCGTCATGGACCGCGCCGACAATGCCGGCATCCTCTTTGCATCACCCAGCATCGACATCAGCAACGACGTACTCAGCAAGCTCGGATATGCACAATAAAATTAAATAATTCATAAATCACTAAAAACTTTCAAAACATCATGACAAAGAAAATCATCCTCCTGGCTGCCCTCTCCCTCGCAGCCTTCACTGCCAGCGCGCAGAAGTTCGCTCACTTCGACTACGCCACCGTCGTTCAGGCTCTGCCCGACTACAAGACCGCTACCACCGAGCTCGAAGCCACCGGTAAGCAGTACCAGGCCGACCTCGAAGAGATGCAGAAGGAAATCCAGACCCGCATCGAAAAGTATCAGAAGGAAGTCAACGACCAGACGCCCCAGAACATCCGCGAACGCAAGGAGCAGGAAATCATGGACCTGCAGCAGCGCTTCCAGCAGGCTCAGGAAGAGAACGCCAAGGCTTTCCAGGAACTGCAGCAGACCAAGATGCAGCCCATCATCACCAAGGTGAACGACGCCGTGGCTGCCGTGGCCAAGGAAGGCGGTTACATCTACATCCTCGACAAGAGCCAGAGCTCGCCCCAGTTCTACATCAACGAGGCCCTCAGCGAAGACGTCACCGCAAAGATTCGCACGAAACTCGGTATCTAATTATTTTTTCTTTTTCCGCCCCCTCCAACTCTCTCCAGAGATGAAGGGGGCATTTTATTCCTAACGTACGGACGTTTTTCTTATTTTTTATCAAGAATTAAAGAATTAAAGAATTTTTATCTCGTCCTGACCATGAATTTATATGAATTATGCAGTGCCGGGCACTGCTGAATGTAGGACAGCGATAATTCTGCTGCACCATGCAGTTAATTCAAAAGAATTCCAAGCAGAAGGATAACGAAATAATTCCGTAATTCTTTAATTCTTGATAAAATAAAACAGACAGGCTTGCGCCAACAGGTATATAATTGCCTTATACGGACAACTCCAACAGCCACACCGCCATCCCCCCCTTACTTTCCTATGAAAAATAATTCTTACCTCCGTCTCCTCGTTCTGGCCCTTGCCTGCCTCCTGACGGCATCGGTGCAGACCGCCCGCGCCCAGAGCGACTACCTCCTCTGGGGCTACTACACCGATATGGACGGCGCCACGCCCGGCTACGGCTTCGGCACCACCGGCACCTTCAGTTGCGCCATCTTCGTGCCCGGCAACGGTGCCCTCAAGGGTGCCAAGATACGCGCCATCAACGTGCCGCTCACCACCTCCCGCTTCACCAACGTGAAGGCCTGGGTCAGTGCCGCCAACGACTTCGACAAGCGCCTCTCCACCCAGAGTATCGCCAAGATTCACATGGGCTACAACTACGTGACGCTCTCCTCTCCCGTCACCATCCCCGAGGAGGGCGTCATGGTGGGCTATACGTTCACCGTGACCGGCACCTCCGACCTTGAGAAGGAGTGCATCGTCACCCATCCCGGCGAGGCCGCAGGCTCAATCTACCTCAACAACGGCACTGAGTGGCGCGACTACTCCAACTTCTTCATCGGCGTGTCCGCCCTGCAGATTTACCTCTCCGACGTCAACCTCCCCACCTACGCAGCCCAGTTCACCGACCTCGCCTCCTACGGCACCGCCACCGGAGTGGAGCAGACCATCGGCGCTACCCTCTCCTGCCCCTGCCTCAAGCCCGTGGAGAACATCGACTACACAGTAGAAATCGGCGGTAACGCCTATACCGGCCACGCCAACCTCGCTACGCCCTCCATTCCCGGCGACCACGGCACGGGCAACGTGCAGATTACTTTCACCGCTCCCGCAGAACTGGGCCACTACTCCGCCAAGTTTACCGTCAACAAGGTGAACGGCAAGGCCAACGCCTCCACCATGAAGCCCCTCACCCTCGACATGCAGAACCTCCTGCGCGCCGAAAAGCGCTACACCGTCATTGAGGAAAACACCGGCACGTCCTGCGGCAACTGTCCCCGCGGCTGGGTGGGCATGGAGCACATGCGCGAAACTTACCCCGAGTCCTTCATCGGCATTGCCGTGCATCAGTTCAATGTAGATGACCCGATGTACTGCAACGAGTACGACAAGATTGACCTCGGCGGTGCCCCCTCCTGCATAGTGGACCGCCGCAGCGGCATTATCGACCCCTACTACGACATTCTCAACGCCTTCCACGCCTGCCAGGCCATCCTCCCCGAGGTAGCCGTCAAGGTGAACGGCACCTTCAGCGCCGACAAGAAGAAAGTCACCGCTACCTCCTCCATCGAGTACCTCGGCGAGCAGTCGGGCCTCACCGTGGGCTATGTCCTCACGGCCGACGGCCTCACGGGCAAGTCCAAAGCTTGGCAGCAGAGCAACTACTATCCCCTGCAGGACGTCGGCAAGGCCCGCCTCATCCCCGGCATGGAAGGCTTCGCCGACTTCTACACCGGCGGCAAGTATGGCAATGACCACGTCACCCTCGTCTATAACGACGTGCTCATCGGTTCCTCCTGGAACGCCGAGGGAAAGAACCTCCTCAAGCAGACGCTGCCCTCCGGCACCCGTTCCGGCCAGCCCGGCGACATCTACGACATAGAAGCCTTCACCCTCACCATGCCCACGCGCGCTGCCCTCAAGGCCGCCCTCGACTACGATGCCATCTACCTCACCGCCCTCGTCTTCAACACCAAGGGCGAAATCGTCAACGCCGCCCGCTGCCGCGTACTTCCCGAAGAAACCGACGGCATCGCGACGCTGGAGACAACGGACAACAGACAACAGACAATAGACGACGAAGAAAAGTCTCCCTTTAAGGGAGATTTAGAGGGTCTCCTCGACCTCACCGGCCGCACGCTCAATACTTCCCCCTTTAAGGGGAATCGAGGGGGGCTTCACGGCATCTTCATCCAGCAGGGCCGCAAGGTAATCAAGTAAAGTCCCTTTCCATCCTCCCTTTATCAGCCGGCAGACAGGCCCACGCCCGTCTGCCGGCTGTTTTTCACTCTTTCCGTCAGGGCTTTTCCCGACCTGTTCGTCTTGGCCACAGCTGTGACGCATATTTAGCCACAGCTGTGACGCATACTTGGCCACTACTGTGGCCATATATCGGTCACTACTGTGGCCATGATGACTAAATGCCGACTAAGAACGACTGTTCCGCCGCCGCAAACAAGTCCTCCGCCGCCCGGCCTTTGCGGAAGGCCTTTGCCGGACACCTCTTTATATATATTGCGCACGCACACGCGAAAGGACGGAGCCGGGGTCACGTTTCCTATCGTTAAGAGTATTTTGCAAAATCGCGGGTCGCAATCTTTTTATGGCTCAGGGAAATTTATTTTTTGCACGACGGGCACTGCAAGCTGAAACTTTATTAGTAATTTTGCGGTGAATACAATAAAACCGCCGTAGTAAAGGGAGCACACGCCCTCCATAACCCCAACACCCAACTTCTCCTCCGCCGTGGTATTCTCCGACCTCTTTTTCATCTACGTCTTCATCCCCGCCTTCGCGCTGTGCTACTTGCTTGGCGGGCTTATCGACAAACATATCCTTGGCGACGCCGGGAGCAAGAGCCTTGCCGCGAGAAACACGATGCTCGTCGTCTTCTCGCTCATCTTCTATGCCTGGGGCGAACCCACCTACGTGTTTCTGATGCTGGGCAGCGTGCTCGTGAACTATCTCTGCGGCATGGCCATCCACCGGAGCACGGCGCGCCGGAAGGGAGCGCTGGCCGTGGGCGTGGGGCTCAACCTCATTATTCTCGGCACCTTCAAGTATTTGGGATTCTTTGCCCGCCAGCTCATAGGGCTGGGGATGGAGGTGGAGGCGCCGGAGATAGCGCTGCCCATAGGTATCAGCTTCTACACGTTCCAGTCCATATCCTACCTCGTGGATGTGTACCGGAAGGACTCCCCCGTGCAGCGCACGTTCAAGGGACTGCTGCTGTATATCTCCATGTTCCCGCAGCTCATCGCCGGCCCTATAGTACGCTACGGCACTGTGGCCGATGAAATCAACGCGCGCCACGTCAGTCGCGACGACATCGCCGAGGGCGTTTACCGCTTCCTCATCGGCCTGGGCAAGAAGGTGATAATCGCCAACCAGTTCTCGGAGATTGCCGACCAGTTCCTCGTCACCGACTTCGCCAACCTCACAGCGAGCGGCGCATGGGTGGGCATTCTGGCCTTCACCATGCAGATTTACTTCGACTTCTCGGGCTACAGCGACATGGCCATCGGTATAGGGCGCTGCTTAGGCTTCCATTTCAACGAGAACTTCAATCATCCCTACTGCTGCGACAGCATCAGCGACTTCTGGCGCCGCTGGCACATGTCGCTGGGCAGTTTCTTCCGCGACTACGTGTATATCCCCCTCGGCGGCAACCGCCGGCATCAGCCGTTGAACATCTTCGTGGTGTGGTTCCTCACGGGCATGTGGCACGGCGCCAGTTGGAACTTCATCATCTGGGGCCTGTATTTCGGCTTCATCGTCATGACGGAGAAATACACGCTGCTGCGCGTGAAAGACAGGATACCCGGCGTGCTGCTCCACGTCTATAGCCTCGTGCTCGTCGTGCTGGGCTGGGGCATCTTCTACTTCGAGGATTTCGGGCAGATGACGCGGTTCTTCACCGTGCTCTTCGGCGGCGGGGAGCTCCACGACTTCGTGACGGAGAGCGCGCTAGCCAGCAACTTCTGGCTGTGGGTCGTGGCCGTACTGTTCTGCATGCCCCTGCGCCGCCAGGCCGCCCAAGGCATTGCCCGCCTCTTTGGCGAAGGCACCCCCACGGAGCAGGCGATAGTGATGACCGCGCGCCTCGTTTACTCCGTCGCCGCCCTCGTCCTCAGCACCGCCCTCCTCGTGGGCGCCACCAACAACGCGTTCCTCTACACACGCTTCTAAATCGCCGCCCGCCCCATGAAAAAAGTCTATACCTTCATCATCTGCCTCCTTTTCGCCACGGGCGCCGTGGTGTTCTGCGCCTTTCCCCGCAGCACATATTCCCAGATAGAGAAGCGCGACCTCGCAGCATTGCCCGAATTTTCCTTTGAGAAACTCTTCGACGGAAGCTATACGAGGGAAATTTCATCGTGGTTCAGCGACACGGAGCCTTTCAGGGAGGAACTCATGGCGTTCTCCATGTATATCAACGAAAAGAAGGGCATGGCCGTGCAGGGAGAGGAGAACATCACGTTCCATGCCGGCAATGCGGCCGCGGAGGACGACAACCGCACCATCGACGACTATGAAAACAACGTCACGGCCGACGAAAACGCCAAGCTGGCCGACAGCGGCACCATCATCGTGGGGAGCGGGCCCAACGTGAGGGCACTTATGATTTACGGCGGCAGCTCCAACGGCGGCGGGTGCTTTGCCGAGATGGTCAACAAGTACAAGCGCACGTTCGGCAGCCGGGTGAACGTCTATTGCATGGCCATCCCCATCGCCACGGACTTCTACCTGCCCGACAAAGCCAAAGGCCGCAGCCACTCCTCCCTGCCCACCATTCGCAACATCTACGCCCACCTCGACCCCGACGTGAAGGCCGTGAACGTCTATACCACTCTGGCCAACCATGCCAAGGAGAACATCTTCCTGCGCACCGACCACCACTGGGCACCCCTGGGAGCGTACTACGCCGCACGGCAGTTCGCCGAAGTGGCTAAGGTGCCCTTCAAGCCCCTTGCCGACTACGAGAAGCGCGTCGTGCACCGCTTCGTGGGAAGCATGTACGGCTATTCCAAAGACAGGGCCGTGAAGAATGCGCCCGAGGATTTCGTATTTTATGTGCCGAAAAACGTGCAATACACCACGACATACATAAACTACGACCTCAATGAGCAACTTCGCGTGGTAAGCGAAAGCAAGCCTTATCAGGGACAGTTCTTCACCAAGATAAAAGACGGAAGCGGCAATGCCTATCTGACCTTCATGGGGAGCGACTTCAAACTCACCAAGGTGACGACCGGCACGCACAACGGCCGACGCCTCTTGATTATCAAGGACTCCTTCGGCAACGCACTGCCCGGCAACATGTTCTATTCCTTTGAAGAAATCCACGTGGTGGACTTCCGCTACTTCACAAAGAACATGACGGCCTACGTTAACGGCAATAGAATCACCGACATCCTTTTCGCCTTCAACATCTTCAACTGCAACGCATCGGGAGCCTGCAACCGTGTGGTTAAATACCTGACGCAGCGAGACGGCACCTACAGTGCGCCCACGCCTTCCCGCTCTGCACAACCGGCCAGCACCAATCCCGCTGACGCCCTCTTGCCAACCGATGACCAGATGCCCGACATCGCACCCGCCATCGACTCCCGGCAACCCGAACAGACCGACCCCACGCGCCCTACCCCACAGCAATCCGCCTTACCTCAAGACCCCCAAGAGTCCGCAGAGCCAGTCATCACGGCGGAATAACACCTGCAATCAACATTCCCCCCTCCCCCTAAAAATACAAGCGGCGGCCCCTGCTCTCAGGCAGAGGCCGCCGCTACTATAGATAGACTTCGTAAAACGTTAAGAAGAGCGTTTAGTACTCATCCTCGTTCCACAGAAACTTGGCTTTGAAAATCAACGACTTTTGCAGGAAATGCACGATTTATGCAATTTTTTAGATTTTTTCTGTCCGTACTTTATGATGACAAAAATACGAAAACATCTTGAATTGACCAAATAATATAAGAACCAACTTGTGTCCGAGTTATGAGGGGTGTAACTTTATGTGTGCCTGATATAAGTGATACTTAGACCTTCAGATGACTACAATTGTAGCCAACTGAGGGGCACATACAATCACGCTCACTGTTGAAATGCTGCGTTTTATGCTTAGTTTTTCTTCAAAAAAATCAAGAAGATGGATAAACTATACATTTTTAGGGTATCAAACATATCGATTAGACAAAAAATCACTATATTTGCACAAAATATTCAATATAACAAACCTCAAAAAGATTTACTTCAATGCTTTTAGCGGACAAATTAAAGGATTTGCGTGAGGAAGCGAAACAACCTCAAAGACGGGTTGCCGCGGCGCTTGATATTGACACCGCCACATACTGTAAAATGGAAAAAGGAAAATACATTCCTAACCGCGAGCAGGTACTATTACTCTCAAGTTTCTTCAACATCGAACAGGAGGAGATGATAAAGTTATGGCTTGCAGACAAACTTATAGATGTAGCCAAGGATGAAGATATGGCGCAAGATGCGTTCAAGATTGCCAATGAAATATTAACACATTAACTAACATGAGCACAGAAGAACTCCAACACCGAACGACGGTCAATATACAAGAGAAGGCTAACCTTATATGGGCCATCGCCGACAAACTCGTGGGTGTGTATAAGCCCCACGAATATGGCAATGTCACCCTGCCGATGTGCGTTATCAAGCGTTTCAGCGATACGCTCGCTCCCACCAAACAGAAGGTGCTTGATGTCAATAAGCAGTTGGATGCTCGTGGGCTCGTCGTGAAGAAGGGCTTCCTTACCACTGCAAGCGGATATGATTTCTATAATACTTCGCCCTTTACTTTCGAGGGCTTACTATCCGACCCCGACAACATTGCCGACAACTTCCGCTCATACCTCAACCATTTCTCCGAGAATGTGGTGGACATTATTGAGAAGTTTGACTTCGACAAGGAAATCACCAAACTCGACCATAACGGCATACTCTTCAATGTAATCCAAGAGTTCTGCTCAAAGAAGGCGTATATGGGAGCCGACGAAATCAGCGCCGTAGATATGGGCTATATCTTCGAGGAGTTGGTGCGTAAGTTCTCCGAGAGTTACGACGAACAGGCCGGTGCTCACTTCACCGCCCGCGACATTATCTACCTGATGACGGAGATTCTCGTGGCACCCCGTCGTGCGCAGTTGGAGGAGGAGGGCATCACCGCCTCTATCTACGATATGGCGATGGGCACGAGTCAGATGCTTGACTGCCTCACGGAGAAACTCCACGAGATAGACCCCGAGGCGCAACTCACGGAGTTCGGGCAGGAACTCAACGAGCAGACCTTCGCCATTGCCAAGGCCAACCTCCTCATCAAGGGTGGTAATGCCGACAATATGAAGCACGGCAACACGCTCTCTGATGATAAGTTTGAGGGCT
The DNA here is from genome assembly GCA_024401055.1 of Bacteroidaceae bacterium. GTDB lineage: Bacteria > Bacteroidota > Bacteroidia > Bacteroidales > Bacteroidaceae > Alloprevotella. The sequence continues at coordinate 13,606 of JAKSLT010000007.1, read as the reverse complement.
ATAAGTTCGACTATATCATCTCCAACCCGCCCTTCGGCATAGAATGGAAGAACGAGAAGGCTGCCGTGGAGACCGAGGCGAAGCGTGGCGAGGCCGGGCGTTTCCCCGTGGGACTTCCCGCCATTGGCGACAGTCAGCAACTCTTTATGCTCAACGGCATCGCCAAACTGAAAGACACAGGCCGTATGGCTATCATTCAGAATGGCAGTCCGCTCTTCAAAGGTGATGCCGGCAGCGGGGAGGGCAGCATACGCGGTTACCTTCTTGAAAATGATTGGCTCGAAGCCATTATACAGATACCCAACGATATGTTTTACAACACGGGTATCGCCACCTATATATGGGTCGTCACGAAGGACAAGGCTGCCGACCGCGCAGGGCAGGTGCTTCTCGTGGATGCGAGCAAGTGCTGCGTGAAGCGCAGGAAGAGCCTTGGCAACAAGCGCAACGAATTCAGCGACGAATGTATCCGCCTCATCGCCCGTGCCTATGCAGCCTTTACCGATGATGTCTTTACCGAGGGCGACCTCTGCGTAGAGACGAAGGTGAAGAAGAACGAGGACTTCAAGTTCACCAAGGTCGTGGTGGAGCGTCCCCTCTGCGACGAGAGCGGAGCGCCCATTTTGAAGAAAGGCAAGCCGCAGGCCGACAGCAGCCGTCGCGACACGGAGAGCATACCTTTCACGGAAGATATCGCAACGTATATGGCGAAGAATGTCCTCCCCTACGCCCCCGATGCGTGGATAGACGAGAAGAAGAGCAAGACGGGGTATGAAATCCCCTTCACACGCGAGTTCTACAAATATGTGGCACCCCGCAAGAGTGCCGATATCTTTGCCACCCTTGAAGACCTCGACCGCCAAGAGGCAGAACTGATGGCTAAAATTATGGGGAGATAAAATATGACTATATCAGAATTATTGCGGGAATACAAAGCATTGGGTATAGGGGAACAGATAGACTATTCAAAATTCTATCTGTACTCCATCATTACCCATTCCACTGCCATTGAAGGCTCTACCGTAACGGAGTTGGAGAATCAGTTGCTCTTCGACGAAGGCATAACAGCAAAGGGCAAGCCTCTAACGGAGCAGATGATGAATCTCGACTTGAAGAATGCGTATGAATGGGGAATGGAGACATTCTCTCAGCATCCTGCCATTACCATAGATTTACTGAAGACATTGTCAGCAAAGGTTATGGCAAGAACAGGCAGTGAGTACAAAGCCCTCGGCGGAACATTCTCTTCTGCCCGTGGAGATTTGCGCCTTCTGAATGTGACGGCAGGTTTTGGCGGTCGTTCTTATTTGAACTATACGAAAGTGCCGCAGCACCTATCTGACTTTTGCGATGAAATCAATAAGCGCAGGGCACAACTTGATGCGAATGCCCCGGAGACCGTGTATGAACTGAGTTTTTGGGCGCATTACCATCTTGTCACCATTCACCCGTGGGCAGATGGCAATGGCAGGACATCACGATTGCTTATGAACCTGTTGCAGATGGAATATGGCGTGTTGCCGATGAAAATATACAAGGAAGAGAAGGCAGAATACATACAGGCGCTGATTGACACACGCGAGCAGGAAGATGAAAGCATATTCATCAAGGCAATGATGCAACTGCATACACAGCACTTGCAAGATGAGATTACGGCTTTCAGGACGAGTATGGAGAGGGAAATGTCCGAAAAGAATGTCCGAAAAGAACTTTCTGAGCGGCAGCGACATATCCTTTCTTTGATAGCGGCTGATAGTCGTATTACCACAGAGCAAATGTCCGAAAAGACAGGTGTAAACGAAAAAACCATCCGCCGTGACCTCGCTATCCTTCAACAACAAGGCATCATAGAGCGTGTCGGTGGAAGAAAACTCGGACAATGGATGATAAAGGAGGGCAAAGTATGAGAGAAATGAAAGATAGCGGCATCGCGTGGATTGGTGAGATACCGAGGGAGTGGGAGGTAAGAAAGAATAAGTATATGTTGGAGTCAATTTATAGCGGAGGCACTCCAACTGCTTCTAATAGCCAATACTATGATGATGGAGGTGTCCCTTTTGTATCAATATCAGATATGTCATCAAGTCAATATATTCTTGATACAAAGAAACATCTTTCTGAAAAGGGAATTGTTGATTCAAGATTGAAGATAGTAAAAAAAGGCACTATATTATACTCTATTTATGCAACGGTCGGTGCAGTATCTGAATTAAAAGTTGATGCAACGATTAGTCAGGCAATCATTGCTTTATACATAAATGATTGTGTGGATAAAAAATTCTATAAATTTGCTCTTAATGCGATAAAGGATTTTATTCTATTGTATGCAAATGGAAATACACAATTCAATTTGAATGCAGATAAGGTGCTAAACTTCTCATTCCCTCTCCCACCCCTCTCCGAGCAGCATCTTATATCCTCTTATTTAGATGCGAAGTGTTCGGAGATAGATAGTGCTTTGTCTCTTCAAGAGCAGATGATAAGCGAACTTCGTGCCTACAAACAATCCCTCATCACAGAAACTGTCACACACGGCCTCAATCCAAATGCTAAAATGAAAAATAGTGGCGTGGAATGGATTGGAGATGTGCCGGAGCATTGGAGCACACCAAAACTTTCACATCTAACTTCTAAGATAGGTAGTGGTTCGACTCCCCATGGCGGTAGTGAAATATATGTGAGTCAAGGCATAAAATTCCTCAGAAGTCAAAACGTTCTTAATGAGGGCTTATCTTTGGATGATGTTGCATACATCACGGAAGATATTGATGACGAAATGGCGGGCACCAGAGTTCAAGTTGATGACATTCTCTTTAATATAACAGGAGGTTCTATTGGTAGGTGTTATTATGTTGATGAATCTTTAGGTAGAGCCAATGTAAACCAGCATGTATGCATCGTTAGACCAAATGGTATTGGTACGAAGTATTTGTTATACTATTTACAATCAGAAAAAGGGCAACATCAAGTAAGGATTCGTCAAACAGGAGGAAACAGAGATGGCTTATCAGCGGCTGCATTCAAGGAGTTTGTTATTACTTTACCACCAGATGACGAGCAGCAAGCCATCGCTTCCTTCCTTGATGAGAAATGTGCGGAGATAGATGCTTTGATAGTATTGCGCGAGAAGAAGATGGAGGCTTTGAAGGAATACAAGAAATCGCTCATCTATGAATGTGTAACAGGTAAAAAACAGGTAATATGAACTGGTTAGGAATATCAATAGAAACGTGGTTGGCAATAACAACGGTTATATTATCACTCGTTTCCATTGCCATTGCAATATGGTCATCACGCAGTACGGCAAAGGATGCGCAAAAGCAAATCCGAGAGATTAGGATGTCTGCAAAGAAAGAACGCTTAGGGCAATTGAGTGATACCTACAGAGAGGCGTTTGAGATAGGTATGTCCATCCGTAAAATGACTTTTGAGAAAGAAGACTTGTTGGAACGCTTAAAAGCAACAACCTCAGAAGAAGAGCAACAGCAACTGAAGAAACAACTATGGAGGATTGATAACCTCCTTCAATGGTACAACTTCAGAAGGGAACAACTCGTCAAGGCAGATTGGACACTCCAAAAAGAAATTTTCGATAACCCTTCACTCGTGTTCAGTAATATAGTTTATTAAACGTATTCCTAACAAACCCTATGGAAACCAAAGAAAAGAACTTCGAACAGGACATAGAGCAGTATCTGCTGACTGAAGGCGGCTATACGAAAGGCACGCAGGAGACCTACGACAAGAAACGCGCCATTGATATGCCCGTGCTCATCCGTTTCATAGAGACCACGCAGCCGAAGCAGTGGAGCCGCTATGTGAATATATACGGCGAGAAGGTGGCTGACCAACTCTACAAGGTGTTTCAGGCTGATGTGGCGAAGTACGGGCTCATCCACGTGCTGCGCAACGGCGTGAAGGACCGTGGCGTGGGCTTGAAATTCGTGTATTTCGCTCCTGCAAGCCACCTTAACGAAGAACTCGTGGCGAAGTATGAGGCCAACATCCTGACCGAGACGCGGCAGTTTGCATACAGCACGGAGAACCATAACACGATAGATATGGTGCTTTCCGTGAACGGCATTCCCGTAGTGGCTTTGGAATTGAAAAATCAATTCACGGGACAGACGGTAGATAACGCCAAGCACCAATGGATGTATGACCGCGACCCGAAGGAACCGCTTTTCCAATACAACAAACGCATACTGACCTACTTCTGCGTGGACTTGGAGGAAGTGTGGATGACCACCCACCTGCAAGGCGAGCAAACCTATTTCCTGCCCTTCAACCAAGGCAGCAACGGCGCGGGCAATGTGGGCGACGGCGGCAACCCTGCCAACCCCGAAGGATATATGACGAGTTACCTGTGGGAGTGCGTGTTGCGGAGAGAGATGCTGCTCTCCATACTGCAACGCTACATTAACGAGCAGGTGGAGAAGAAGGTGAGCATCCACAACGGAAAGAAGGTGACGGAGCACTCCGCGAGGATAATCTTCCCGCGCTATCATCAGTTGGACGTGGTGGAGAGGCTCGTGGAAGACACCCGCGAAAGCAAGAAGGGAAGGAACTTCCTGCTCCAACACAGCGCCGGCAGCGGAAAGAGCAACTCCATCGCGTGGCTGACCTACCGCCTCGCCTCGCTCCACGACAAAGATGACAAGGAGAAATTCCAAAGCGTGTTCGTGGTGACGGACAGACGCGTGCTGAACAGTCAGTTGCAGAATACCATCCTCGGCTTTGAGCATTTGGAAGGACAGATTGTCACTATTACCGACCACGACAACAGCACCAAACTGCGCGACGCCATCAACGACAAGAAACGCATCATCATCACCACGCTCCACAGATTCCCTATTATATATAAGGAGCTGGACGAGCACAAGGGTAAGCGCTTTGCCATCATCGTGGATGAAGCCCACAGCAGTCAGAGCGGCAAGAGTGCAGAGAAACTGAAAGCCGCCCTCGCCGATACCGACGAAGCCCTGAAGGAACTCGCCGAATGGGAGGAGAAGAGCGAAGAGCAACTGCGCGACGAGATGGACGAGATGACCGAAACGCTCTTGACACAAGGACAGCACGGCAACCTCTTCTTCTATGCCTTCACGGCTACACCCAAGCCCAAGACGCTGCAAACGTTTGGCGTAGAGAGGCCGGACGGGACATTCGATGCCTACCACCACTACTCAATGCGTCAGGCCATAGACGAAGGCTTCATCCTCGACGTGCTGAAATACTACACCACCCTTGAAACCTCCTACGAGATAGCCAAGGCCGTGAGCGACAACCCCGAATACGACGAGCCGCCTGCCACGAAGGCTATTAAAGCCTATCACGATAACCACGAATTTGTGTTGCAGCAGAAGATAGAGGTGATGGTGGAAACCTTCCGTAGCATCACCCGGAACAAGATAGGAGGAAGGGCCAAGGCGATGGTGGTAAGCCCGAGCCGCGCCCACGCCGTGAGGTACTTCTTCATAATGAAGGAATACTGTAAGAAGCAAGGCTATAAGGATGTCGTGCCCCTCGTGGCGTTCAGCGGGAGCGTGAAGTTTAACGGCGAGGAATACACGGAGCCGCAACTGAACAGTATGGACGGCATGAAGATAACCGAAGCCGCCCTGCCCCTGTACTTCGGCAGTGAGATGTACAATGTGCTCATCGTGGCGGACAAGTATCAGACAGGCTTCGACGAGCCGCTGCTCCACACGATGTTCGTGGACAAGAAACTGAAAGGCGTGAAAGCCGTGCAGACGCTCTCGCGACTGAACAGGTGCAAGGTGGGCAAGGCCGACACCTATATCCTCGACTTCGTGAACACCGCCGAACAGATAAGGGACAGTTTCGCCCCGTTCTATGAGGACACCAACCTCGTGGAAGGTGCCGATGTGAATGTGGTGTATCAGTACAAGACCGACCTCGAAGGCTTCCACCTGTGGAGCACAGAAGACGAGGAGAAGGTGTATAAGATATATGCCGCCGCACACCAATCGGCCACGGACTTGGGTAAGTTGGCAAGTGCCTTGAAACCCGCGATGGAAGCCTTCGGACAGTTGGAGGAAGACCATCAGTTTGAGGTGAGGTCGCTGCTGCGCAACTTCATCCGCTTCTATGCCTATATGGCGCAGATAGCCCGCACCTTTGACAGAGAGTTGTATCGCTCCTATATCTTTGCAGAGTTCCTCCATAGAGCCCTGCCCAAGAACCCGCGTGAGAAAGTGGACCTGAAACATCAACTTGCGCTCATCAACAACAAACTGACCGAGACATTCAGCGGCTCCATCGAACTGCAAAAGGGCGAGGACCTCAAACCCGAGACAGGCGGCACCGGCAAGAAAAAAGCGGAGAAGAAAGACCTGCTGAGCAATATCATTGAGAAGATAAACCTGATGTATGCAGGACAGTTTACCGAAGCCGACCGCGTCATCGTGGAAACCATCTACGACAAGATGCTGAAAGCCTGCGCGAAGGTGCTGAAAAAACAAGCCAAGAACAGCGATGCCAATATGTTTGCCGACAATATCTTCCCGAAGGAGTTTGAAAAGATTGCGCAGTCGTGCTATATGGAGCAGATGGATGCCTTCGCCAAACTCTTCGAGGACGCCGAGTTCTACAAGCGTGTGATGCAGGAAATGGCACGGGCGATGTATCTAAACTTTAGGAATGGCGAGCCTATTACTTATAACCTAAGCGAAAAAGATGAGCATTATTCTCAGGCTGCCGAAGAAACGCCAAAGATATAGTTTCAAATCGTGAAAAACAATAAAAAGGAGGACTTGTGTTCTCCTTTTTTTAGATAAATACAATGAGGGTCATCCCTCATTAAAATATATCGATATAAGAAATGGAAAAAATAGATTTTGACAAAGATGGTTGTAAGTCCGTAGGGCGATTGCTGTATGATATTAGCCCGACTTACAGGTAGCGCGTTTTTGCAAACGCGTTGACAGCCAAAGCGGACATGGACAAATTCTCAATGTTGAGGGCTTTCGCAAGTGCCCGAGAATATGCCGGCGTCTCAAACAATAGCAAGTTATTCAGGTAGTTAGTAGCGTTGCTGACAGATGGTTTCACCACTTGTCACAAGCGATAGCAACTAACCTTTGTTCTTGATTTGCTCGATATTGAATATTAGGTCGTTAAAGCGGAAAACGGTAAACAAATCAAGATAGTCGATGATGAGTACCTCGCGTTCTCCCGAGATTTTTGGGACGATTGCTGCGAAATTGAAAATGAAGAAAATAAGGAGAGCGAATAACTCTCCTTTATATTTGGTCAAGTCAAAGAAAAGCCGTACTTTCGCGATGTAAATAATTGATATCAATCATATCAAAAATTCACGAAAAACAGGTCAAAAAACACACTGTGTTCAAACAATTCAAAAAACTCTGCAAGATGAAGTCCTCAACATTAACTTTAGGTAATTCAAACAACTCTTTGGATAAAATGAATGCAAAGCGAGTGGTAATCTATGCACGCGTAAGTTCGATGACAGATAGACAATCAACAGACAGGCAGGTGGCAGACTTGACTACTTATGCAGAGAAGGAAGGACTTCAGGTTGTCAGGGTCTTTGAGGAGCATGTCAGTGGAGCCAAGAAGATAGAAGAGCGTGCTATATTAGCAGAATGCCTTGATTACTGCACGAGCAATAATATCCACGAACTGCTTGTTAGCGAATTAAGTCGTTTGGGACGTTCTACTTTGCAAGTTCTTCGTTCAATAGAACTCCTGCATAATGCTCACGTAGGAGTATTCGTCCAAAACATAGGTATACACACCCTACAGGATGATGGAACTGTTAATCCGATTGCTTCAATACTTGTAACAGTTCTAAGTGAGGTGGCTTCAATAGAGCGCTCCAACATCCAATATAGGCTCAACAGTGGACTTCAGGTCTATAAGGCTCACGGAGGCAAAGTAGGGCGAAGAAAAGGTTCTATCAAATCCCGCGAGACCAAACAGAAAGAATACAAAGAAGTCATCAACTATCTCCGTCGTGGGTATAGCCTCAGGGATGTTGCGAGGTTATGTGATGTTGGAATAAGTACAGTTCAAAGAGTGAAGAAGGATTTTTTGTAGATTGAAAGGTGCGCCGCGGTGCACCTTTTTCGCGATAGAAGTGTATTATTTAAGCATATTTTTCTCAATTTTAATTGAAGTCAATAAACTTTTTTGAGAATTGGAGTATAATCTATACAACTCCTCTTCTCAAGGTAGACAATTCATTAAAATTAAAGAAAAAATATGATACAATTCGATAAAATAAAATTGGTTGCTCCTTTATATACTATAAGTGACATACGACACAATTTCTTTCTCACAAAAACAGAGAGAAATACTACTATAAGCGAGATATATAAGTCGAAGAGTGCCCATGTATATGTTGAACTCAATTACCCCGCAGAAGAAGTCGTGATAGAGATGACAGGCAAGATATTAGGCTCTCACTACCCCGCGCTCATATCTCTTGATACAATTAGGGAATGCTTTGTCAACATTAATCGTTTAGGGATTTGTACTCTTGATTGTGGGAGCATTTTAGCGAATGCGCAAGTGTTAAAGGTAGATGTCACCTTAGATGTTGACTGTGGAGAATGGAAGGATTTTGCTTCTGATTTTGTGGGGCAGGTGAGAAATCATAATCATTATCTCGTGCGCAAGATAGCCAATAATATAATAGTGGAGACTAATGTCAAGAAAGACAAGTTAAGGCTGACCGTGTACGACAAAGGGAAGGAAATGGAATATGCTGCTAACCAGAGGTTCTTGGAGGAATTAGAAAACAAAAATGATATTATGGACTACTTTAAGGGCAAGACGAGGTTCGAGATGAACATTGTCAACAAGAAGAAGATACTATCTACACTTCAAGTCTCCTCCAACCGTATGTTGGATGTGCTGCAAGCAGAAACCAACCCCATTCGCAATTTTCTTGATAAAATTTTGGATGCCGGGGATGTGGCGCCCGAAATAGAAACGTTGAGCGATTATAAGAATTATCTACTGCTGCAGTCCTGCGATTTTGACATCAAAAAAGTAGAGTTCACCCTACGCCGATATTGTGGCTATAATTACCGATATCAACTTGATAAGATAAGAGCAATGCTCCCGCTTAGTCCTGCTGCAAACTTCAAATCACGACTACTACAGTTGGTTTCGTGATTTTCATATTACTCAAATCTGCATCATATTACTCACTATTTTCTTGCATTACTCACCCCTTATTTTGGTGAAATGTAAAAATATATAATATTACATATTATATCTTCAAATATGTTATATAAAGGGTATTGGAGAGGCTTTTACTTTTTGGGTGGTTATTTTTTGTGGAAATCGTGACAACAAAAAATGTCTATTGATTAAATGCTCAGCACCAACGACATTATTCTTAATATTATTTGGTCAAATTAAATCTCATGCGTATTTTTGTAGCAAAAAGGCTATGAAGAATTGCAGAATAATCACGCCTGAAGACATTGAACCGCAGACTTTATACTATAATGAGGAAGAGAGTGCGCAAATGAGTGAAATCACTAAACTCCTCTTACCTAAAAATTACGAAAAAGTGGCTCGCCGAATGAGGCGGCTAAAAATAAATAGAGGTTTAGTATTTTTGTTCTCAGGGGCATCAGGAACAGGGAAAACTCAAGGTGTATATCAGATAGCCCGCGCCTGCAAACGTAAAATTGTTTTGTCCGAATTTGTAAGGAGCCGTTATGTGGGTCAGAGTGAAATGCTGATGCGCGAATTTTTTGATGATTATGACCGATTAACGCAAGCAATAATACGCAGGGGAGAAAATGCCCCTATACTGTTGTTCGATGAGGCTGATGGTCTGTTTACCCGCCGCGGGACTGTCAAGCATAGTAGTGACATACATGAGAACGCGTTGCAAGATTTACTACTGACACTCATTGGAGGCTGCAAAAGCCATTGTATTATTTTTATGACGACCAACATCATCAGCAACATAGATGATGCCTTTATGAGAAGGATATTATACCATGTCCATCTAACGCCCCCTCAAATGAAGGTTAGGGAAAATATCATTCGTAGCATTTTTCCTTCTCTGTCCGACAAGGATGTGTATACACTCGCCGCCGAAGAATTAACAGGAGCAAATTGGAACAACGTCTACCGAAAATCCCAAATAAATTACATAATCAATAATGATAGAGTAACTGCAGCCTCTTTATTGAGCCTCTGTAAATTGGAAACGCATAAAGACAAACCGCAAAGAATAGGCTTCTGTTAATATGCTTTTCTTCTGTTGTACAAGCCTGTTCCTAATCGCTGTGGCCTTATATCTATGCTATGAACTACCACACACATATTATATATATACGCGTACGTGCAATGATAAAGTTGATGTTAGCGCTAATAGTATTGATTACATACTTAATAGCAACCTTCCTTCCCTCCATCTGTATCATCACTGCGATGGTGGCTCCTATGCCTGAATGGAGTAGGTTGCTGATGGCAGGTTTGGGCATATTGGCAAGCATAATGGGGCAACCCATTACTGTTTTAGTCCGAAGTATAAAAAAATATAGAAATTTTCAATAAAGTTTATTATTTTCGTAAACTTTTTCCTGATATCGAGTACAATATATGAAAAGATTTAAAATTAACCCCAAATACGATGCTAAATGCTGAAATTAAAACGTTTGAGCCCGTGTACGACAACACCGCACTGAAGAAACTACTTGGAGTGAGCAATGACCTATTACGAACGTACAGAAATGAAGGTCTGATAGGCTACAGCAGCGTTGGCAGTAAATATTGGTACACCGCTGATGATGTCATTTCCTTCCTAAAATCAACACATCTTGATGCTTTTGAGGTGGACATCCCAACATGAAAACAGGGCGTTATAAGCGCCCTGTTTTTCTATATTATCCTCAAATCTGCCCCTGAAAAATTTTGCAGGTTTGCTGATAATTTGTCAGGTAAAAATTGTGCGTATATTCGCTCAGTGATGCTTGTGTCCTTGTGTCCCATTAGTTGACTTACCACATTAATTGGAATGTCCGAGTTCAGAGCGTGAATTGCGAACGAATGCCGAGCCCGGTGAAAGGTCAAATGAAAATCAAATCCTAACTGAAGTCCAACAGGAGTTAACGACTGATTTACGCATTTGTCTGCGCTATTTCTTGCCCGATGCAATTCTTCTTTATCTGCGAGAGAGATACTATCAGGTATCAAATCAAATACAAATTTGCTATTTCCCCTCTTCTCTTTCCATTTTAATAATATTTCAAGCGACGCCGCCGTGATAGGTATGCGTACACGTGATTTTGTTTTGATAAGAATTTTGGTTATGATATTGCGTTCCAAATCAACATGAGACCATTGTAATGTCGCCACATCAACTAATCTCAATCCCGAGCAATGGTAGGCGAAAAGCCACATCTCTATATATTCCTTTCTTCTTGGTTCAGAGCAGTTGTCGTAATATTGTATAAGGCATTGTATCTGCTCATGCGTTAAGTATTTTCCATCGAATTTGGTGTCATCAAGGTTTTTTTCCGAAATGTCAGGCGTGCTTATATACATCTCTGCTATTCTCCCATAGATATGTTGTGATATATAACCTGCTTCACACGCTCTTTTACAGGCTTTAATGATAGGGCATAATGAATGATTTATTGTTTCGTCGCAGTTATGCTTGACCTGCTTGCGCCACTGTATATATTGTTCAACTATCTCAGGCGTTATCTCGCCTAAATATATACTATCCTTTCGATATGTTCCGAGACCTTTTGTTATTATGAACTGTTGGAATATATTCATTCCTGATAGGCCGTTATTATAACGACTATATCCTATCTTGTTGCGATTATAGTCTGACGATAGTATATCAACACAATATGCCTTAAAGTCCTTCCCCTCGTCCTTCCTTGCCATATCTTTGTTGTAGAGAAGGGCTCTGACTATTTCAGTATTAAACCGATAATTATGTCTCTCTCCATATTCTTGCATTCGAGCGTCAGCGTCATTCAGTTGCTTCTGCATCGCATTGTTCATCAACTGATAGTTCTTGCCATACGATGCCTGCAAGCGTTGTGTCTTGGGGTTCCAATCCTCGAATTTACATCTTACGCCTGTTTGCCTCCTTATTGGGCTTGTGTTATAGGAGTATTCAATGCTGATTGAATAGACCTTATTAGGGTCATGCTTCTTACTGCTTGCATTTAGCAATCGTAACCTGCCTTTGGGGAATAAGTTCTTTTGTCTTGTCATGGGTGCGATTATTAGTTTCCTATTATACTCGCATTCCCCAAAAAGTTTATGATTTTCCCAAGTTTTATGCAATTTTTATGCAATTTTACATGTAAAAATGATTGCATATAGCCACAAAAAACGACATATAAAACGCTCGTGCAATTTTATATGTCGTTTATCTTCAGTGTTTTGTAGGCTAATACTCATCCTCGTTCCAAAGGAAGTCGTCCTTTTGAGGATAATCGGGCCAGACGTCTTCGATGGTCTCGTAGATTTCGCTTTCCTCTTCAAGTTCCTGAAGATTTTCAATGACCTCAAGAGGGCAGCCGGAACGCTGGGCATAGTCCAGCAGTTCGTCCTTGGTGGCGGGCCAGGGCGCGTCTTCAAGGTAGGTAGCCAGTTCAAGTGTCCAATACATAGTACAAGGGTTTTATAAATGGTTCGTATTGAGTGTGAAGAAGGCGAAGAATGTGTCCGTCTTTCGCTTTTTCCTTCTTTTGGGCGGCAAAGATAATACATTATATTTAATAACACGCACGCGAAAGGCTACTTTTTGCAACTTTTTTTAATATTTTGTGACGAATTGTGAGGTTTGTCCTTCATTTTGTCAAAACATTTGCTTAAATTTGCGGAAAATTTCCAGCGGGCTCCTCGCTTCTTTTCTCTTTTAACTTTTAATTCTTTACTTTTAACTTTAACTATACTGCGTCTATGACTTGGTTTCAATCTCTCCCCACTCTCTTGCAGACCTTCTGGGGCATTGCTATCCTCTTCAGCACGTTCTTCATTTTGCAGAACATCATGACGTTCATCGGCATCGGCGATGCTGACGGCGCAGACGCCGGCGGCCTTGATGCCGACACCTCCGGCGCCGACCTCTCCGACGGCGGCCACGCCCTGGGCGCCGGCGGCGTGTGGGAACTCTTCAGCGTGCGCAACTTCATCAACTTCATGCTGGGCCTGGGCTGGGGCGGCGTGTGCTTCTACAACCTTGTGGAGAGCACCACGGCCATTGTTATCATCAGCCTCGTCACCGGCCTCGTCTTTCTCTTGCTTTTCGCTTTGCTCTGGAAACTTATGTTCCGCCTTGAGAGCGCCGGCAACTACGACATCCACGATGCCGTGGGCGTAGTGGGCGACGTGTATCTCCGCATTGGCCCTTCGCGCAGCCGTGCCGGCAAGGTGCAAATCAGTCTGGGCGGCAGCGTGCACGAATTTCAGGCTTACACGGATGCCGAAGAGGAACTCCCCAGCGGCACGAAGGTCAAGATTGTGGAAGTGCTGAGTGGGGATAGCGTGCTGGTAGAGAGGGTGTAAGCAGAGCCCCCTCCCCGCTCCCCCAAGGGGGAGTGCCTCGCTGCGCTCGTGTCCGCCTGCGGCG
>JAKSLT010000069.1 GCA_024401055.1 Bacteroidaceae bacterium | reverse complement strand
CAGGCTCGCGCCCATTGACCAATATTCCTCACTGCTGCCTCCCGTAGGAGTTTGGACCGTGTCTCAGTTCCAATGTGGGGGACCTTCCTCTCAGAACCCCTACCGATCGTAGCCTTGGTGGGCCGTTACCCCGCCAACAAGCTAATCGGCCGCATCGCCATCCGTCACCGATGAATCTTTACTCACATTCCCATGCGGAAACGCGAGATCATCAGGTATTAATCCAACTTTCGCTGGGCTATCCCTGAGTGACGGGCAGGTTCGATACGTGTTACGCACCCGTGCGCCGGTCGCCGGCAAAGAGAGCAAGCTCTCTTCCCGCTGCCCCTCGACTTGCATGTGTTAAGCCTGTAGCTAGCGTTCATCCTGAGCCAGGATCAAACTCTTCATTGTAATATCTTGTTCTTTCTATTTACAAGAATGATTGCTTCACCAAACTTGGCGAAGCTTCTTTATGTTCTGTCTTTGCTCAGGACAACTCCAAGATTTCTGTCTAAAGTGAATTGACAGGTACAAATTTTTGCTTGTACTTTCTCTACGTATTGTCTCTATGAAATTCTTTCAAAGAACGATGCCCGAAGGCGCATAAAAGGCCGTCCCCTGCTTGCGTGGAGGGGCGTTCCTTTCGTTTGCGAGTGCAAAAGTACGGACTTCTCGCGACATGGCAAAACTTTTAATGGGCTTTTTTTTGGTTTTTTTTCATATTTCCCGGCACTCCTTATATATAAATATATGCGCCCGCGCGCGTAACGGGATTTTTCGGAACAAAAAAAGGCAAAAAGAGAGGTAAGGAAAAGGGGAAAACACGGGGAAATCAGGGAGGCGGAAGAATGGCCGCCGGGACGCGCCGCCAGCCCAGACCGATACGAAGCAAAGCCCTTCACGTTATATGAGCACAGTGCCCATATTACGGAATGAGAAGGAGGGCGGGGAAACAGGGACGGAGGGGAGAGCCCGAGGTGTCTTCTTGAAAAGAAGGCATGAAAGAAAAGCCCGTGCCTTCTTTACGGGAAAAAGAAGGCATAAAAAAAACCGAGCCCTCTTAACGGAGCAAAGAGGGCACGGGGAAAAGTCTATAGGCTGGGAGAAAGCGGAGGAAAAAGAGGGCTACAACGAGAACTACACCGTCGTGCGGGCGTAGGCGGGCTTGTCGAGGGGACAGAAGTCGTGGTCGAGGTATTTGTAGTGGCCCGTGATACCTATCATGGCGGCGTTGTCGGTGGTGTAGGAGAATTTGGGGATGTAGATGGTCCACCCCTTCTGCTTCATATCTACGAAGGCCTGGCGCAGAGCGGTGTTGGCGCTGACGCCGCCGGAGAGGGCGACGTGGGTGATGCCTGTTTCCTTGACGGCACGGCGGAGTTTCTGCATGAGAATATCGACTACGGCTTTTTCAATGCTGGCGGCGAGGTCGGCCTTGTGGTCTTCGAGGAAGTTGGGTTCCTCCTTGATACGGTCGCGCACGAAATAGAGGAATGAGGTCTTGAGACCGCTGAAGGAGTAGTTGAGACCTTCGATAGCGGGGCGCGAGAACTCATAGAGGGGCTGTCCCTGGCGGGCGAGACGGTCGATTATGGGACCTCCGGGATAGCCCAGTCCCATGACCTTGGAACATTTGTCGAGGGCTTCGCCGGCAGCGTCGTCAATGGTCTGGCCGAGGATTTCCATCTTGTCGTAGGCGGAGACCTTGACAATTTGTGAGTTGCCACCGCTGACGAGTAGGCAGAGGAAGGGGAAGGGCGGCGGTGTGAAAGGCTCGTCGGCCGTCTGGATGAAGTGGGCGAGGATGTGGCCCTGGAGGTGGTTGCACTCTATGAGGGGAATGCCGAGCGACACGGCGAGGCCTTTGGCGAAACTTACGCCGACGAGGAGCGAGCCCATAAGGCCCGGGCCGAGGGTGACGGCGATAGCGGAGAGTTCTTCACGCTCTACGCCGGCACGTTTGAGGGCCTGGTCAACGACGGGGAGGATGTTTTGCTGGTGGGCGCGACTGGCAAGTTCGGGCACTACGCCGCCGTAGGCTTCATGGACGGCCTGCGAGGCGGTGACGTTGCTGAGGAGAATACCGTCGCGGAGGACGGCAGCGCTGGTGTCGTCGCAACTGGATTCTATAGCGAGAATGGTGGTCATTAAGAGAAGTAATAAATAAAAAGTAAAAAATAAAAAGAAGTATTTGCAGCGTTTCTCTTGAGAAAAGGAAGCTCGGCCGCCATCTTTATATTTTTCTTATTAATTAATTTTGAGATCAATGCGTGATGATTTCGAGCCCGTTTTCTGTCATGAGGAAGGTGTGTTCCCACTGGGCGGAGGGCAGTTCGTCTTCGGAGACGACAGTCCAGCCGTCCTCCTCGTCGATGAAACAGTCGTACGTTCCCATGTTTATCATGGGCTCAATGGTGAAGACCATGCCGGGGAGGAGTTGCATACCCTTGCGGCCGCTGTAGTAGTGGTCCATCTCGGGGTCATCGTGGAAGTTGACGCCCACGCCGTGGCCGCAGAGGTCGCGCACGACGGTGTAGCCGTTTTTATGGGCGTGCTGGGTGATGGCCTTGGCCTGGTCGCCTACGAAGCCGTTGGGACGGCAGGCGGCGGCACCGAGCTCCATACACTCCCGGGCCACCTGTACGAGGCGCCTAAGTTCGGGACGGACGTTGCCGATGAGGAACATGCGGGAGGCGTCGGCGTAATAGCCGTCGAGGATGGTGGTGACATCGACGTTGATAATGTCGCCGTCGAGGAGGAACTCGTCGGGCGAGGGTATGCCGTGGCATACCACCTCGTTGATGCTCGTGCAACAATGTTTTGGGAAACCTTCATAGCCGAGGGGGGCACAGATACCTCCGTGCTGCTCCGTGAAGGAGGCCACGAGGCGGTCGATTTCCTCGGTGGTCATGCCTTCGCGGATGTGTTCGGCCACGTGGTCGAGGACGGCGGTATTGAGGGCGCCGGCCTTGCGGATGCCCGCGATTTCTTCGGACGTGCGGATGAGCCGTTGATACTTCTTGCTGAGTCGCAACATAAGTGGAAATAATGTTTTGCGCTGCAAAAGTACACATTTTTTATGAATTTGAGGCCTTTGCTTTGCAATCTTTCTTCAAAAAAACTAAAAAATGGCGGCATCGAGGGGGAAACTTTTTGTGAGGCGAAAGTTTTTTTGTAATTTTGCCGCGTTTGTTACGCACAAGGAACAAGCCATAAGAAGAAACAAACACATAATAATAATATTTAATATGAACATCAAATCATTTGCACTCGCCCTGAGCTGTGGTCTGCTTCTTTGCAGCTGCGGCCAAAAGGGCCAGAACGGTCAGACGGCCGAACAGGAATTCGCCGTCGATGTAGTAAAAACCGCTTCCACCAGCCTCACGCAGTCCTACCCCGCCACATTGAAGGGTCAGGAGGTTACCGACATCGCCGCCAAGGTAAGCGGTCACATTGTAAAGGTTTATGTGCAGGAAGGTGCCACGGTGCACAAGGGCCAGGCCCTCTTCGCCATCGACCCCACGCAGTATCAGGCCGCCGTACAGCAGGCCGCAGCAGCAGTAAAAGTGGTACAGACCAGCATAGCCACCCAGAAGCTTACCCTGGAAAACAAGAAGATGCTGCACGACAAGCAAATCATCGCCGACTATGACTACCAGCTGGCCCAAAACCAGTTGGCCACCCTCGAGGCCCAGCTGGCCCAGGCTCAGGCAGCCTACAACGCCGCCAAGGACCAGTTGAGTTTCTGCACCGTGACGAGTCCCGCTAACGGCGTGATAGGCGAAATTCCTTTCCGCGTAGGTTCGCTGGTAGGCCCCAGCCTTCCCACTCCGCTTACCACCGTGGCCAGCACGAGCACGATGTTTGCCTATTTCAGCATGTCGGAGAAAGCCCTTCTGGAGATGTCGCGCCAGCATGGCTCGAAGGACGCTGCCGTGAAGTCTTTCCCCAACGTGCAGCTTAAGCTCGTGGACGGCACCATCTACGACTACCCCGGCCACATCCAGGCCATCAGCGGCGTTATTCAGAGCGCCACCGGCAGTGTGCAGATACGCGCCGACTTCCAGAACCCTCAGAACATTCTGCGTAGCGGCGGCACCGCCACCATCATCATCCCCACGCAGATGAGCAACGCCCTGATGGTGCCCCAGAAGGCTACGTGGGCCGTGCAAGACAAGCGCTTCGTATATATCGTGGACAAGGAGAACGTGGCCCGCACCACCGAAATCACCGTGATGTCTGAACACGACGGCACCAACTACGTGGTGACCAGCGGCCTGAAAGAAGGCGACCGCATCGTCATTGAGGGCGTGGCCAAGCTGAAGGACGGCACGAAGATTAAGCCTATCACTGCCGCCCAGAGCGCTGCCAAGCAGAAGAAGGCCCAGCAGCACATGGCAGAAAAGAAAATGCCCGGACAGGACTGAGAAAATTAAGAATTAATAATTAAGAGTTAAAAATTGACTCACCTCTCTAATTCAACAAACTAGAGAAAACGAATATGAGACTTGATACCTTTATCAACAGACCCGTGCTATCGACGGTGATATCTATCCTCATCGTCATCCTCGGCTGTCTGGGACTTATCTCCCTCCCCATATCGCAATACCCCGACATTGCGCCCCCTACGGTCTCCGTGAGCACCTCTTACATGGGTGCCAACGCCCAGACTGTGCTTAACTCCGTTGTCGCTCCTCTTGAGGAAGCCATCAACGGCGTGGAAAACATGGACTTCATGTCCTCCACCGCCACCAACACGGGCTCCGGCTCCATCAGCATCACCTTCAAGCAAGGCACCGACCCCAACATGGCCGCCGTGAACGTACAGAACTGCGTGGCCAAGGCCACCGGCTATCTGCCTGCCGAAGTCACCCGCGTCGGTGTGATGACGATGAAGCGCCAGAGCTCCATGCTCGTGGTGTTCTCTCTCGTAGATACCGAAGACCGCTACACTTCCGAGTTCATTGAGAACTACGCCAAGATTAACATCATTCCGCAGATTCAGCGCTGCGAAGGCGTAGGTGAAGCCTCCGTGATGGGCGGCAACTACTCCATGCGTATATGGCTCGACCCTGAGAAGATGGCTTCCTTCGGCCTCATGCCTGCCGACATCAGCGGCATCCTGGCCGAGCAGAACATCGAGGCTGCACCCGGCAACATCGGCGAGCGCGAGGGCAACACCTTCCAATATACGCTACGCTATAAGGGCCGCCTGCAACAGACCGAAGAATTTGAGAACATGGTCATCAAGTCCAACCCCGACGGCACCATGGTTCGCGTGAAGGACGTGGCCCGCGTAGAACTCGGCCGCGAGAGCTACGCCTGGGGCGGTAAGGTAAACGGCCACAAGGCCTGCACCGCCATCGTCTTCCAGCTCGCCGGCTCCAACGCCACCGCAGCCATCCAGAGCATCGAGGCCGCCCTTGATGAGTGCTCCAAGTCGCTCGCCCCCGGTTTGGAAATCAATGTCGTGCAGAACGCCAACGACTTCCTCTTCGCCTCTATCAACGAGGTGGTGAAGACGCTTGTCGAGGCCTTCATCCTCGTGTTCCTCGTCGTGTTCCTCTTCCTGCAGGACATGCGCTCCACGCTCATCCCCACCATCGCCATCCCCGTGGCCCTCATCGGCACCTTCTTCGCCATGAACCTCTTCGGCTTCAGCATCAACCTGCTGACGCTCTCGGCGCTTGTGCTGGCCATCGCCATCGTCGTGGACGACGCCATCGTCGTCGTGGAGGGCGTCCATGCCAAGCTGGACCAAGGCTACGACAGTGCCCGCAAGGCTTCTCTCGACGCCATGAGCGAGCTCGGCGGCGCCATCGTCAGCATCACGCTGGTAATGATGGCCGTGTTTATCCCCGTCAGCTTCATGGGCGGTGTGAGCGGCACGTTCTACCGTCAGTTCGGTATCACGATGGCAATCGCCATCGGCTTCTCCGCCCTCAACGCCCTCACGCTCTCCCCGGCTCTCTGTGCCGTGTTCCTCAAGGCCCACGGTGACGAGCGCCCCCTCGGCGAGCGTGTCAAGGAGGCTCAGGACGAGGCTGTGGAGATTATGAAGGAAAAGTACGCGCCCCGCAAGTTCAGCATCAACTTCCCGCCCTTCATCACCCTCATCCTCATCACCGCCGCCGTCGTCTTCATGATTCTCGGCTGGTTCCAGTTGGAAAACATCCTCAAGTGCCTCATCGCCGCCGCAGTGGCCATCGCTGCCCTCCTCGGCCTCTTCAGCCAGCGCTTCATCGACTGGTTCAACCACTGGTACGACGGCATCCTTGAGAGCTACAAGATAGGCGTGGAGCGCATGATTCATCGCACTAAGCTCGTGATAGGCCTTTGCATCGCCGCCATCGCCCTCCTCGTCTTCCTGATGAACCAGACGCCTACCGCCCTCGTCCCCAACGAGGACACCGGCACGCTGATGGGCGTCGTCACGCTGCCTCCCGGCACCTCACAGGACCGTTCCGAGATGGTCATGGCGCAGGTTGACTCCATGGTGGCCGCCTCGCCCCTCGTGCAGAGCCACACCGTCATCTCCGGCTATTCCTTCATCGGCGGCCAAGGCCCGTCATACGGTTCTATGATGATTAAGCTGAAGCCGTGGTCCGAGCGTAAGGGACTGACGGAGTCGGCCAACATGACCTTCATCAACCTCTATCTTGAGGCTCAGAAGGCCTTCCCCGATGCTCAGGTGCTCTTCTTCTCGCCCCCTATGATTCCGGGCTTCAGCGCCAACAACGGCTTCACGATGAACCTCCAGGACCGCACCGGCGGCGACATCAACGACTTCTTCAACGTGGCCAAGGACTTCATCGCCGCCTTGCAGGAGCGCCCCGAAATCCAGACGGCCCAGACCAACTTCAACACCAACTTCCCGCAACTCCTCATCGACATCGACGCCGCTCAGTGCAAGCGTGCCGGCGTATCCCCCAGCACCATACTCACCGTGCTCCAGGGCTACTACGGCGGCCTCTACTCCTCCAACTTCAACCGCTTCGGTAAAATCTACCGCGTGATGATTCAGGGCGAGCAGGCCTCCCGCAAGGATGTGGAGAGCCTCAACAAGATTCAGGTACGCACCAACAGCGGACAGATGGCCCCCATCAACGAGTTCATCACCCTCACTCCCACGATGGGCCCCGACAACATCAACCGCTTCAACATGTATACCGCCATCACCATCAACGGCACGCCCGCCAGCGGCTTCACCTCCGGTCAGGCTCTGCAGGCTATTGCCGAGGTGGCCAAGGAATCTCTGCCCGCCGGCTATTCATACGAATTCTCCGGTCTGACGCGTGAGGAGGTGAAGACCGACAGCTCCAGCACGGCTCTCATCTTCCTGCTCTGCTTCGTCTTCATCTATCTGCTCCTCTCTGCCCAGTATGAGAGTTACCTGTTGCCTTTCGCCGTATTGCTCAGCGTGCCCTTCGGTCTCGCCGGTTCCTTCGTCTTCACCGACATCCGCGGCATCGGCACCTTCATCGGCGGCGACACCGGCCAGATGCTCAACATGGTGCTCGGCGCGGCCGAGAACAACGTCTATGTGCAGATTGCCCTCATCATGCTTATCGGTCTGTTGGCCAAGAACGCCATCCTTATCGTAGAGTTCGCCCTCGACCGTCGCCGCATGGGCATGAGCATTGCCCAGAGCGCCACCCTCGGTGCCGCTGCCCGTCTGCGTCCTATCCTCATGACTTCCATGGCCATGATTATCGGTCTGCTCCCCCTGATGTTTGCCAGCGGTGCAGGCGCCAACGGTTATCACTCCCTCGGCACTACGGCCATCGGCGGCATGCTCCTCGGCATGCTCTGCCAGATTTTCGTCGTCCCCACCCTCTTCCTCATCTTCCAGACGTTGCAGGAGAAGTTCACGCCCATGCAGTGGAACGACACCGACAACACCGAGGCTCTCGCCGATATTGAACAGTACTCAAAGTAAAACGACTATGAAGTTACAACATCTCCTTATATTATTTATAGGTGGGACGCTCCTCACCAGCTGCCACATTTTCGGCAGCTACGAGCGTCCCTCGCAGGTGGACAGCCTCCTCCAGAATGTCCAGTATCGCGACGTCACTGTGCAGGACGACTCCCTCAACTTCGGCACCACGCCCTGGCGCGAGGTCTTCACCGACCCCACGCTCCAGAGCCTCATCGCCCGCGTCCTCGAACAGAACGCCGACATGCGCTCCGCCGACCTCAACCTCCAGAAGGCCGAGGTAGGGCTCAAGCTCTCCAAGTATCAGTTCTTCCTCCCCTCCATATCCTTCTCGCCCACCGGCACCATCAGCAAGGTGTTCGACATGGGTGCGGAGAACTCCAAGACCTACAACTTCCCCGTCTCCGCTTCCTGGCAAATCGATGCCTTCGGCAAGCTCCGCAACAGCAAGGAGCAGGTGGAGATGCAGCTCTACGAGGTGAAGGAAACCCACCACGCCATCCAGACCTCGCTCGTCTGCGCCACCGCCCAGCTCTACTACGGTCTGCAGGTGCTCGACCGGCAGCTCGCCATCACCGAGTCCACCCTCCAGCTCTGGGACAAGAACATCCAGACCCTCGAAGCCATGAAGACGGCCGGCATGGTCAATCAGGCCGCCATCTCCAGCGCCAAGGCGCAGTATATTCAGATTCAGGCCACGCTCCCCGTGCTCCACAACAGCGCCACGCAAATGGAGAACTCCATCTGCCTGCTCCTCCACGAGTCACCCCACGCCATCGAGCGCACGGCCTTCAATCCCGCTTCGTTCAATGTCGATCTCGACACGGGCATACCCTTCTATCTCCTCGGCCAGCGCCCCGACGTGCGCATCGCCGAGCTTGAACTGGCCCGCTGCTTCTATGCCAAGCTCGGTGCGCGCAGCGCCTTCTATCCCTCGCTCTCCATCACCGGCAACGGAGCCTTTACCAACAGCCTCGGCGCCGCCGTCGTCAACCCCGGCAAGTTCATCGCCTCCGGTATAGCCTCCCTCGTGCAGCCCATCGTGCAGCGCGGCCAGCTCATAGGCCAGCTCAAGGTGGCCAAGCTCGCCGAGGAGCAGGCTGAACTCTCGTTTGAGAAGGCTCTGCTCAACGCCGCCACAGAGGTCAGCAACGACGTGGCCTCCTACCGTTCCTACGAGCAGCAGCTCGCCCTCACCCAGCAGCAGGTTGCCGAACTCGAGCGCGCCAACGAGGCCACCCACGAGCTCTTCCTCCATGCCGGCGGAACCACCACCTATCTGGAGACCCTCACCGCCCAGATGTCACTCCTCCAGGGCCAGCTCACCCTCATCAACGACCAGTACCAGATGATGCTCTCCGGCATCAATCTCTACCAGGCCCTCGGCGGCGGACCGGAGGAATAGAAAATGTTGTTCAGTAAAAATTTAGAAATATGTCAGTTTCCCCAAAAGCCAAAATAGGCCAGAACGTTGATATCAAGCCCTTCGTCTATATCGAAGACGACGTAGAGATAGGCGACAACTGCGTCATCATGCCCGGCGTGTGCATCCTCAACGGCTCACGCATCGGCAGCGGCAACAAAATCTACCAGAACACCGTCATCGGCGCCGACCCGCAGGACTTCCACGTCCCCACCGGCCAGCCTTGCCGCGTCATCATCGGCGACAATAACATCATCCGCGAGAACGTCGTCATCGCCGGCGGCTTCCGCGAAGGCCGCTGGACGGAGATAGGCTCCGGCAACGCCCTCATGGACCGCGTCCACATCTGCCACGACGTCCATCTCCACGACGACGCCGTCATCGGCATCGGCGTGAGCATCGCCGGCGACTGCACCGTGGGCAAGGGCGCCATCCTTTCATCCTCCAGCGTGCTCCAGCAGCACGTCCGCATCGGCCGCTACGCCCTCGTGCAGAGCGTTTGCTGCGTGCAGAAGGACGTCCCCCCCTTCGTCATCATCGGCGGACAGCCCGCCGCCTACCACGGCATCTATGCCAAGCCTCTGGAGCAGGACCTCCACGTCGATGAGACCACGATGAAGCAAATCATCAACGCCTACCGCATCGTCTATACCGGCAACTTCTCCATCGAGGACGCCGTAGCCCGCATCAAGGAGCAGCACTCCGCCAGCCCCGAGATACAGAGCATCATCAAGTTCATCGAGACGGCCCAATACGGCATCTGCCGCAACATCCACAAGGATTTATAGCCCCTCCCCCGCGCACGAGCCCCCACGCCGCGCGCATCATATATATAAAAGGAGTGAGCCAAGATTGGCTCACTCCTTTTATATCCACACACAGCCCGCCCCTGCCTGCAAGTCCCCCTAAGGGGATTTAGAGGGTCCTCTCATTCTCAAAGCTCAGCATATCCTCCGTCTCGCCCGGCCTTACAATCACGGGGCGCTCCTTGCTCAGCTGTCCGCCCAGCAGGGCTCGTGACAGACCGTTGAGCAGCATCCTCTGCAAGGCGCGCTTCACGGGGCGTGCGCCCAGTTCCGGGTCGTAGCCCTCGGAAGCGATAGCCGCCACGGCGTCGTCCGTCACGTGCAGCGTGAGGCCCTGACCTTCGGCCAGCGCGGCCACCTTCTTTATCTGCAGGCGCACGATTTGTTCGATATCCTGCGGCGTGAGAGCCTGGAAGGTGATGACGTCGTCGATACGGTTGAAGAACTCCGGCCGCACGCTCTGCCGCAGCGTCTCCACGTCGTAGTTCGAAGTCATGATGATTATCGTGTTCTTGAAGTTCACCGTGCGGCCCTTGTTGTCCGTCAGGCGGCCGTCGTCCAGCACCTGCAGCAACACGTTGAACACGTCGGGGTGGGCCTTCTCTATCTCGTCGAAGAGCACCACGCTGTAGGGCTTCCGCCGCACGGCCTCGGTGAGCTGTCCGCCCTCGTCGTAGCCGATGTATCCCGGAGGCGCGCCCACCAGGCGGCTCACGGTGTGCTTCTCCTGGTATTCGCTCATGTCGATACGTGTCATCAGGCTCTCGTCGTTGAAGAGGTATTCGGCCAGCGCCTTCGCCAGTTCCGTCTTTCCCACGCCCGTCTGGCCCAGGAAGATAAACGAGCCTATGGGCCGCTTCGGATCCTGCAGGCCGGCGCGGCTACGCCTCACGGCGTCGCTCACGGCCTCGATGGCCTCCTGCTGTCCTATGACGCGGCGGTGCAGTTCCTCCTCCAGGTGCAGCAGTTTCTCGCGCTCGCTCTGCAGCATGCGGCTCACGGGTATTCCCGTCCAGCGCGCCACGACGTCGGCGATATCGTCGGCCGTCACCTCCTCGCGCAGCAGCGTGTTGCCGCTTTGCGCCGAAGCGTGCAGCACTTCGTTGAGGGCGGCGATGCGCTCCTCTTCTTCCTTTATCTTTCCGTAGCGCAGTTCGGCCACCTTCCCGTAGTCGCCTTCGCGCTCGGCACGTTCGGCCTGCTGTTGCAGTTGGGCTATCGTGTCCTTCTTTTGCTGGATTTCGGCGGCCACGCCGCGCTCGCGCTCCCACTGTTCGGTGAGCGACGCCACCTTCTGTTTCAGTTCGCCAATCTCCTTATCCAGTTCCTCCTCCTTCTGCCGGTTGCCGCCCTTCTCGCGGTGCACGGCCTCGCGCTCAATCTCCAGTTGCCGCAGCCGGCGCGTCATCTCGTCCAGCACCTCCGGCTGCGAGTCGCGCTCCATGCGCAGTTTGGCGGCGGCCTCGTCCATGAGGTCGATGGCCTTGTCGGGCAGGAAGCGGTCGGCTATGTAGCGGTGGCTCAA
Source organism: Bacteroidaceae bacterium (assembly GCA_024401055.1). Classification (GTDB taxonomy): domain Bacteria; phylum Bacteroidota; class Bacteroidia; order Bacteroidales; family Bacteroidaceae; genus Alloprevotella. Next base: position 1,126 of record JAKSLT010000069.1, on the reverse strand, counting down.
CGTCACGGCGGCAATGAGCGCATCGTCCTGAATCCTCACGCGGTGGTGGCGCTCGTAGCTGTCCTTCAGGCCGCGCAGGATGCTGATGGCGTCCTCCGGCGAGGGCTCGTCCACCATCACCGTCTGGAACCTGCGCTCCAGGGCCTTGTCCTTCTCGAAGTATTTCTGGTATTCCTCCAGCGTAGTGGCGCCCACGGCGCGCAGTTCACCGCGTGCCAGCGCCGGCTTCAGGATATTGGCGGCGTCCATCGCCCCTTCGCCCTTGCCGGCCCCCACGAGCGTGTGTATCTCATCTATAAATAATATAATGTCGCCCTGCGCTTCCGTCACTTCCTTCACCACGCCCTTCAGCCTCTCCTCAAACTGGCCCTTATACATAGCTCCGGCCACCAGCGCGCCCATGTCGAGCGAGAAAAGTTGTTTTCCGCGCAGGTTTTCCGGCACGTCGCCGCGCACTATTCTCTGTGCCAGTCCTTCCACGATAGCCGTCTTTCCCGTGCCGGGCTCACCGATGAGCACGGGATTGTTCTTCGTGCGGCGCGACAGAATCTGCAGCACGCGCCGTATCTCATCGTCGCGTCCGATGACGGGGTCGAGTCTGCCTTCGCGGGCCTCGTTCACGAGGTTGCGGGCATAGAGTTCCAGGGCCTTGCCCTCTTGCTCATTGGGAAACGGATTGTTCATAGTCTTATGTTTTTTGGTTATGTCTCTGCCCCCAGTGGTGCAAAGAGCGTGCCAGCGGCAGTGCCGCATGTCCTCCGCAAAGGATTTTTTCGTTGCTTCGCAAGAAATAGCACGGCTTCGCCGGAAATGACCCCCCTCTTATCCCCTCGAGGGGGGGAAGTTCTGTTTTCTTTCGCTCTTGGGCTCTCCCCCCTCGGGGGAGCAGGAGGGGGTCTTTGTTATTTCCCGCGAAGCGGCTTATTATTTCCCGCCCGCAGGGCGGCCCTATTTCTCGGCGCCAGCCGACAAAAATCCTGTTCCTCTCAAACAAACTCCTTCCTACCCGCCCCAACCCTCCAAAATTTTTGATAAATTTTTTCCTAATTCATGTAGCGCCGCAGGCAACCATTTTGTCAAAATTTTTTACAATTTATATGCTCGTACAGCGCGATATTCGCGAGCG
>JAKSLT010000068.1 GCA_024401055.1 Bacteroidaceae bacterium | reverse complement strand
TCCCTCGCAAACCCATGTTTTCTTTCATGTTTTCGCCTCCCAAGATTTTTTCCTATTTTTTTCCTTATTTATGTAGCGCCGCAGGCATTCCTTCCTAATTTTTTCCCAATTCGTGTAGCGCCGCAGGCATTCCGGGATACCTTCCCACGCCAGTCCTCCCCTGTAAGGACTGGAGTTTTACCCTATAAGGATTGGAGTTTTATCCTGTAAGGACTGGAGTTTTATCCTATAAGGACTGGAGTCCTAACAGGGGAGGACTGCAACAGCTTCTTGTTTAGGAAGAGAAAAATCGGCCTTATTGCATCCCGTTACTCCCTTCCGAAAATCTTGTGGCCGAAAAATACCTTTTTATTTGGCTGTTTAATGAAAAGTTAGTATCTTTGCCTCCGCAAGCGAGACAAACCGCTTGCCAAGAAGGCGTTCCGCGCTTTATCCTTTTAACTGAAATCTGGTAAATTTCTGTAATAACAACAAGGATGAAGACAATGGAATCGCCCACTCTGTATGCACGCATGCATGCGGCCTCACGCCGTTGCTCGAGCATATCGGCGTGGGGGTACATTGTTACTGTTCATTTGTTGTTAGGTTTACCAGAGCCCAGTTAAAGATGAGTAAGGACAAGTCCCTACGCTTTTCTTGTGCCTATACATATTATAAAGGATACATTTAACCCCTAAACATAAAATTTATGAAAAAAATCTTTACATTTATGATGCTCCTCTGCACATGGTTCATAGGAGCGCAAGCTTCTGCCTCTTTGGGTGAAAAAATGCAGTCTCAACCTTCAGAAACGGTAAATCTGGAAGAAGATGCACTTCCTGTTATGGCATCTGAATCAGAAGAATTTTATTGGTATTTTGGTGATGGTAAATTAATTGGTGAATTAAATGAAGATAATGAATTTGAAACAATATATACAGAAAAATTAATAAAATCATCAACAATTCCATGGGAAAGCGGACACTGTTATTATACTGAAAATAGAAATTATTGTGTAGTTTGTCCGGCTGAATATTATCCTAAAAACGGAACCCGTAAATTCTCATTATGGAAAGATCCAGGTTTTTCAGTGGGTACATCATTACCATGTGTATATTTAACTATAGATGGTAAACAATATTTAGCTTCATATGTACCTGTTAGTGTACAATCAATATATATGAAAATAAATGATGCATTCTCCTCATATACCATTACAGCCACCTCTTCCAACACTACGATGGGCACAGTCTCCGGCGGCGGCACTTACGAAGAAGGTAAGACCGTGACGCTTACGGCTACGCCCAAGTCGGGCTATCGCTTCGTGAAGTGGAGCGACGGCAGCACGGCCAACCCTTACACGTTCAAGGCTACGAAGAACGTGACGCTGACGGCTACCTTTGAGAAGATACCGCCCACAACCTATACTATTACCGTTACCTCTGCCAACACGACGATGGGCACCGTCTCCGGCGGCGGTACTTATGAGGAAGGCAAGACGGTGACGCTGACGGCTACGCCGAAGTCGGGCTACCGCTTTGTTAAGTGGAGCGACGGCAGCACAAAGAATCCCTACACCTTCACCGCCACGAAGAACGTAACATTGACGGCGACCTTTGAAAAGACCGCCCCCACGACTTACACCATTACAGCCACCTCTGCCAACACCACGATGGGCACCGTCTCCGGCGGCGGCACATACGAGGAAGGTCAGACGGTGACGCTGACGGCTACGCCGAAGTCGGGCTATCGCTTCGTGAAATGGAGTGACGGCACGACGGTCAATCCTTACACTTTCAAGGCTACGAAGAACGTGACACTGACGGCCAGATTTGAGACTATCACTTATGATTATACGGTTAAGTTGGTGAATGCTCCCAAGGATGCCAAGGTGACTATCGACGGCAAGAGTTATGCCGACGGTGCCAAGTTTACCACTAAGAAACAACTTCAAGCGAGCGATGTCAAAGCTACGTATGCGGGCTACACGACGAATGTGAAGATTCAGAACTACGTTATCACCGTGACCTACACCAAGACGACGGACGGCGTGGAGAGTGTGGCTGCCGACGATGAAGCAGAGACGGCAGTGAACTACGACCTCACGGGTCGCAAAGTAAGCCAAAAGACGAAGGTTCGCGGCATTAGCTTGCAGAAGAAGGGTGACGGTCCAACGAAGAAGGTGCTGATGCGATAAGAGACACCACATTACACATACAACGCGCGCCGCCGGGGAATCCTTGGCGGCGCGTATTGTTAAGGGGAGAGGTGTAGGAGGTGACGCAGAAAATGTGCTTCGCGCGTGTGCGTAAGCGCGTATATAATTAAAGGTGTCCGCTAAAAAGTTTAGCCTGTACCCCGAAGGGGTGACACACCCCAGCCAGGGGCAGCGCCCCTGGTACATGGTTGTCGTACTTACGGCCGCCCCAGCGGGGCACAACATTCATAGGCTCTTGCTGTTATGCCCCGTTGGGGCGTGCATGGTTCTTGCTCTGGCAAGCGTCCCTACGGGCCGAGCGGTCGCACTTGCGACCAGGGGCGCTGCCCCTGGCTGGGTTGTATAACCCCTTCGGGGTATGCGTAAGCCCCCTCGCATAGAAATCTTCCAAATCTCCAGCATTTATAATGAATACGCAAGATTACATTCTTTATTAGCGGACACTAATAGTATAAAATAAGAGCGAGAAGCATGGGGCTTCCCGCTCTTATATATGAGCGTTGATGGTGGGATGGCGCGCTATTTGAGGGTAGGCACGAAGGGTGAGGTGTAAGTGCCTATGATTTCGTCGGGGGCGAAGGTTATCTTGTCGGCGAAACGATAGATGCGATGGGCCTTGGCGGAGTAGTATGCGATGGAGACTTCCTTGCTCTCGCATGCGGGGGCTCCTATCGTGAGATAATAGAGCGAGTGCATGTTGTCGGGGTCGTTAATCTCCATTTCCGAATAGCCGCACACCTTGCCGTCGGCCGCCAGAGCCGTGAGTTGGTCGGTGGCATCGGCATAGGCTTTCAGTGTGTCGGGCAGCCGGAGGATGACGGTCATCGTCTGGTAGTTCTCCGCGTTGGGCGTGTAAGTCCAGTCGGGGCTTTTTGTGATGCCGTTGGTAATGTCGCCCACGTTAGGATCTTCGATTGCGGGGTCGTCGGTGTTGCAGCCGGTCAACGTGAGGGCGAAGAGGAGGAGGAGAAGGAGCCCCCTCCCCGCTCCCCCTTTGGGGGAGAGCCTCTGCTTGGGAAAGAAGCGTCGGAAAGTTGTCATAAGGCTATATTTTTTTATTTTTTACTTTTTATTTATTACTTAATAGTTTGCGCGCGTGCCTTCTACATTGTAGCGTGTGCCGTCGATGATGATGTAGATGTGGCCGTTGTCGAGCACCTTGCGGCATTCTCCTGCGCTGTGCAGCTTGATGGCGTAGGGAGAGGCGAGCGTGCCGGTGATGCGGTCGGCAGCGTACTTGATGCTGCGCTCCGACTGGCCGATGACGTCGCCGTCGCGTGAGAGGAGGAAGGAAATGTCGGCCTGCTCGCGTGCGCTGACGGTGAGGAAGAACCGTCCGTCTTCGTCGGCTGTGGCGCGGCCTACCACTTCGTTGCCGGAGAGGGCGGTAATCACGTCGCCGGGCTGGCTGATGAGGTCGGAGGCACCCTCGGTGAGGGCGATGAGCGACATGTTCGTCTCGTAGTGGAGGGGCGTGAAGAGGCTTTCTTCGCCTTCGGCGTCGTATGCGGCGGCTGCGGGCTTCTTGGCGCGGCTGGCGGCATTCTGCATGTCGTGGAAGGTGATGGAGCAGTCCTCCTCGCCCATGCGGCGGAGCATGTAGCCGGTGCCGGGCTGCATCATCTTGAGGGAGCCTATCCATTGCTGCGAGGCGGCATCGAAGACGGCGAACTGACGGTAGCTCTTGATGACATCACCGTCGGTGGCCTTGTCGAAATAGTCGGCGAGCGCCACGTTGAGTGCGAGGGGATAGTCGAGGAGGTAGGGGAGCTGCGTCCATCCGGCGGTGAGCTCGACGGTGCGCTGGACGTCGGTGTCGAGATTGTAGCCGTCCACGTTGAGGGTTCCGGCACGCTGCATGTAAACCATATAGATATTATGGTAGTTCACGTTGGAGAGCGAGCCCTTCCACTCGGCGGTGGCGGACTGATAGGTGGAGAACTTGGCCGAGCCGTAGTAGGTCTTTATCATGTCGTCCTGCGAGAAGGAGGACTTGTCCACGAAGAGGTCCTTGATGAGGCTCGGAGTCTTGTAGCAGAAGCTGACCCAGTTCCATCCGCTCTCCACGGGAATCTTCTGCACCTTGTGGGACGTGGCGTTGAAGACGACGGGCTTGGCGGCCGTGCCGTAGAGAGATTCGGGATAGAAGATGACGGGCTCTTCGGGCTCGAGGATGTAGATGATGTCGGTGTTGGCCTTCCAGAGGCGGAAGGTTACGGTCTTGCCGACGAAGGTACCCTTGCCGCGGACGCTCATCATGAGGTTGGCTTTCGTGCCCGTCTCGGAAGAGATGTGGGACGTGCCTACGCAGAGGTCGTCGATGAAGGCGCCGACGAGGTCGGCCTTGTCTTCGTCGATGGTGATGCCGCGCGCATTGGTGAGGTTGACCTGTCCGATTACGCTCATGCTCTGCGAGAGAGAGCGGTCGGGCGCCCATTCCGGTTCGAAGCAGAGGCAATTCACGTTGAGGTCGATGCTCTCCGTGAGGCCTTCGTCGGAGATGAGGGAGATGGTGGCCAGATGGTCGCCGGGCGTCAGCGTGCCGTCGGCATTGAGGACGAAGGGCACCGACTTGGTAGCGGCGGGGGTGATGAAGCCCTCGGCGTAATCGCAGGAGAGCCAGGAGGGTAGGTCGCCGATGCGGTAGTTGGTGGTCTTGCCGGAGACGTTGGTGATGTCGAGGCTGAAGTTCAGCTTCTCACCGCTGTATGCCTCGAGGTTGAGGTAGGGCTGTACCCAGTAAACGGGGCTGCGGTCCACATAGACGGTGAAGGAGACGGGATTGACGAGCTTGTTGCCGGCCAGGTCTTCAACGTCGCGGAGCGTCACGAAGATGTTTTGCTTGTTAATCTCGCGGTCGGCCATGTTGAGGTTGACGACGAGCTCGTTGTCCTTGCTCGTCCAGTTGAAGTTGAGCTTGGAGAGCTTGTCGTTCTCGCGTACGGGACCGGCGCCGGAGAGCATCATGGCCTTCACGACGTCGTCGTCGGTGCGCACGAGGCGTACCAGCTTGTCGAGTTCCTGCCCTGTCAGGGGGTCGGTATAGACCTTCGTGTTGTAGGGGCTATAGACGGTCTCATAGATGCTGCTGGCGTTGAGTGCGTCGCGCTGGAAGGAGAGGTTGCAGAGCAGGCCCATGGCGCGGGGATTGGGCGTCTGGTCGGCGATGAGCTTGAAGTAGGACTCGGAGAGGGCGGTTTCCCAGAGCGTCACTTCGTCTATCACGCCGGTGAAGGGCCAGCGGTCGGCCTCCTTAATCTGCGGCCCGTCTTCCGTTGACTTTATTCTGTTGTAGGCGTGGCAGGCGCCGAGGTAGAGGCTGTTGCCGTCGATGCCGGTGAAGAAGGCGGCGTCGCACTTATCGATGAGCTCATTGTCCACGTAGAGGGATGCTTCGCCCTGACTGTGGTTGACGATGAGGCCTACGCGGTGCCAGTTGCCGTCAAGGTAGCTGGCCTCGGACTGCATGACGTTGTCGTTCTGGCGCACCATGATGGCGCCGTCCTTCAGGCCGATGAAGAGGTGGCCTTCTCCGTCAACCTCTTCGGTGGTGCCGGCACCGGCGGCGAAGAGCGTGGCGATGTGGTCCTTCTGTTCAGGCTGGCCCTTGAACCAGAGGCTGAAGGTGTAGTCCTGCAGGTGGTTGCGCACCCAGGCCGTGGGGTCGAGCTGGACGCCCTCGGTGTTGCTGGCGGGCAATTCAAGGGAGAGACCTACGGGTCGCGTCCACGAGGCAGAGGTCAGGGCGAGGTCGGCACCGTGAGCCTTGTCGGCGGCTACGGTACCCTGGCCGTCGTTCATGGGATAGTAGGCAAGGAGACCGTCCTCGTGGCCGGTGAGGCGCACCTGGTTGTAGGCGGCAATCTCATCCATGGCCAGCGTGCGGTTCCAGAGGCGGGCCTCCAGCATATTGCCCTTGAAGGCATCCTTGGGAGAGAGCGCCAGACCGAAGGCCAGAGGACCGTGTACGCTGAAATTGGGGATGGCGTCGCGGGCGTCAGGGTCGGTGTAGTCGGCACTGCCCACGTAGAAACGCACCTTGCCCGAGGGGTCGTAGGTGGCCGCTATGCGTGTCCAGTCAATGAAGTCGGGCACGGGCTTGGAATATGAGGACGATACCTGGATGTTGTCACCAGCAACGTAGGCCGTGTAGAGGCAGAGGCGGTTGTCCTCCTTGTCGAAGTACATCAGCGAGTTGCCCGTCTCGTCTATCATGCAGAAGTAGTTGGTCGTCCCGTTCTCCTCCGCCGGACGTATCATCATGTCGAGGGAGAAACCTTCGGGTCCGACGGTGCGTGAGACCTTCGTAAACCCGACTGTCTTGTTGTCGCCGTCAAAGTAGAGGGAGGTGGAGCGCGTTATGCCGTCCTGATTCGTGTAGCCCACTATTTCAAAGTTGTTGTCCTCGTCAAGATAGTTGCCGGCGATGGGCTCGCTGAACGGGATGCTGATGTAATCGTTGAAGCGCAGCACGCCGTCCTGCAGGGCAGGCACGCCGAAGAGCGTGGGGCAGCGCGTGTCCTTCAATCCCGTCAGCACCTCCGACGAGGCCGTGATGAAGGCCGAGCCGTGGCGCGTGTAGGTGACGGCGCGCAGGTCGTAGCGCTGTTCCATCGGGTCGCGCTCGCCATAGAAGTGGATGCCGGAGATAATGCCGCCGGTAAACATCGCCTTGTTGCCGGAGGCCTGGGCATAGCGCAGGGAATCGGTGGCGGGATAGTAGGCGCACTGGTTCACCCACTTGTCGTCGCTCTCGGAGGAGAGTTTGTACTGGAACTCGATGTGGTCGAAGTTCGGGTCGGTGGTGTCGAAGCCGTCAATCTCCACGGGGAGGTAGTAGCCCACGGAGTCGCGGGGCGAGAGCGTGTTCATCACCCAATTCTGCGAGATGCGGCTGAGGCGTACGGGCGAGGAGGAGGGCATGAAGTGAACGGACAGCGTGGCTTCGGCAGCGTTGCGGGGGTCGCAGTCGGAGATGAGTTTCAATTTGATATTATCGAAGTCGAAGCCGTTGCCGCGCTTCACTTGCAGGGTCTTGTGAATCACCTCGCCGGTGTTGGCCAGATAGAACACCCTGCCGTTGCCCAGGTTCTGCCCGTCGATGGAGAGGAGGAGGCCCTTGTCGTTCGTAGCGTCGTCGGCCACGAGCACGTATTCGCCGGGCAGGGCCTCGTTTGTGGCTACGGGCACCTGCGAGGACACGCTGAGGGCAAGGTCGAAGTAGGCGGTGCCATCCTGCGGCACATCGTTAGCCTCGTGAGTGTTTATGTCAAGATGGATTTCTTCCAGATTGAGCGTGCCGTTGGAGATGATGCTGCCCGGCTGGATGAACTTCGTGACTACGGGACCTTCGTAGGGGCAGCGCGTGGCACCGGCCTCAAGGGTATAGACGAAGTCGGCCGTTTGGCTTGTTGGGTCGGCTACGGCACTGTAGTCGTAGTCGGCAGCCATCTTCAGCATTTCGTAGGCTTGCTGGTTGAAGCCGTTGGTATGCGTCGTCATGCGGTGAACGGCCACGGAGAGATTGCCCAGCGCGGTGTCCTCCAGATGGTAGCCCACCGTTTTCGTCTGGCCTCTCGTTTCGCCGTTGCTTTCCTTTTCATTCATATCCATGACGGGGTCGATGGAGAAGGACAGGGCGTAATTGATACCCTTGATGTCCTCTTTTTGTACAAACTCACTTTCGTCATCGAGTTGATAGGATTGTATAAGGTTCTCGAAGTTAGTAGTGGGATTGGTGAATACCTCGGTCTTCGTGAAGCGGCTCATTAATGCACTCCAGCCATAGCCCGCCACGGCGCCTGCGACACCGTCGGCCACCATCCAGGCGGCGTGCTTGCCGAAGCCGGTCCAACTGTTCTTGTCGTTCTTGTCCTGATTGTAGAGGGAGAAGGTGGTGGTCTCGCTATGGTCGGAGGACGCGCCTCCGCTGATATTCTCCACTACGGCGGCGGGCAGGCGGCTGGTCGTAAGTTGTGTGGCTTCCTCGTTGACGAGCACCCCTATCCATTGCATCATATAATCGTTGCAGGCTTTCACCTCGTCGCGCTGGAACACCCTGTCGCTCCAGCGGGAGGGATAGAGCATTTCGTAGTAGCCCTCTATGCCGTAGTGCTCATCGCCGGGCTCCACGAGGCTGTGGTAGATGATGCGGTCGGCGGCATCGGCGGTGCGCTGCAGTTCGGCGGCGTCGCCCGTGACAAGGAGGGCGTTGCGCTGAAGGATATAGGAGGGGATGAGTTGCTCCTCTATGTATTTACGCGTGTAGGCAAAGTTGCCGTCCACGGCGGTACCGTAGGCCATCTGCTCGCCTATGACGAGGTGGATGCTGTCGCCCTTCTCGTCGATGCCGCTGCTGATGACTTTCACCTTACCGGCCTTGACGGCGCCCTGCACGCTGCGGAATGTGGCGTTGTCGATGACGCACATGGACTCGTTGTGCATGGCATATACGGCGGGCTCCATACCGATGAAGATGGTGGCGGGGTCGCCCACCATGGAGAACTCGCTGCTCGTCTGTATGCGCTGGGTAGTCTTGAAGCCGTAGGTGTATCTCTGCCAGTATTCCTGTTGCTGGTAATAGGCGGGGATGGGGATTTGCTTCATGCTGGTGGTCTGCATGATGAGGCCGGTGACGGGGCCGGGCACAGAGTTCACCGTGCCTACGAGGGAAGATGAGTTGGCACCGAGCTGTATGGTGATGTTTGCACCTATCTGGAAGTTGTAGTGCATCTGGTAGGTGGTCTCGTAGGAGGTGCCGCTCTCGATGTAGGCATAGCTCTTGGCACCGGGCGGGTCGCGGAGGACGTCGGTCACTGTGATTTGCGAGGTGAGCTTCTTCACGTCGGGGTTGCCCACGACGGAGGAGGCCTTCTGGCGGGTGCCGGTGACGTAGCCCTGAAGGGGTGTGGCGTTGACGTAGGCACCGTCGGCGAGTACGCTGAAGTCCACGGTGCGGAGGGCATCGTCGCCCGTCATGGAGAAGTTGGCGTTGGCGGCGGGCAGGGGGAAGAGGGCGGTGCCTTTCTCGTCGAGTGTGCCCTCTATCACATCGGCGGCATCGTTGAGGCCGTTGTAAATCTTCACGGGGCAGCCGGTGAGCATGACGACGTCGGGGCGCTGCGTGCGGTCGTTGTTATAATAGAAGTCCTCATGGGCGCTGACGAGGATGTTGTAGGTCGTACCGCTCTGGAAGACGGGATGGCCGAAGACGTAGTGCCACTGTCCGGCGTCGTCCTTCCATGTGGTCTGTATGGAGGAGGGCTGCTGGGCGAGGTCGTAGTGTAGCATCTGGCGCTCGCCGAGGTAGTCCACGGGCATGCCGTAGAGCATCTGCTTGTAGGTGGCGGCGACGTTGCCGCGGTAGGTGTGGACGTAGGTGGCGCTGTCGGTCTCGTTGCGCAGCGTGATGGTGGGTATGCCGGTGCCGGCGGTGAGGAGGGTGGAGTAGCCCTTGGCGGTCATCTGCACCACTTTGTAGTCGGCGGGGATGAGGTCGAGCTCAAACTCGCCGGTCTTGATGTCGGGCTGCACGGTGATACGCTTCTGTGTGTAGTGTACCTGCGTCTGCTGGCCTTCCGTGGCGTGGGGGAAGGTGCGGTCGGTCTCCACATAGGAGTGGTCGTTCTCGTCGTAAACGAGGTGGGAGATATTGTCGCCTTCCAGTTCAAGCACGAACTGGAGGTCGTCGCCGATGTTGTTGGTGGAGAGGCCCTGGCCCAGCGGGAGGGCGGCCTGCACGTTGCCGCCGACGATGCGTCCCGTGAGGTGTACTTTCGTGGTGTCCCAGAGGCGCACGCCGTCAAGGTTTTTCTGGAGCGAGAGGGTGGTGCTGCCGTCCATTTCCACGAAGCCGTCGTTCAGGAAGGTGTGGCCCTGTCGCACGGCCTGCAGGGTGATGGGGGCGCCCTTCGGCACGGTGAGGGTGAAGTTGCCGAGGTTGTCGGTCTCCACGGCGGCACCGTTTTCCTTGTGCATCACGTAGCCGTTCAGTTTGAACGAGGCTCCCACCACGGGCACGGTGCTCTTCTCGTAGAGCAAACGGCCGGAGAGGCGCACGATGGCGGTGTTGATGAAGTCGGGAATCTTCGGTTCGGGCTCGGCGGAGGTGAGGCTGATGTCGAAAGAGGTCGTTTCAAACAAAGCGTATTCCGACTGCGGCACGATGCGGTAGCGCGTGCCGTCGGTAAGGGAGTAAGCCACGCTGTCCACGGCATAGCGGCCACGTTCGTCGGTGATGACGCGCAGCGTTTCACTGCCGTCGGTGGGCTCGATGAGCAGGGGGACGTTTGCTATGGCCGTGCCGTCGGCATAAAGCACGCGGCCCGCAATGCGGCCATAACGGGAGCGCCAGCCCTTGGCAGAGGGGCTCTTGGCGGTTTGCTGGCCGTTGCAATTGAGGTGGCCCACCACCTGATAGGAATACTCCTGTCCGGGGGCGAGGAGGACGCCGCTATGGATGGAGTCCACGTAGAACTGTTCCTTAATGTTCGTGGCAATCAGATTGCCGTCGCACAGAACGTCGTAGTACTCAATGCCGGGGGAAGTAGTTTCCCATTTCAGTGCCACCTGCTTGAGGTATTCGCCTTGCGTGGCGGTGAGGGCGGTAATCTGCGGTATCTCGCTGAAGAAGAAAGAGGTCTCCCCGTCGTATGTCTTCAGAGGAGAGAGGGAGTAGGCGTAGGATTTGTCCTCCTTGGCAAGGGGAATGATACAGCCTGAGGTGTTGATGCTCATCCCATAGGTGTATTCCATGCAGGCGCTGGGAAGGGGCTCGCTATAGATAATATAGAATCTGTCTGCAAGCTCCGTGTATTTGACGTCCATCGAGGCCGTGACGAGCTCGCCGAATGTATTAATGGCAGATTTTGTATTAATTAGAGATTCAATTATGCCGGTATCAAGGGAGATGTTGTTAAAAATAACAGAAAAAACCATAGTCCCCAGAGAAGTAGTGAACTCGTTACCCGTCCATATGGGCTGTTCCGGGAAATCATCGTTAATCTCACCGCCAGTGGATTGCAGCAAGCATCTTTCAGGAAGATGGAATCTTATAGCATCCAGCCTCACGCCGGCTTGAGGCGTTACGTACAGGTCGATGTATTTTACTCCATCTCGCTCCCGCAATACAGCGTGCCACTCCACGGAAGAAGGCTTGCTGCTATGTCCGATTGCCTGTTCCTTCAATGTGAAAGACCCGTATTCCTTGATTACGCGCACGCTATCGGCGGGCAGCGTGACCTTGCCGATGTTTCCATATTCGTCGGTGCGCGATATTTCTATATTCATGTTAGGGTCAATGGTGGCGTTGCCGGTAAACTCGCCGGCGGCCTTGATTTTCACCCCGTGCTTGTCCGAAGTATAGGAGATGGAGGGTTTAACCTTGTCAATGCCCGCCAGATGGATGTCGTTGGCAATGGAGTCGGAGGCCGCATAGCGGTGGTTCCATCCCCACATGGACGCCGTGCCGCGCCTTACGCGGTAGAAGGTCTTTTCGCTCGCGTTGTCACCCGACGTGTAGTAAGGATTCTCATCGACAAAGGAATAGGTCTGCACCATGTCCTCCGTCTCGTCCTCCGTGTCGTCGCCCACATTCTTGTCGCCCTTATACGACCTCATGGGCGGCAGCATGTTTACCGAACCGATGGCCGTGGCATCGCTGAAGTCCGCCTTGTGGGCGCGCTCAATGGTGAACACATCCTGCTGAATGGCATCCACGTGCTGGGAATAGTGCGTCGTCCAACTTACGCGGTTGCGGGCGCTTACCACGGGATATGCAATCTTGTTTCCTGCTTCATCACGCAGGTTGAGCGTATCCACCACGTGTTGCACGTCCATGTCGTATATAGCGTGGTAGGCCGGCACCGTGACGTTGTTGGAAGTCACCCATACGTGGCCGCCCGAGCGGTTGTAGTCAACGTCAAACTGCGCGTTCAGCGTGTAGGCGCTGTCCTTCATGGGCACGGCAAAGGTGCCTCCCTGCTGGGTGGTACTGATCTCACCGCCTATAGAAGGTATGATGGTGTAAATGCCTGCGGTGGAGGAATAGGGAACGAGCGCCGTAGCCAGATCTTCCGAATCTTCGGGCCCCGCGCTGTTCAACACCGGGTCGTAGAGCGAGGGGGCCGCCGGCATATTGCCGAGGTCGAAGGTGCCGAGCGTATAGTTGCGCCCCCAATGGTCGTTCCAGCGCTCATCCAGCACGTGCGCCTTCACCAGCCACGTCTTTTCCATATATTCGGCGGGCGCGTACCAGTCGAATTCCAGGAACACGCGGTAGCGGTCTGGCTTGTTCTCGCGCTGCACGGTGAACTCGTGGTCGTTATGGTCCGTAATGGATGCGCTGCTCGTGCCGTCCTGCAGGTTAGTCACCACGATGGAGCCGGGCCCCTTGAAGTTGAGCGTCAGGCGGCCGTAAATGTGGTCGTCGTCGCTGTTGTAGCTGCGCTGCTTGCTGTTGTCCTGCACCCACCACGTCAGGATCTGCGTCGCCGTGGAGGAACCCTGCTGGGTAAGGTTGATGTTCGACCGCGGACTGGTACACGTGCCCGCCCAGTGGTCGTAGGCGCCGCAGGAGAAGGCCAGCAACTTGAAGTGAAGGATGCCGGGGCCCTTGCTGTAGCACATGAAGTTGTACTCCTTTTCAAATTCATCGTTGCCGCTGGCCAGCACGTTGAGGCTTGCCAGGCTTAACAAAGCAACGACCAGCAGATTAAATAATCTGCACGGATAATGTTTAGTAAAAATAGTGCTCATGTTGAAGATGATATATTAATTTATTATTGTCGCATACGTCCGCACATGCGGAATCCGCGGCTAAGTTACAAAAAATACGGGAGATACTTGCGCCAAAGATAAGAAGATTTCACCGTCGGCCCCCTTTTTTCCCTGCAAACGGGTCGGGTTGTAAGGCGTGGGTGCCAATGTTCCCGTTTGCTTATTAATGAAGAACCTCAATAGCCCCCCTCCAACTCCCCCAAAGGGGGAGAGCCCAAGAGCGAAAGAAAACAGAACCTCTCACGCTCGCAGAGCGGACTCTTGCCCCAAAGAGGGGGGGCGACGGCCAAAATGCAGATGGCGCAGCCAACAAGAAGTACACCAGTCGGCTTCGCCGAGAAATAAAGCGGCTTCGCCGGAAATAAATTTTTAAGGAAATAATTTTCAGAGATATTTCCCGCGAAGCGGCCTATTATTTCC
>JAKSLT010000067.1 GCA_024401055.1 Bacteroidaceae bacterium | reverse complement strand
AGTGAAATTCGCGCTTAGTCGGCATTTAGTTGCGGAAATTGGGAAGAAATCTTAGTCCTTGCTTTACTAACGATTTGTACGTCAGCATTTTGCTGACTTTCGCGAGAATCACGTGTAGCCAATCGACTTACACTTTGCTCGCGAATATCGCGCTGTACGGACACATATATTGTAAAAAATTTTGACAAAAGGGTTGCCTGCGGCGCTGCATGAATTGGGAATAAATTAGGAAGGAATAAATGCCTGCGGCGCTGCATAAATTAGGAAAAAATTAGGAAAAAATCTTGGGAGGCGAAAACATGAAAGAAAACATGGGTTTGCGAGCGATATTTTTTTGTCGGCTGGCGCCGAGAAATAGAGCCGCCCTTGGGCGGGAAATAATAAGCCGCTTCGCGGGAAATAATAAGACCCCCTCCAACTCCCCCGAGGGGGGAGAGCACAAGAGCGAAAGAAAACAGGACTTCCCCCCATCGGGGGGATAAGATGGGGGGGCTTTTCCGGCGAAGCCGTACTATTTCTCGGCGAAGCCGACAAAAGAAAGACTCTGTCGGCTGGCGCCGAGAAATAAGGCCGCCCTGCGGGCGGGAAATAATAAGCGGCTTCACCGGAAATGAGACCCCTCTTATCCCCCATTCGGGGGGGACAGAGGGGGGTCTTTTACAATTCTTCGTTGGGCGTAACGAGCTTGTAGCCCTTGCCGTGGATGTTGATAATCTCCACGGAGGGGTCGCCGCTGAGGAGCTTGCGGAGCTTGGTGATATAGACGTCCATGGAGCGGGCATTGAAGTAGTTGTCTTCCACCCAGATGGTGCGGAGGGCGTAGTCGCGCTGCATGATTTCGTTAGCGTGCTGGCAGAAGAGGGACAGGAGGTCGTTTTCCTTGGTGGTGAGCTTCTGCTGCTCGAGGATGGAGCCGTCTTCGCCCTTGAGCACGAGGAGCTGCTTGAGCTTGTCGAACTCGTAGCGGCCGAGGGTGTAGTTGTTCTTGTTGCGGTTCTTGGCACCGGCCACACGGCGCAGCACGGCCTCGATGCGGAAGGTGAGTTCTTCCATGCTGAAGGGCTTGGTGATGTAGTCGTCGGCGCCTATCTTGAAGCCTTCGAGCACGTCTTCCTTGAGGGTCTTGGCGGTGAGGAAGATGATGGGTGTCTCGGCGTCAATCTTGTGTATCTCGCGTGCGAGGGTGAAGCCGTCCATACGGGGCATCATGACGTCGAGGACGCAGAGGTCGGCCTTGTCGGCCTGATAGGCGGCGAGGCCTTCTTCGCCGTCGGGGCAGAGGGTGGTGTCGTAGCCTTTGGCCTGGAGGTACTCGCGAAGGAGCATGCCGAGGTTCTCGTCGTCTTCGCAAAGAAGGAGTCTTTTCTGTTCGTTCATAGTAAAGTAAAAAGTAAAAAGTAAAAAGTAAAAAATTGAAAATAAAAAATTGCGGGGGAGTGGGCTGTCTATTCTTCCTGCGGCAGGCGAATGATGAATGACGTGCCCTGGTCGGGCTGGCTTTCGGCGTGGATGGTGCCGCCGAGGGTCTTGACGACGCTGCGGACGTAGGCGAGGCCGAGGCCGAAGCCTTTGACGTCGTGGCGGTTGCCGGTGCTGACGCGATAGAATTTCTCGAAGATGCGCTTGAGATTGTCGGAGGCGATACCTATGCCGTTGTCGGCGATGGTAAGGATGAGGTGCTTGCCGTCGCTCTGTGTCTTGACGCTGAGCTGGAGCGGACGGTCGGGGGAACGATACTTCACGGCGTTGTCGAGGAGGTTGAAGACGACGTTGGTGAGGTGGAGTTGGTCGGCCATGACGACGGGGTTGGTGGCCTGGAGGTCGGTGGTGAGGCGGCCGCCGTTCTTTTCTGCTTTGATGCGGAAGGTATCGACGACGTCGGTGACGAGTTCGTGGAGGTCGATTTCCTTGAGTTTGAAAGAGGTCTTGCGGCCCTGGTCGAAGAGGCTCATCTGGAGGACCTTATCGACGAGGAAGCGCAGGCGCTTGGTCTCATCGACGATGACTCCGCTGAGGTGTCCCAGCGTCGTCTCGGTCTTGGGCATGGACTTGTCGGCGAGCATCTGGGCGGCGAGGGAGATGGTGGAGATGGGCGTCTTGAGCTCGTGCGTCATGTTGTTGATGAAGTCGTTCTTTTCTTCTGCCAGGCGGCGCTGGCGCACGCTCTCGGAGAGGATGAAGATGAAGAGGACGAGGACAAGGAGGATAAGTACGACGACGGGCACCATGTAGTGTACGCTCTCGAGGATGAACTTCTGGCGCTGGGGGAAATGTACGTAGAGCACGCCCATCTGGGCTTTGGGGCTGTCGCGGAAGAGTTGGAGGGAGTATTCTTTGGCGCGGCCGGGATTCTCATAGTCGCTGCAGGCGTATATCTGTCGGCCGTCGGCGGTCAGCACGCGGAAGTGGTAGGGGATATCGACTCCGTTCTCGTCGAGAAGCTTGCGCAGGCGCTTGTCGATGTTGCGGCCGTTGATGCGCTCTTCTATGGTGAGCTCCTCGTAGGCGGGGAATTCCCGGAGGGCCTCGTCGGTCTCGTGTGCCACGCGGTGGAGGGAGCGCATCGTCTGAAGGTCGAACTGCTCGGCGCAGATGTCTATGACTTCGTTGAAATAGAGTGTCTGCAAGCATAGCAGAGCGACGAGCGCTATGCCCATCACGATGGCGGAAGAGAGTATGGTGCGTTTTTTCATGCTGCAAAGGTAGGGCTTTCTGAGCTTCTCTTCCTTTGCGAAGAGGACAAAATTAAGTATTCAAAGACTTTTTAACATTTTAGGCCTTTTTAACTTAATATTTTATACAAAGCCCCAGCGGGCTGAGTCTTTTCTTGTTGGCTGCGCCAAGAAATAAGGCGGCTTCGCCGGAAATAATTTATTAAGGAAATAATTTTCAGAGATATTTCCCGCGAAGCGGCTTTTTATTTCCCGACGGAAGGCGGGGCTATTTCTCGGCGAAGCCGACTGAGGCTTTTCTTGTTGGCTGCGCCAAGAAATAGGGCGGCTTCGCCGGAAATAATTTATTAAGGAAATAATTTTCAGATATATTTCCCGCGAAGCGGCTTTTTATTTCCCGACGGGAGGCGGGACTATTTCTCGGCGAAGCCGACTGAGGCTTACAGTTGCTATGCAAATAACCGAGCGGCTTACTGCTTGTTACGAAAAAGGTGGTAGTTTACTATGCCCATCAACGGGCGCTGCTCCACGCGGCCGAAGGTGAGGCCCTCGACACGGAGGGCACGCTCAAGGGCGGGCTGGAAGTGGTGGGCTACGCTGCCCACGAAACTCACGGCGAGGTCCGGCCGGCCATAGGCTAAGAGGTTGCGCCGCACGAAACGCTGCATCTCTTCGCCGATGAGTTGCTGCACGGCTGGTTCGTTCTCGTGGGCCTTAAGAAAAGGCGCGAGGGAGGCCATGAAACGGTTAGGCCAGGGCTGGCGATATACCTTCTCTATGGCGGCGTTCACGTCAAGGCCCGTCTCATCACGGAATGTCTCACACAGGTGCCGGGGAAGTTGCCCCTTGAGCACGTCGCCCAGCAAGCGGCGTCCCAGTGCCGTGCCGCTGCCCTCATCGCCGAGGATATAGCCCAGCGAGGGTGTCTGTTGCACAATCTTTTCGCCGTCGTAGAGGCAACTGGCGCTGCCCGTGCCGAGGATGCAGCAGATGCCTCCCTCCCTTCCACACAGGGCACGGCAGGCTCCAAGCAGGTCGCTCTCCACTTCCACACTCTCGGCTCCCACGGCTTCTCGCAGCAAGCGGCACATGCGCTCACGCTGGTCGGGGCGACAGCCTGCGCCGTAGAAATAGACGGCCGCAATGCTCTCTCCCGCCAAAGCAGGACGCAGTTCGCGCGACAGGATGCCACAGACCTCGGCATCTGTCAGCAACACGGGATTTATGCCGCCCGTCTGAAACGTCTTGGCCACGCTGCCGTCCGGCGCAACAAGCGCCCAGTCGGTCTTTGTGCTGCCGGAGTCTGCAATAAGTTGCATAGGAATGTATTTCTCGTAAGTGTCCCGTCCCGTTCGGAGAACGGCCTCGCCCCTATCAGGGAGGCGGAGGGGGTATTTAACTGTTTATCGACACCAAGAACTCCTTGTTGTCTCGCGTCACGTCGAGGCGCTGGCGCAGGAACTGCATAGCCTCAATCGTGTTCATGTTTGACAGGTAGGAACGCAGGCCGGGCATGCGCTGGCGCGTGAGTTCGTCGTAGAGGAGCTCGTCGCGGCGCGTGGAGGAGGCGATGAGGTTGACGGCGGGGAAGATGCGCTTGTTGGCGAGGGCGCGCTCCAGCTGCAGCTCCATATTGCCGGTGCCCTTGAACTCCTCGAAGATGACTTCGTCCATCTTGCTGCCGGTCTCGATGAGGGCGGTGGCTACGATGGTGAGGGAGCCGCCGCCTTCAATGTTGCGGGCGGCACCGAAGAAACGCTTGGGCTTTTGCAGGGCGTTGGCTTCCACGCCGCCGGAGAGTATCTTGCCGCTGGTGGGGGCCACGGTGTTGTAGGCGCGGGCCAGACGGGTGATAGAGTCGAGGAAGATGACCACGTCGTGGCCGCACTCCACGAGACGCTTGGCCTTCTCCAGCACGATGGCGGCGATGCGCACGTGTTGCGAGGCGGGCTCGTCGAAGGTGGAGGCGATCACCTCGGCATTGACGGTGCGGGCCATGTCCGTTACTTCCTCGGGACGCTCGTCAATGAGCAGCATGATGAGGTGCGTGTCGGGATGGTTGCGGGCTATAGCGTTGGCCACGTCCTTCATCAGCAGTGTCTTACCCGTCTTGGGCTGTGCCACGATGAGGGCGCGCTGACCCTTGCCGATGGGTGAGAAGAGGTCCACGATGCGGCAGCTCATGGAGTCCTTCTCGCCGCTGCATAGCGTGAACTTCTCGTCGGGGAAAAGGGGCGTGAGGTTCTCGAAGGCCACGCGGTCGCGCATCTTGCGGGGCAGCAGACCATTTACCTTCAGCACGTTCACGCACACGAAGGAGTGCTCGCTGCCGCGCGGCATGCGGGCCTCACATTCCACCACGTCGCCCGTCTTCAGGCCATACTGGCGCACAATCTGCACGCTCACCAGCACGTCGTCGGGCGAGGGCAGGTAATTGTAGTCGGAGGAGCGGAGGTAGCCGGAGTTGTCGCGTTCCAGTTCCACGACGCCGCGTACTACGGTGGAGGGCGGGTCGTTTCTCAGCGGGGCGGCGGGCTCGGCGGGCTGTTCTTCGTGCACGACCTCTTCGGCGGGCTGGGGCGCAACGCTGGGGGCTTCAGGAACCGGCTCCGCCTTCTGGTCAGCAGCCTGGGCCAATCGGCGATTTTCCTCGGCCACGGTGGGGACGTCGCGCAAGACGATGAACTTGTCGTTCACTACGAATGACTCCCCGCTCTTCTCCTGGGGTGCGGGCGCGGCCTTTTCGCTTTTCTCCTCGCCCTCCTCGGGCAATTCGGAAAACAGATTGCGCTGCGCAGCAACGGCGGGCGTCTCCGCCGTCTGCTTTTCCGCAGGAGACGCGGCGGGCACGCTCTCCGCCTGCGGCGCTGCGGCGTCTGCTGCCGCAGGGCTGTCGGTCTGGGACGGTGCGGCATCGGCTACGCCGGCCTTGAGCTCCTCCAGCATCTTCACCTTGCGCTCATACTCGGCCAAAGCCTCAAGATAAGCCTTGGAGGGCCGGCCGCGGTTCTTACGCGGCGGCACGAGGCTGGCGGGGTCTATGGCAAAGATGGCAGGGGCAGCCTTCTTGGCGGCTTTTTTCTGCTCTTCGGTGTCGAAGCGCTCGCCCTGGCCGTCGGAACTGGCCTGGTAAACGTGGTCTTCCTTACTTGACTTGCTGATGCGCACACGGCGGCGCACGGGCGTCACTCCCTCCTCAGGGGTGAGGTCTTTTTCGTCTGCTGACATATTTTATTTTGGATTTTTCAAAAAAGTATCGAAGGCGGAAATACGCCCCGGACACACGCATTCTGTTCAGAAATGCGCTGCAAAGTTACGACTTTTATCCGATTCCGCCAAACATTTACGCATGAAAAAGCCATGTCGGGCCGATTCTCCTCCTTCTTTCGTCCCGTTTTGCCACGCGCGCGTATATATAATAATAAGGAGTGACCCGGAAGCAGAAAGGCCTGGAAGGACAGGAGGAGCGCAAGGCTCGAAACGCCCTCTCCCCCACCCTTTTGCCCCATTGTTCGTCTTGGCCACAGCTGTGACGAATACTTGGCCACAGTTGTGACGGATACTTGGCCACAGCTGTGACAAATATGCGTCACAGCTGTGGCCATGACGACTAAATGCCGACTAAGAACGACCGGCAGGGAACGGGGAACGCGCGAATGCCTCACAGCGCTCTGCAGAACAGCCCGTCGGGGAGCCGTGCCGGGGATTTCGCCTCAGGATTTATATAAAAAGGCCACCGGCACGCGCAGAAATTAAAACAAGGAAATGTGGGCGTTTCGTTTTTTCCGCAAAGCAAAATCTTACATATTGAGCAGTAAATGTATTTTCTTCCACAAAAAACAAGAAAAGTGCTTTGTTATTCGCGATTTTTTTCCTAAATTTGCGGACTTGGAAAGTAATATCAAAAAATAACATAACACACACAATGGAAACAGTAAAAAGAGTCTATACCTTTGGCAACGGACAGGCCGAAGGTAATGCCCAGATGCGCGAATTGCTTGGTGGCAAGGGCGCCAACCTGGCTGAGATGAACCACATCGGTGTGCCCGTACCCCCGGGCTTCACCATCACCACCGACACCTGCAATGAGTATTACAAGGTCGGTCAGGAGAAAATCGTAGAACTCCTCCAGGACGACGTCAATGCAGCCGTAGCCCACACCGAAGCCCTGATGAACTGCCGCTTCGGCGACCCCAAGAACCCGCTGCTCGTCAGCGTACGTTCCGGTGCCCGCGCTTCTATGCCCGGCATGATGGACACCATCCTCAACCTCGGCCTTAACGACGAGGTGGCCGAGGGTATGGTAGCCAAGACCCAGAACCCCCACTTCGTATATGACAGCTACCGCCGCTTCGTACAGATGTACGGCGACGTAGTGCTCGGCATGAAGCCCGTCAATAAGGAAGACATCGACCCCTTCGAGGCCATCATCGAGAAGGTGAAGGAAGAGCAGGGTGTAGTTCTCGACAAGGACCTCAGCGTTGAGAGCCTCAAGAAACTCGTCGTTCTCTTCAAGGCCGCCATCAAGGAACAGACCGGCAGCGACTTCCCCACCGATCCGAAGGAACAGCTCTGGGGCGCCATCTGCGCCGTGTTCCGCAGCTGGATGAATGAGCGTGCCATCCTCTATCGTAAGATGGAAGGAATTCCTGACGAATGGGGCACCGCCGTCAGCGTAATGGCCATGGTATTCGGTAACATGGGCGACACCTCCGCCACGGGTGTTTGCTTCAGCCGCGATGCCGGCAACGGTGAGAACCTCTTCAACGGCGAATACCTCATCAACGCCCAGGGCGAAGACGTGGTAGCCGGTATCCGCACCCCCCAGCAGATTACCAAGGTGGGCAGTCAGCGCTGGGCCGAGCGCGCTCACATCAGCGAAGAGGAGCGCGTGGCCAAGTACCCCTCCATGGAAGAGGCCATGCCCGAGCTTTATAAGGAACTCGACTCCCTCCAGGACAAGCTGGAGAAGCACTACCACGATATGCAGGACATGGAGTTCACCGTACAGGAAGGCAAGCTCTGGTTCCTCCAGACCCGCAACGGCAAGCGCACCGGCACCGCCATGGTGAAGATTGCCATGGACCTCGTGAAGGAAGGCCTCATCGACGAGAAGACCGCCATCCTGCGCTGCGAGCCCAACAAGCTCGACGAGCTTCTGCACCCCGTATTCGACAAAACCGCCCTCAAGAGCGCCAAGGTTATGACACAGGGTCTGCCCGCCAGCCCCGGTGCCGCCTGCGGCCAGATTGTGTTCCACGCTGACGACGCACAGGTATGGCATCAGAAGGGCCACAAGGTAATCATGGTCCGCATCGAGACCTCTCCCGAGGACCTCGCCGGCATGAGCGCCGCAGAAGGCATCCTCACCGCCCGCGGCGGTATGACCAGCCACGCAGCCGTCGTTGCCCGCGGTATGGGCAAGTGCTGCGTCAGCGGCGCAGGCGCCATCGTTGTTGACTACAAGGCCAAGACCGTTGAGATTGACGGCAAGGTATATAAGGAAGGCGACTTCATCTCCATCAACGGCAGCACCGGTCAGGTGTATGACGGCGAGGTGAAGACCATCGACCCCGAACTCTCCGGCGACTTCAAGGAACTGATGGACCTCTGCGACAAATATACCAAGATGGAAGTCCGCACCAACGCCGACACCCCCGCCGACGCCAAGAAGGCCCGCGACTTCGGTGCCAAGGGCATCGGCCTCACCCGCACCGAGCACATGTTCTTCGAGGGCGAGAAGATTAAGGCTATGCGCGAGATGATTCTCGCCGAGACCGCCGAGGACCGCGAGAAAGCCCTCGCCAAGCTCCTCCCCTATCAGAAGGCCGACTTCTACGGCATCCTCAAGGCCATGGACGGCCTGCAGGTGAACATCCGTCTGCTCGATCCCCCTCTCAACGAGTTCGTGCCCAACAAGGAGAACCCCGCCGGCCAGCAGGAAATGGCCGAACAGATGGGCGTAGATCTCGAGGTTATCAAGAAGCGCGCCGCCGCCCTCGACGAGGCCAACCCGATGCTCGGTCACCGCGGTTGCCGTCTGGGTGTCACCTTCCCCGAAATCACCGCCATGCAGACCCGCGCCATCCTCTCCGCAGCCTGCGAGCTGAAGAATGAAGGCTACGATCCCCATCCCGAAATCATGGTGCCCCTCGTAGGTATCCTCTATGAGCTGAAGCAGCAGAAGGAAATCATCCTGAAGACCGCCAAGGAAGTCTTCGCCGAATACGGCGTAGAAGTCAAATTTGAAGTCGGCACGATGATTGAGATACCTCGCGCCTGCCTCACCGCCGACCGCATCGCCACCGAGGCCGAGTACTTCTCATTCGGCACCAACGACCTCACGCAGATGACCTTCGGTTACTCTCGCGATGACGTAGCCTCCTTCGTTCCCGAATACCTCGAGAAGAAGATTCTGAAGGCCGATCCCTTCGCCGTCCTCGACCAGAACGGTGTAGGCCAGCTCATCAAGATGGCCTGCGAGAAGGGCAACGCCGTACGTCCCGGCATCCGCACCGGCATCTGTGGTGAACACGGTGGCGAGCCCAGCAGCGTGAAGTTCTGCGCCAAGCTCGGCATGAAGTACGCCAGCTGCTCCCCCTTCCGCGTGCCCATCGCCCGACTCGCCGCCGCCCAGGCTGCAGTGGAAGAATAAGCTGCACCACGTTAGAATACAAAGATATCGCGCCCGCCTCCACTTGGAGACGGGCGCGAACTTTATGTAATACCATGAGAGTCCTACTCCACCACGCCGTCCTTCACGTTGAAGAGGCGGTAGTCGCGGGTGGTGGCGGCAAGAATCTGGTCAAGGTGCTCACGGTTGGTGTCCGTAATAAAGATCTGGCCGAAGTCGGTGCCGGACACATATTCTATAATACGCGCGACACGACCGGCATCGAGCTTGTCGAAAATATCGTCGAGAAGAAGTATGGGCGTACCGGCCACGGCCCGGCCACCGGCGAGTTCGGCGCACTTATTGCGAAGGAATACGTACTGCGCCAGTTTGAGAGATATGAAATACGTCTTCGTCTGGCCCTGCGAACCCTCACGGCGGAGTTCAAAACCGTTAAGCAGGCACAGGATATCGTCACGATGAGGTCCGTGCAGGGTATAGCCCACTATGCGCTCCTTTTCGCGGAAACTCTGGAGGAGAGGCAGGAGGTCGCCGCGGTCATGGTGGCTGACGTAGGTAATGTCGGGCTGTTCAAAGTCAGAGTTGCAGAGGCGGGCGTAGAGTTGCTGGAAGATGGGACGGAAGGCGGCGATGAAGGCGGCGCGGGCCTCATAGAGATACTTGGCGCTGTCGGCCATCATCTCCTCCAGAATGGCCATGTACTGCGCGTCGGGATCGGCCTCAGCCTTGAGGAGAGCGTTGCGCTGTTGATGGGCCTTCTGGTAGCGCATGAGTTGCTCAAGATAGTTGGCATCATACTGCGAGATGACCATATCCATGAAACGGCGGCGCTCCTCGCTGCCTCCGGAGATAAGGAGGGAATCGGAGGGCGATATCATCACGAGGGGAATAAGCCCTACGTGCTCTACCAGACGCTTGTATTCCTTGTCGTTTCGGCGCATACGCTTGCGCTGGCCTTGCTTGAGGGAGCATACGATGTGCTCTTCCACACCGGAATGCTCCTGCACGTAGCGTCCGTCGAGCATGAAGAACTCGTCGCCGTGCCGCACGTTGAGGGCATCCTGACTGTTGACGCTGCTCTTGCAGAACGAAAGGTAATAAACGGCATCAAGAACGTTGGTCTTGCCCATGCCGTTGTGGCCCACGAAGCAGTTGACATTGTCGGAGAGGGAGAGCGAGACTTCCTGCAGGTTGCGGTAGCTGATTATGTTAAGTTGGCGAAGAATCATAGGGCTATATTACACGTTTACGCTGCAAAATTAAGCATAAAAGCGGGAAAAAACGAAAAAAACGCGGGAATTGTTTCGCCAAATGGTTGGTTTTTGCTAATTTTGTGCCCGCAAAAGTATGTAAACTTGCAGAAACTATAAAAACAAAACAAAATAATGGCAAAAAATCAAGCACCCCAATCCCTCGACCTCAACGAACGCATCAACAAGACTGAGGCCTTTGTAAACAAGAACAAGAAGACAATCATCATCGTCCTCGTGGCCGTAGCCGCCCTCGTAGCCGCCGGTTTCGCCGGGTACACATGGCTCAAGAACCGCGAGGCCAAGGCTCAGGCCCAGCTCGGTCTCGGCATTCAATACATTGCCCAGCAAACTCCCGAAGGCTTCACCAAGGCTCTCAACGGCGAAGGTCAGTTCCTCGGCTTCCTGAAGATTGCCAAGAAGTATTCCTTCACCGACGGCGCCAACCTCGCCCACGCCTATGCCGGCGAGTGCTACGCCAACCTCGGCAAGTACAAGGAAGCCATCAAGGAGCTCGAGTCCTTCAGCGCACAGGGCGACATCACCGTAAGCCCCGCCGTGCTCGCTTGCCTCGCCAACTGCTACGCCAACGACAAGCAGTTTGACAAAGCCATCGACACCTTCAAAAAGGCTGCCGACAAGGCCGACAACGAAAGCCTCAGCCCCGTATATCTCATGAGCGCCGCACAGCTTCTGGAAAGCCAGAACAAGGCCGACGAAGCCAAGGCTATCTATGAGCAGATAAAGAAGGACTATCCCCTCTCCAGCGTAAGCATGCCCCGCCAGCAGGGCGAAGAGGTCTTTGCTGCTCCTGAGATTGACAAGTATATCGAGCGCGCTACCAAATAAGCAAAGCGCCAACGTCAGACAATGAGTAACGCATTTTCCTATACTCATTCCTCATCCACCGCCAAGCCCGATGCCTCCGACATGCGCATCGGGCTTGTCGTTACGGAATGGAACAGCGCCATCACCGAGCGCCTCATGACCCTCGCCATTGAGCAACTCAAGGCCGACGGCGTGCAAGAACAGAACATCACCGTGCGCCGCGTGCCCGGCAGTTTCGAGCTCATCTATGGTTGCGCACAGATGCAGCGCCACGGCTACATAGACGCCATCATCGCCCTCGGCTGCGTCATCCGCGGCGACACCCCCCACTTCGACTACATCTGCCAAGGCACCACCCAGGGCCTCGTAGAACTCAACCTCCACGGCACCACCCCCGTCATCAACGGCATCCTCACCGTCAACACCGAGGCCCAGGCTCAGGAGCGCGCCGAGACCAAAGGCCAGGAGTTCGCCCTCACCGCCATCCAAATGGTGGACTTCACCCGCCAGATGCAAAGTTAGCCTCCGCGGCTTCCACACAACACATCAGCCCCGCCAACCTCATTGGGTCGGCGGGGCTGATGTGTTTGCTATTTTCAACCATTGGCGTTCATTATTCGGCAATCCGTTGTGCAGGAAATCTGACAGATGCTTGCTGCGAAGGCGTTGAGCTGGTGGAATGTGGCGTAGTCCGTAACGGTGTTGAGGTCGTCCTGCCAAGGGGCCAGGATAAGGAGGGAGCCTTCGGCACAGGCATCGAAGCGCGACCGTTCCGGCTTCCAAAAAGCCGAGATGGGGTCCTTTTGAATGTGAATGAGCCGATAGCGTGAGGCGAGGGCTTCGTTTTTGATGCGCTTTTCACATTCGGAGATGCCGGGCGTGACAAGCACGTCGCCTTGTTGGGCAAGGGCGATGAGGCGGTCGTGTTCTTGCAGCCAGAAGGGTGTGAGTTCTGTGGGCCTTCCGTCTGTACGGCGGTGGAAGAACACCTGCTGCTTCTCAGGGTATCGCAGAAGGGCGAAGTTACCGAAAGCGCCATAGCGCACGCCGTCAATGACCACACACAGGGCGCGGCGCATCAAATCGGGGTGCTGGCGGCGGCGCCACAAACGCAAGGGATTATCGTGCAGGTAGCGTTTCCAGTTGTCAAGCTGGCCATCGCGCATGAGGATGCGGTCGTTATAGCCCGCCTCAAAGAGGGAACACAGCTCTGAGGCAGAAGCCTCAGACACAGGGGTGGAAGAAGGGGAAGCTGCGCCCAGAGAACGCCCCCCAGCACCATCCCCATCAGCCCCATCAGCCCCATCAGCCCCCGTGTTTCGGGCGTCAGCCCGTAACTCCTGCGCGCCTGGAGAACGTCTCCTCTCCGCCTCTTCTTGAAGCTGTCGCCAAGCGCGGGTGATACCGCCCTTGAAGGCGCCCACAATTGTCCCCAGGTGTTTCCCTGGCGGCAATGGAGCACTGATGCGCAGGATGAGATGGATATGATCAGGCATGAGGGCCACCTGCCACACCTCAGCGGCAGGATAGAGCGCATGTATCTTGGGCAGCTCCTGCTCCAATACCAGACACCCTAGCGGCGAAGGGCCAGCTCCGCCCCACCATCGGCAGTGCCCACCACGCTACCGAACACGGGCCTTCGACCATTCACCACCACGGTCACCTCATAAGTGCCGATATCGGCATAGTTGTGGGAACGGTGGCGTCGCGTCTGTCGCGGCATAACCTCCCAGCGCCAGCCCACATTCGGAATGTATTTTGCTCCGCTCATCATTTTTCATTAAGATAGGTCGCACTGCAAAATTACGCATTTCTTCTCTTTTCCACAATAATCAGTCGGAGAAATCTTCAAAGTACAGCGTAAAAGTGCCTACCTCTACCCCCTTGAATGATAAACCCACTCCTTATTAATATATACGCACGCATACGCGCGCGAAGTACATTTTTTGCTACATTTCCTACATTGCTACATCATAGCCCCCCACTTATACCAAAAACGGATGCCTCCCTGATTGGGACGCATCCGCTTCTTTTGTATGTTGAACAAGGACTACCAGGCTTCGCCGTAGCCTTCGCCGTCGGAATACTCATTATCGCCCGA
>JAKSLT010000066.1 GCA_024401055.1 Bacteroidaceae bacterium | reverse complement strand
TATTTCCCCCGGAGGGGCAGATTATTTCACGCCCGTGGGCGGAGATATTTCTCGGCGAAGCCGACTGAGGACCTTCATGTTGGCTGCGCCAAGAAATAAAGGCGGCTGCGCCGGAAATAGTTTTTGAAGAAATAATCAACAATGCTATTTCCCCCGGAGGGGCAGATTATTTCACGCCCGTGGGCGGAGATATTTCTCGGCGAAGCCGACTGAGAACCTTCATGTTGGCTGCGCCAAGAAATAAGGCGGCTGCGCCGGAAATAGTTGTTTTGGAAATAAAGGCCTGCGGCGGGGCATGAATTAAGGAAGAATGCCTGCGGCGCTACATAAATTAGGAATAAATTGGAAACAATTTTTTTGTTTGAAGAAGCCGACAACAAGCCTCTATCCGTTGGCTGCGCCAAGTCATTGTGGGGTTTCGGAGCGGGAGTGACGGTTGATTTGTATCGTGTTCCAGAGGTTATGGAAGATGGAGTAGAAGCCTGGAGCGAGGCTGCTGACGGGGTCGAGGAAGGTGTAGGCTGCCCAGATGCCGAAGACGGTGGCTTTCTGGCCGAGAGCCTGGCTGCCGGCAATGGGCTGACCGTAGCGGCGGCCTATGACGCGGCCTGCCCAGAACTGGAAGATGCAGGTGGCGAGGCTGACGAGGGCCAGTCCGACGAAGAGCCGGAAAGAAGCATGGGCGTGTATGGCACTCTTGGTGCTGACGGCGATGCCGAGGGCAAGGGAGATGGCCCAGAGGTAGAAGGCGAGGTCGTGGGTGGCGACGACGCGACGATGGAAGGCGGGGAAGACGTAGCGCACCAGTAGGGCGGCGAAGAAGGGACAGATAAGCATGGGGAAGACGCGGCCCATAATGATCCAGAAACTATGGATGAAGCCGAGGCCTTGCTGGGGATAGACGAGGGGCACCACGGCGGGTATGAGGAGGGCGGCGAGGATATTGATGAAGACGGTATAGGTGACGACGCCCTCAATGGTGCCACCGATTTTCTGCGTGACGATGGCGGCCGCGGTGGCGGTGGGGCAGATGAGGCATATCATCGCGCCTTGAATGAGAGCCCCCTCCCCGCTCCCCCCTTGGGGGAGTGCATTGAGAGCGATGAGTATGAATGCGAATAGACAGAAGAGGCCGCCCTGTATGAGCAGGAGCCAGAGATGCCAGCGGTGGGGACGCAGTTGGGAGGGCTCCACCTTGCATAGTGCCACGAAGAGCATGGCGAAGAGCAAGGTGGGCTGCACGATGCTGATGGTATCGAGCGTGAGGGACTTGTAAGGAGCCAGCACCGGTATTGCCGTGTAAAGAAAATAGGACATTACACCGGCTGCGATAGCAAGGGGTAATGTCCAATCTTTGAATGTTTGTTTGCTGATGCGCATTATTCTGTTTTCTCTATGAGGGCCACGGCGTATGCGCTGATGCCTTCTTCGCGCCCGGTGAATCCGAGGCGCTCGGTGGTGGTGGCTTTCAGGCTGACGTCGTCGGTTGTGATGTCCATAAGTGGGGCAAGGACGGCCTTCATCTCCTCGATGTGGGGGTTGAGTTTGGGATGCTCGGCGCAGACGGTGGCGTCGATGTTGCCGACGCGGTAGCCGCGCCGGTGGAGGAGGTCGGCGGTGCGGCGCAGGAGTATCTTGGAGTCTATACCGCGGTAGGCCTCGTCAGTGTCGGGGAACTGAAAACCTATGTCGCGGAGATTGGCGGCTCCGAGGAGGGCGTCGCAGATGGCGTGGATGAGTACGTCGGCGTCGCTGTGGCCGAGGAGTCCGTGGGTGTGGGGAATGAGGATGCCGCCGAGCCATAGGGGGCGGCCCTCTACGAGACGATGAACGTCGTAGCCGAAACCGATGCGGGGCCCCACTCCGGCACGGTCACTGCGTGCCGCGCCACCCCTCCCCCATAGGGAGGGGGAGAATGCCCTAAAGATAGAATGGAATATGTTGGCCATCTTGTGATTGTCGTTGTTTGAGTATCTATTCCCCGCCCTATAGGGAGGGGTTAGGGGAGGGTCTTTACCTTCCCTTTCTTCTTCCAATCAGTTCTTTGATGCCGTCGAAGTCGAAGGCGAGGCTGACGCGGATGGTCTTGTCGAGGGGATTGGTGGAGGACATGGCCCAGGTGTAGCCGGCGTCGATGGAGAGGGTGCTCATCTTGAAGCCTGCACCGAAGGTGGCGTATTTGCGGCCGCCTTCCCAGTCGCTCTCGTGGTGGTAGCCGCCACGGATGAAGAACTTGTCATTATAGGAATACTCAAAGCCGCCGCCGATAAGTATCTCACTCATTTCACCTTTCGCGCCGCGCTCGCTGTCGCTGAAGGACTTGAAGATGCCCTTGATGGAGCCGATGTTGTAGTAATCGGTCATGAGGCGGTCGTTGTAGTCCACGTCGCTCTCGCCGTCCTTCTGGAGAGGCTTGGAGGGCACGAGGAGTTTGGAGGCCTCAAGGTTGAAGGCCAGACGGTTGAACTCGTTAAGGGGAATAGTCCAGTTGAGGCCGAGGCGCATGCGCGTCGGGATGAAATAGGAGTAGTCGTCGCCGAAGTTAATTTTGGAGCCTATGTCGCTGAGGTTAAGGCCGAGGGCAAACTGGCACTCGCGCTGGCCCATGTTGAAATAGCGGTTCCAGTAGATACCGAGGTCGGCGGAGAAGGCGTGGCCGGGGTTCATGTCGTCAAAGGCGTGGCCGCTCATGTCGGAGTACATATAGCGGAGGCCTACGGCGGCGGAGAAGTTCTCTGAGAGCAGGCGGGAGTAGGCAAGGTCGAACGACATTTCGTAGGGACGCACCGTCATCGACTCGTCCACGGTTGTCACGTCGCCCACGGTGAAGTAGTCGAGCGAGGCGGAGAGGGCCTGATAGTCTCCGAGGCGCACGTAGCCCGAGGCGTTGAGCAGGGCGATACCGTCCACGATGCTCTTCAACCACGGCGTGTAGTTCACGGCAAGGCCGGAGCGCGAGATGGTGAAGGGATACTTGGCCGGATTCCAGTATTGCGAATAGACGTCGGGCGTGGTGGCCGCGCCGATGTCGCCCATGCCGGCACCCACGGCATCAGGGGCGATGGTGCGGGAGGTCACGGCAGTGGTTATGGGGTTGTAGAGGTCTTCCTGCGTCTGGCTCTGTGAAAGGGCGGGAAGCAGGGCGAGGGTGAACAACGCGAAGGAGATTATAAATTTACGCATATGGTAGGTTCTATAAATTAGTTTTCTCTTTCATTCAAGGTAGTATTCTATGCTCGGCCACTTTTGGCCTCTTCTCTTGTATATTCCCTTCTTTCATTTAGTCACGTAGCCCGCTACGCTCCTGCATGAAAGAAAGAAATCTACTTCAGAAGAGTCGCAAAATTGTCGCGATCTAATTTATAGAACCTACCAAAGTATATAACGTTGCCTGTGGGCGGTTTATTGTTTGTGGATGATGATTTTTTTAGTCTTGGTGTGCTGCTTGCCCTGTTCGGCGCGTAGGAGATATACACCGGAGGGCAGGGGAGTGCCGGCGCTGGAACAGGCTCGCCACTGGGCAGAGACGAAGTGCTGCCCCTCTGCCACGGGGAGCGTCTGTTCCCAAAGCAGTTGGCCGGTGGCGGCATATATGCGGAGGGCGACGGGCTCGGCGGAATGGGACTGCGGAAGGGTTACAACAAGTTGCGTGGCCGTCGTGACGGGGTTGGCCGTCGTGCTGACGGAGAAGTCGGTGGACGGGTTGGCCTGTACGAGTACAGCCATCTCGGTGAGGGTACTGTTGTTGTTGATGTCCCACACGCGGAGGGCGAGGTTGTGGAGACCGGGAGTCAGTCCCGTCATGGGGTAGGCGATGTGGCCGGCAAGGTGGGTGCCGAAGTCGTAGGCGAAATACTCGTTGAGGCTGGCGGCATGGGCGGCATCGCCGTCGATAACGAGCGACATATCGTGCCCCAGTCCACTACCGGCGGCGTTGAGGCCGTAGTTATCGGAGACAGCGGCCTCAAGGAGGAAGTCGGAGGGCACCGTCCCGCCGTTGGGGAAATCCTCCTCGCCCACATACATAAAGGCCGTAGGAGGTATCGTGTCGCCCACGGCGTCGGAGGCCGTGCCGTTGAGGCAGAAATCGGTGAAGAGACCGCTGGCCTCGTTGGTGTAGAGGGAATCTACGGCATAGAGGGAGATGCGGGCGTCGTCGGAGACATAGTTGATGTCCAGAGGGATGCTGACGGTGGTGGTGAACTGGCCGTTCTTGATTGGGCTGCTGCCGGAGAAGACACAAGTGCCGAGTGCCTTATACGTGTAGGGCTTGTCGAGGTCGTCCTTGGCGTTGTTCTTGCAAGTGACGGTCTGTTCGTGGTCGTAAATGCGAAGGGAGAGGAGTCCGTTGTAGTTGGGCTGATTCTCAACATGGCCGGAGAGGCGTACGATGCTGCCGGCCTTGAGTGTCTGGCGGGCACCCTCGATGGGGGCGCCGTCGATGCTGTCGAGTACCACCTTGCCGTCGGGCGTGGCGAGGGTGAGGGCGGGGTCGCCGACAAGGACGTATTTCATCTTGTTCATCGTCATGTCGGTGCGCTTGCTCACCATGTCGCACTTACCCATCATCAGCGCTTCGCCGAAGGTGTAGCGGCTGCCGTCGGGCTTTTTGGCAAGCAGATAACCGGCCACGAGGCGGTTGAGCGGGTTATTGTAGGAGGCATATACCGAGCGCGTGGCGGATATAAAGCCTATGGCGCCGCCGTCGGTCTTGAGCATTGACATATGGCCGAGGTTCTCCTCTTCCGAGTCAATGGGGTAAATCTCACAGGAGGCCAGCAGCCACAGCGGCAGACGTGTGGAGGCGATGCGGCTCAACCCTGCGGTAGAGGTGAGCCAGGCGTGGCTGATTTGGTTGGGGGCACCGTGGCCGGAATAGTCCACGAGTGCCACACCGCTGGCCAGCATCTCTTCCATGCGCTGCGTGGCCTGGGGGAAAGCGTGGCCGGTGGCCGTCGTCGTCCAGGTGTAGGCGTCGGGATAGACTTTCTGAATGTTCATGTCGGGGTTGGCCGTCGTGATGGCGGTAGCCACGCGCTCGGCGTCGTCCATGTGGCTGTTGGCGTCGCCGTAGTCGCCCATCAGCAGGATGTCGTTTTTCCAGATTCCGGCCTCCTTGTTGGCTAGGTAGCGCTCCACCTTATCCACGAGTATGCGGGCTTCCTCCTCGGTGGTGCAGCAGAAGCGGCCTATGCCCAGGTCAAGTTTGTCGGAGAGGATGCTGGCGCCTTCGCCGTCGTCGAGGAAACCGTAGAAGTCGTCGGTGCAGTAGGAGTTGAGTTCGCCTACGGACGATTCACTGTTGTCCTTCTCGTAGCACAGCAGGTAGTCATCAGGATTTTTGTTGCTGTTTCCGGAGGTCAGCATACGGTTGTCGGCCAAGCCGTTTCCGAAGAGCAAAAGGAAGCGCGGGGCGTCGGCCTCCGTCTCGGCGCGGTCGTAGAGCATCTTCATGTAGCGGCGGATGGCATTGGCGTCGGGTGTGCCGCTGCTGAACTCATTATATATTTTATCCGCGCGCACCACGCGCACGCGAAGGCCGTCCTTCTCCTTGTGAATCTTTGCCAGGCGTTCGGCCTGTGTTGCCAACTTGCCGCTGGCTGGTATGACGATGACCATGTCCGTTGCCTCGTCGGCCAGCAAGTCCTGGTTCTCAATCTCGCCCACGAGGGTGGGGGCAGGGTAGTTGCGGCGGGTGTTCACCAGGGCATAGCGCACATCCGGCTCCAGGGCCGTCGTCGTGAGCGTCGTGCCCGTGAGTGTGGCCTTCACGCGGCGCAGCGGTGTCGTGTCGTGGGGCAGTTCCCACACCTCTGTGCCCGCGTCGGCGCCGCTGATGCTCACGGCTACCGGCTCCGTGGCTCCCGTCACGAAGGAGAACGGCTCCGTAGTCCCCGTCAACTGGCGCGTATAGGTCAGGCGCAGGAAATCCAGACGCGCATTGTTAGCGTTGCCCGTCGTAATCTGCACCGTGTTGGTGGCTGTGATGTTGCCCGGTTTCAGGGTGGCGGTGGCCACGCGGGCACTCTCATTGCTGCCATACGACGGCACCGACAGGCTCGCGCCTACGCTCACATTGTTCACGCCCACCGAGTAAGGCGTGGCACTCAACGCGCTGGCAGCACTCATAGAAACCACCAGCCTGTCATCTCCACCGCCTACGGCTCCCGGGGCGTCAAGGCGGAAGGCGTGCTGCCGGCCACTTGCGAAGTCATGGCTGTCGAACAGGCGGCGCCCGCCCTCATACCACATGAAGGTGTTGCCGTCGTAGAGCGCATGGCCCGGCACCTCCGTCAATGTCATGTCAGCGCCTTCGCCTTCGGTCTCGCCGAGGGTAAGGGGACTGTCGCCTTCCGTTAGGAAGTAGTAACTGAAACGACTGTAATAGTTGTCGGTGTGTGTATAGACCTTGTTCTTGTTGTCATAGTCCCAGCGCACCGTGCCGTCGGCGTAGAAAAGCACGGAAGATGCGTTGCGATGAAGCGGTACTTCGTATAAATATGCCCTTTCTCCGCTCCCCGAGGAAAGAACCTCATTCTGAATACGGCCGCCGTAGCCGTAGAGCTTCACGCGCTTGATATCGCTGAAGCCCGCCTCTTGCAGTTGCTTGGCCGTCAGTTCGTACATGCCCTCATCGCTCACGCTGATCTTTACCCATTTCCCTTTGGCGAGCACGGAATGGGCGGCATAGCGCTCCGAGTGGTCCGCAGCCTTGGCTTTGGTGCGACTGACGTTACGCTGGCTGATAACAATCTTGCAACTCGTCAAGCGCAGATAGCGGCCATCGCGGCATACCAAGGGGCAGAACGTCACCTCCAACTGCGGTGTGCGGCGGAAGTACGTGAGCATGCACTCGGGTGTGACATCAGTGCCGAAGGAGAGGCCCTCTGCCTTGACAATAGCCGTCTCGGCAGCTGTCAGCGGCTGGTATTCTGGGTATTCCAGTCGCACTGAGAAGTCCGCAGTGCTCTGGTCGTAACTTCCTGTCAGCTGTTCCGTGTAACATACCTCGGGCATTTCGCCTTTGAGCACGGGATAGTCAGCTGCGGGGAAATGCAAAAACAGCGTGTCCGGCAGTTGCGCCTTGCAGACGAAGGGCATAACCGCAACAGTCAGCATAAGAACAAATCTCATGCTTCCGCTTCTCAATATGTTGCTATGTATATTCAATTTTATTCTAATTTGCTATTATTCCTTTTTCATAAACGCAAAAAAAGGCAATTTATTGCCTCTACGCGCGAGAGAATGTGTTTTTTGCATTATTAAAGACAACAGACACAACAATTACAACCATATCAACCAACTGGCCTCCGCATGGTTCCCGGCTGCACCTTGCAGCCAATTCCCTATATATTCCCTGTGAAAGGGCTAACGCAAAATTCTTTAATTCTTAAATTCTTGATAAAAAAATAAAAGCCGGCGTACCGCAGGGCTCGCCGGCTTTAGAGTATGTGAGGGATAATTTAGAGTATCACCTTCTTACCATCCTTCACGAGGATAACGCCGTGGGAAGTAGCGGCGGGACGGCCCTGAATGTCATAGGTGCGTCCGTTGTCTGTTGTCTGTTGTCTCAACACAGTGCCTACGCCGGTGATGAGTGGATCGTCGTCGCTGACGGTGGCGTCCTCCATGCGTATCTGGGCGGCGTTGACGATTTCCATGCTCTCGGCATCGAGGAGGAGAGCAATCAGGCGGCAGTTGTCAAGGTCGCTGACGAGGTACTGGCCGGTGGTGTACTTGGGAATGTCAAAAGCAAAGGTGTGCTTCTTGGCCTCACCCTTGACGATGGCGCCGGTGAGGCTGCCTTCCAGGCCGAGGCCCTCGGCGCAGTATTGCATTACGTCGTTATATACGGGACGCCAGTTATTGGGCTTCTGTGTCAGCTCGTAAAGTTCGGGAGCCTCCTTCTTGTAGAGTTCCTTGGTGGCGGCGTCAATCTGCGTGATGTAGTAGTTCATCTGCTGGGCGTACTGCAGGTCATCCTCGGCGAGAACGTAGGTGAGGAGGTAGGGGCAGTAGTCGCAGTCGATGTTGAAGACGGTGCTGGTCTGGAGACCGATATGCTTGCCGTCTTTGGAGCGTACCACCTTGTCGAATCCGACGGTGGCCTCGGTAATCTGGCGGCGCGCAGTCTCAACGTCGTCCTTGATGCCGAAGTAGTCGCCGGAGGTACCGCCGTAGGGGTCGCAGGTGTAGAGACGATTGACGATGCAGGAGGGAGCGCCGGTAGCACCGAAGGTGGCCACTACGTTGTCCATCATGTAGTTGGACTTCTGGTCCTGGCCGGTGTGTATGCCGATGAGGGCGATGTTCTCGCCGTACTTCTCGCGCAGCATTTCCATGCCTACGAGGCCGCGGGGGCACCAGCCGCACCATGTGCCGGTGTTCTCCTCAATGACGGGCATACGGTCCACGTCCTCTTTCTCGTTGACGGCAATGATGGAGCAGTCCACGTTAGAGGTGATATCTACGTCCTTGCCGTTAATCTTGCTGACCTTTATCTGGAGGTGCTGGCGTGAAGGCTCCGTGGGGGCCTTGATGTCATCGTTGAGGCTCGCCTGTTCCAGGAAGCGTATGCCGTCCCTGAAGCGGATGGTCTGGGTGTTCTCGCCCACAGTAACGTTGAAGGTGGCGCTCTTGATGGCATCCACGCCGTAGTTGGTGAAGGTGGTGTTGAAGGCCACCTTGCTGTCGCCGGCGTAGCAGCGTGAGGACTTCACGTCGTCGAAGCGGATGTCGTTGTGGGGGAAGCCGCCGTTGCCCTCGGTCTCCACGAAGCAGAACATGCCGGTGTGGTCTGTCCACTGGTATTCCTTCTTCAGCACCGAGGTGTGGTTTGTGTAGTCCTCATATCTGCCGTCGTAGAAGTCGGGGTCGTCGTCGCCCTTCATCAGCGCGTAGGCCGTGCGGCTCGTAGGCAACGCGTATGAGCAGTTGTACCAGTAGCCGTCCAGCAGCCCGCCCTTCGCATCGCGGCCGTTGCGGTAGTTCTCCTTGTAATCGCCCGGGTAGGTCAGCGTGTAGCCAATCTGCAAGTTGGGGTATTTCTCGCTGATGAGGTAGTCGCACGGAATCTGCACGATGCGCTCCTGTGCCACCGTCGTGCCGTTGTAGTAGTAGTCGTCGTCGGGGTCCTTCTGTGCCACGTCCAGCCATACGCCGCCGCCGTCGGGGTCGTCGTAGATGGCGCCCTTCGCTATGAGTTTGTCCACCGTGGCGGAGAAGTCGAAGTTCTTCTCCCACAGCACTCTCTCGCTCTTCGTCGTCGCGTCGGCGTTCCAGATGTAGAAGTTCAGGTGGTGTCCGTTGGGCGGCAGGATGAAGTAGAGGTTTTTCACGCGGTTGCCGTAGAACTGTTTCACCACGTCCTCGCCGAACTGCACGAACTCCATCTTTGCCACGCCCTTGCGGGCTGGGTTCCATTCGTCCCGATGCAAGAGGCTCTGTTGCATCGGCACCAGCGTCAGCACCTTGGCATCCTGCATTCCCTTCGCCCAGTTCGTGGGGAAGTCGCTCTCAATGTCGTTGGGCTCGATGTCAATCTCCTCGTCATCTTCCTCGTCGCCGCCCGTGGCGCGGTTGTCGATTTCCTTCGGCAGCGTCTGGAAGAAAAGGAAGTCGGTGCAGTATGTCGTCTCGTCCTTGTTGGGTGCGGCATACGAGGCCGGCCATTCGCCCACGGCACTGCCGTCGTTCATCACGTAGATGGCCACGAAGTCCTGCATCGTCTGTCCGAAGTATTCAATAATGTCGTCGGCGCACATCTGGTAGCAAGCCGTCTTGCGGTAGCTCGTCGTGTTGTTTAGCGTCCACATCACGGCCAGGTCCTTCATCTCCGGCTGCGTGCCGTCGGCCGACCACGCCAGATAGTCCTTGCCGCTCGTGCGCAGCATCCACTTGTCGCCTGTGCCGTGCACCATCATCCATTCCGGATCGTTGGGTGCCGTAGCCGTGGCCACCACGCTCGCTCCCTTCGTCGTGAGGAAGTAGCCGTTGTCACACACGATGTAGAATCGTTCACCGTCGGCAGGGGCATTAGACGTAAGTCCCGCCGTGTTCACCTGTGCCACCGCCGTAAGGCCGCACAGCATCATCAAAAGCACAAATATTCGCTTCATAACGCAATAATTATTATTTCACTCTGCAAATATACGACATTCCTGCCAATTCCCCAACACTTACGCGCAAAATATAATAGGACGCGAGTTCACCGCGCATTGAAAGTCCCCCCAAAGGGGGGATTTAGGGGGGCTTTGAGGCTTTTCATCCTACACCTCCTACACCTCCTACACCCGAAAAGAGCGAAAGGATTTCTCAACGCGCTTTGAAAGTCCCCTCGCTCGCAGAGCGAACCCTTTCCCCAACAGGGGAGAGGTGGCGAAGCCGGAGAGAGGCCGGGGGATTTAGAGGGGCCTCCTATACTGCACCACAGCCCCGTATTTCTTCCCCACCAGCTCGCTGCGCCTTACCAGTTCGCGCAGCAGGCGGCTGGCGCGGCTTCGCCCGATTTGCAGTTCCCGCATCAGGTCCGCGGCGATTAGCACATCGTGCCCCGCCAGCCACTCCTTGCAGAACAGTAGGGCGTCGTCCACCGTGGCATCCTTCGCCATGTGCATCGGCCCCGCGTGATAGCGCGTCTGGTGGCGCACGGCCTTCAGGAACTCGCGCTCCGGCAGGAACTGCACGGCCTTCGTCTCGATGTCGGCGTTGCGGAACTTCTCGTTGGGAAGGACTGCTTTCGTGAAATGCGGGATGGCACTGATGCGGCCCAGGCCCTCAAGCTGCACGCTGCGGCCCTGGCTGAGAGCGTTGAGAATGTAGTCGCGCAGGCCGGAGAGCACGGCCCTGATGTCCGCCGCCGTCGCCGTGGTGCTGTGCTCTAGGCCCTTGACCACATCCTCGGGCGTGTCCGTGCTGGGTTTGCTGACGCGCAGGTGAAGCTTCTTGCTGGTGGGGTCCTCGCCCTTCCTGCATGGCGAGATGTAGGGAGTAACTTCAATCATAGTTGTCTGTTGGTTGATTAAGTTTGAAATTTAGTAATGGTGAAATAATAAGTTCAGAAGATTTGGATAGGATTTTTGAGCTATTTTTGTGTTGTTCTTGAAGGCGCCCAAATAGTATTAAATTCGGGCCAATGCCCTCGGGCTTGCACGAGGGCTATGCAACTGAAAGGCAGCGCAAAAAGAGCCAAAAAGACAGCCAAAGCTGACGAATGTACTTAGTTACGAACTTTAGGAAGTTATTTTTTTACCATTACTTAGGAGAGATAATTTGATTTGTCGCAGTTTTGATTTCAGTTCCACAATTGTGGGAAACATTTCCCACATATGTGCAAAACGTTTCCCACATATGTGCAAAACATTTCCCACATATGTGGAAATGAAACGCAAAGCGGACTTGTGCGAACTATTAGTGCGTGGTTTAACATTAAAACGGCTTGCAAATAATTGAAATAGAAGAAGATAAATAGTCGAGAAATGTTTGGAAAAATGCAGCGGATGTCGTACTTTTGCATACCGAAAAGCAGAGGACTGCTTCTTTCGATTGCAAAGTTACATAATTATTCACTAATAAACAAGCCGACGACATGAATTTTGGAAAATATATACAAATTGAGCGCAGAAATAATTTGCGGTAAAATTCACGGAAAATTCATGATAATTCGTGTAGCGCCGCAGGCAAATATTTTTTAACGCAAATGCCCGTAAATTATCCGTAAATTTTTATTAATCCCTAAACACCCACACAACAATGAAAAAGTTTCTCAACACCCACTACGCCTTCCGCGTAAACCTCCTGCGCCAGTCCACCGAGTGGCGCCCCCTCTCCGCCGACGGCCAGCCCGTCGGCCCCTTCCGCCCCCTCGACGAGATGACGCTCAACACCATCTACTTCCGCATGTGCGAGGCTATGGCCCATCGCGCCGACGGCAAGGGCATCCCCCGCCGCCACGAGCTGCAGTGCTACCTCTTCTCGCACCTCATCCCCCAGTACCACCCCATTCGCGACTACATGGCGCGCCTCCCGCGCTGGGACGGCCGCGACCGCGTGAAATCCCTTGCCGGGCGCGTGAGCTCTGACGCGCTGTGGCATAAGGTGTTCAGCACCTGGCTGCGGGCCCTGACGGCCCAGTGGATGGGCATGGAGATGCAGGCGGCCAACAGTATGGTGCCCGTTCTGGTGAGCGAGCGGCAGGGCCTGATGAAGAGCACCTTCTGCCGCCTCCTCGTGCCCGAGGCGTTGCAGGAGTACTACCTCGACAAACTCGACTTCACGCAGGCCGGCGAGTACGACAGGATGATGGCGCAGTTCGGCCTCATCAACCTCGACGAGCTGGACCGCTATTCCCCCGCGGCAATGGCGCGCTTCAAATCCGCCACGCAGATGAAGACCATCGTAGGGCACAGCACGCGCACCACGCTCATTACCAACGCCCCGCGCCTCGCCTCTTTCATCGCCACCACCAACCAGACGCGCATCCTCCGCGACCGCACCGGTTCGCGCCGCTTCTACTGTCAGAGGGTGGCGAGCCCCATCAGTTGCCGTCCCGTGAACCACGCCCAGCTCTATGCCCAGCTCAAGGCCGAGGTGGAGCGTGGCGAGCGCACGTGGTTCACCAAGCAGGAAGAGGCCGCCATCCAGCGCCATAACCAGCAGTACCAGGACCTCACGCCCCTACAGACGGCCATTCTCCAGCACTTTATGCCGCTGACGGAGGAGGAAATGCGCAACGGGGTGGGGGAGACCCCCGCAGCAAGCCAGTCCCTCTCTGACCTTGCCTCCCAGTCTTCCTCCAGCCCTGCATCCCTGTCCCCCTCTGGCTCTATCGCCGCTCCCTCTGGCTCTATTGCCGCTCCCTTACCAACCGTCACCGCCGCCGAAATCTTCGCCGCCGTAAGTCGTACGCACCCCCGCCTTACGGCAGGTGTCCGTCTTTGCGACCTTGCCCGTCAGCTCCCTGCTATCCTCCCCGCCACCACCCGCCGAAAGGCCGGCTACCGCTATTACGCCGTGGCGCTAACGCCGAATCACATTCAGGCAAGCATCCAAAACGAGTTAGAGTAATACTTCCACAAACACAGGTCTTTCCTCCATATAGTCAACGACATAAAGACCATGTAAACCATCGCCTGCCGCCACCGCCCCAAAGGCGCGTATCGGCAGGTGATTTTATATTTTCGGGTGTAGGAGGTGTAAGAGGTGTAGGATAAAATGTTATTGGTGTCCGGGGAAGTTTGAAAGTCCTGAAAGGACGACATAACGGAGGGTAGGGCGCAAGCCCTACTTCACTCGCAAATCTCCTTCTATGGGAGCGCTGTAAGTGCGACATAATTCAAGTAAAATGGTAATTATACCGCACTTACAGCGCTCCCACATAGGGATAAACATAAGAGATAGGGCTCGCGCCCTATCCTCCAATCTGTCGCACCTTCGGCGCTTTGTCGTTGCAGGTTAAAAAGTAAGCCCAACCTATTGGTAACCTTTCAAATCGATAGCATTTACAAGGGATACGAAAGATTACATTCTTTTTCCTGGGACAGCAATAATAAAATGTAACTCCGTGCAACCTGTCGTGTGGCCAATTACTTTCAGTCAAAAATTACAAATGCCGGAGTAAACTCGTTACAAATGCCGGAGTAAACTCAT
>JAKSLT010000065.1 GCA_024401055.1 Bacteroidaceae bacterium | reverse complement strand
ATGAATGATGAAAGGATGAATGATGAAAGGATGAATGATTTATCGATAATCTGATAATATGGAAATCTGGTTATAGGGGATGAGAAGATGAAAGGATGAGTGATAAATGATGAGACGATAACGATAACGAAAACGATAAACGAAAACTGTTTTAGTGGATGGTTGTAAGTGATGGAATATTGTCTCTAATATAAAATGTCAGAAGATTGTGGGCTTCGCCCTCGGTCTATGCTGCGCTTTCTCTTATGAAAGCGAACCTTCCAACGAGCATGCGCCTGTGGGTACGAGTGCAATCTAGTCCTTATCTCTGACGTGACCTCGGAGATTGTGGACGCGCCTGAAGAACAGACACGCTTCAAGTTCGCATGGCACCCATGAGGCTACTACCTCTACGCCTACGGCGAAGAGTTGGATGCAGTCTATGATGCCCTCATCAGGAATGATGAGAAAGACTGCATCGCAATGGTATTGGTGGCCAATTAGTGCCCACCTTTTCCGATTTTCTGCGAAAAAATCTTGAACTACGGCGTAGTTTGAGATTTTTTTAGTATTTTTGCGGCGCAAACCTCTAAATCATGACATAATGAAAAAGTATTTGTTTTTATTCGCACTGGCCTTGACAGGATTGTGCGTAAGTTGCGGCGATGATGAGCCGGAATTCGATTTGGGAGATGTTTCCAATGGGTTGGTACCTGATATTGGAGACGGAATTGGCTTGGACTATGAATGCATAACACTTCCTTGTAGTTGTGGTGCACAATATGAAGTTTACCACAAAAATCATCCCGAACAGGTAGGAGCGCTATATCCTGATTATGATAGCATAGAGTCATACCCTGAAGGTATTTCTAAATCATGGAAACTCATACTTTCCTATGAAGGTGCAAAAAAGCCTTATCCTATGAGAATTGGTTTATTGGGGCACGTAGAACAGGATTGTATGTGGACATGTGGCTGCAGTCGTGAATTTTCAATGAGCCGTGTTCAATACAAAATTCACTGATTGTAAATCATCAATAGAAAAAGTCCGCTGAAACCATTTCTTTTGGTTCCAGCGGACTTTGCTTTTATCATGATCTGCGCTGCGCTATCATGATGGAGATGTTACGCTGTGCTGTTTTGCGTAAGCCATCATGGATAAACCATCTTCATCGGATTTTTCCAAAAACATGTCAAATCCGGTCTTTTCCCGGCACATCCAATCAAGCCCACAAGTTAAACATTTTTTTAGCTTGCGTGCCTAATCTAGCTTCTTAAATCTACTGACAATGAGAGTATTAGCAAAACACCTTCACTCTCTCTTAATCAAAAACATCTGCCCTTACGAGCAGATGTCCAGTGACCCGTTTGGGACTCGAACCCAAGGCCCATACATTAAAAGTGTATTGCTCTACCAACTGAGCTAACGGGTCGGTGCATTTTGATGCGATTTTCAAAACGCGAGTGCAAAAGTACACTTTTCTTGCGATATAACCAAACTATTCTGCCGTTTTTTTGACTACATAGCGTTTATAATAGCTTATTATGAGAGTTGTGACTGGCAATGCTATGATAAGTCCGATGATTCCGGCCATGTAACCCCACACTGTGAGGGCCAGCAGAACGATAGCTGCGGGAAGGCCCATTATATGCCCCATGATGCGGGGTGTGACGAACATATCCTGAATGACTTGGATAACGGCATACACC
This sequence comes from Bacteroidaceae bacterium, assembly GCA_024401055.1. Classification (GTDB taxonomy): domain Bacteria; phylum Bacteroidota; class Bacteroidia; order Bacteroidales; family Bacteroidaceae; genus Alloprevotella. The sequence continues at coordinate 11,996 of JAKSLT010000065.1, read as the reverse complement.
ACGACGACGAGGAACATGAGCATCCAGAAACTCTCGCCGGTGTCGGCACTTTTCAGCAGTGCAAGGAAGAAGGCGGGGATGAAACCCACGAGTTGGATATAGGGTACGAAGGAGATAAGGCCGATGCCCACGCCCATCAGGAGGGGAAGGGGGAAGCCTATGAGCCAGAAGCCGACAGAGAACATGACGCAGTTGCTGAGGGCGACGAGGGCCTGACCGCGGAAGTAGCCGCTCATGCCGCGTTCGATGTCGCCAACGAGCTGACGGGCAAAAGCCTGACGGGAGGCGGGGACGAACTTTATCCACCCTTCGGCGTACTTCTCATAGTCCAGAAGGAGCAGGAAGAGATAAATGAGGGCGAAGAGCGACGATACAACGTTGATGAGCATGCTGGCGGTGCTGGAGACTACGCCCCACATTTTAGGAATAGCGGCTTTGATGGTCTCCTGCACGTCGTCTTGCGAAAGGAAGGATTCTACGTCGAACTTATTGGCATATTCCTGGATGAACTGCTGCACTTCCTTCGCAAGGCCCGGCACCTGGCGGCGGCCCTCAATATAGCTCATAGCGACCTGCTTGAGATGGTGCCACTCGCCCTGTATGCTCGGCACGGCGGCCCAACATAGCCCGCACACCACGCCGCAGACAAGAAGGATGGCAAGGATAACACACAGGGCACGGAAGCGCAGATGGCATTTCTTCTCGAAGAATGTGACGACGGGATAGAGCAGATAGGCCAGCACCCATGCCACGACGAAGGGCAGCAGCACGCTGCTGAGATAATTTATCAGGCACACGCCCACACCGAGGACGACGAGCACGATAAGGCCACGCACAAAACGGTCGAAATTTATTTCCTGATTTAGCATGTTTACACGGATTTAATATGTAATAATCCTTAATTTGAGGGCAAAATTACAAAATTCTCTCCATACAGACGGCATAACTCATAATTTTTCACTAATTTTGTGCGCGAAATGAGTAAATTGTATCTCGTACCCACGCCTGTGGGTAACATGGAGGACATCACGCTTAGAGCTTTGCGGCTTCTGAAAGAGGCCGACGTGGTGTTGGCTGAGGACACGCGCACGAGCGGCATCCTCCTCAAGCACTACGACATCAAGGCGCGGCTGATGAGCCACCACAAGTTCAACGAGCATCAGACGGCCGACATGCTGGCCGCCCGCATTGCCGCCGGCGAGGATATGGTGCTCATCAGCGATGCCGGCACTCCGGGCATCAGCGACCCGGGCTTCATGCTCGTACGCGCCTGCGTAGCGCGTAATATAGAAGTGGAGTGCCTCCCCGGCGCCACGGCCTTCGTGCCGGCCCTGGTGTGCAGCGGCCTGCCCTGCGACCGTTTCTGCTTCGAGGGCTTCCTGCCGCAGAAGAAGGGGCGCCAGTCCCACATACTGGCCTTGGCCGACGAGCAGCGCACGATGATTTTCTACGAAAGTCCCCACCGCGTGGTGAAGCTCCTCACGCAACTGGCAGAGGTCTTCGGCGGGGAGCGCCAATGCGCCGTGTGCCGCGAAATCAGCAAGGTGCACGAGGAATGCGTCAGGGGCTCGCTGCAAGAAGTGGCCGCACACTTCACCGAGAATGAGCCGCGCGGCGAATTTGTCGTCATCGTGGCCGGCAAGGCGAAGGAGCGCCGCGAGAAGGCTCCCAGAGAAGAATAACGCGCCCTGCCCCACCCTCTGACGCGCCACCGAAATTTATCATTTCCTCCTCATTACAAGAAAAGACAAAAACACATCTACAACTAATTTCACCATTATGAAAAAGTTACTTATCCTCTTTGTTGCCGCACTCAGCCTTTGTGCCTGCAACACCCGCAAGGAGCAGCTTGCTCAGCAGATTAACTCCAACGATTCTCTCCGCAGCATCGTAGAACAGAAGGAAAATGAACTCAACGACCTCATAAGCACACTCAACGAGGTGCAGAACGGTTTCGACGCCATCAACGCCGCTGAAGGACGCATCAACGTGGCCCGCCAGCGCGGCGAAGGCAACAGTCGCGAAGTGATGCGCGAGAGCCTTGCCGAGATTCAGAAGACCATGCAGGTGAACCGCGAACTCATCGCTGCCCTCCGCCAGCAGCTGAAGGAGAGCAGCATATACACCAGCAACCTCAAGACCTCGCTCGAAGAGACTATCAACCGCCTCACCACCGAACTCGAGACAAAGACGGCCGAAGTCAACCGCCTGCAGGCCGAGCTGGAACAGAAGAACGCCACCATCGCCCAGCAGAGCGAGCAAATCACCAACCTCAACAACAACGTGCGCGACCTCAACAACAACGTGCGCGAGCTTGACAAGCAGAACACCCAGCGTGCCCAGACCGTAGCCCAGCAGGACAAGGACCTCCACACGGCCTACTACGTGTTCGGCACGAAGAAGGAACTGAAGGAGCAGCACATCCTGGCCGACGGCGAGGTGCTCCGCTCCGGCAACTTTGCCAAGGACTATTTCACGAAGATTGACACCCGCAGCACGAAGGTTATCCACCTCTACTCCAAGAATGCCTCCCTGCGCACCAACCACCCCTCCGGCACCTACTCACTCGACAAGGATGCCAACGGCCAGTACACCCTGCGCATCACCGACCCCGACCGCTTCTGGAGCACCAGCAAGTACCTCGTAATCGTTGTGAAGTAATCCCCGCCGGCACACACATACCGGGACAAGGGGTTGCAGCCCCTTGTCCCTGCCTTTCCCTTTCCGCGCCCCCGCTGCGGGGCGAGTCACATCCCTTCCTGTCACAGACAAAGCATACCACCAATCATAGATGACCACACACAGCAAGATTTTCGCCCTCATCCTTCTGCTCTCCGGCTATGGCGCCACGCTCAGCGCCCAGACAGAAGTGGCCCCCTTCCGCCCCGGCGTGACCACCGACGGCATCAGCTACTTCCTGCCCAAGACGCGCCTCCACATCGCCATCGAGGCCACACAGGTGACGCGCACCCCCGGAGAATACGCACCCTACGCCTCAGCCTTCCTCCGCGTGGATAACGTGCCGCAGACCGCCACCGACGTCTGGACCGTCAACACGCTCAGCGTCACCCCCTACGGCGTGGCCGACCCCAACAAGGCCTATACCATACGCCTCAAGACCAAGACCGCGGCCCCACTCGTCACGCTGACCGGCGACGGCTGCCTCCTGGCCGTCAACGGTGAGGCCCAGCAGCCCGAAGCCCTCAGTCAGCCCAGCATGAAAGACCTCGGTTCCGATGCCATCAACGCTGCCGACTACAAAACGCCCGAAATCCTCGCCGCCACCAGCCCCCGCAAAGCCGCTGAACTGGCCGCAGAGGAAATCTACGACATCCGCGAAAACCGCGGCATGCTCTCCAAGGGACAGGCCGACTTCATGCCCAAAGACGGCGACCAGCTGAAAATCATGCTCGACAACCTCGGCCAGCAGGAAAGCGCCCTGCTGCAACTCTTCCAAGGCACGACAGCTACCAAGCAGCACGTCATAACCCTCGACGTGGAGCCCACCAGCTTCGACGGCACACCGCAGGTGCTCTTCCGTTTCTCGCCTGAAAAAGGATTCCTTGAGCCCAACAGCACGGAGGGCGCACCCTTCACGATATCCTTCACCGACGAGCATTCACTGCCCGCAGAGGCATCCGCGGCCGACGCGAAAAGCACCAAGAAGGAACAAGAGGACTTGCGCTACTGTGTGAGCGGCAATGCCCGCGTAGTAGTGAACGGGCCTACCGGGAACATCATCTGGCAGAGCTCCATGCCTTTCGCGCAAATCGGAAGAATAGAACACTTGGGCGGCGAACTCTTCAACAAGAAGTACACCACTCACGTGTATCTCCATCCCACTACCGGCAGCATCCTCAAGTTGGACGCCGCCCCCGAAACCAAGTAACTTCTGCCCCCAACCGCGGGGCAGAAGTTCGTTTTTTTATAAGCCCCCGACCCTTTTTACCCCAATTTCTTCCCATTTAATTTTCACTAATCCTCCTTTAATTTCAACTAGTCCTCCTTTAATTTCAACTAGTCCTGATTTAATTTCAACTAGTCCTGATTTAATTTCAACTAGTCCTGATTTAATTTCAACTAGTCCCCTTTTAATTCGCACTAGTCCTCTTTTAGTTTGAAGCAGGTCTCTTCTGCGGGAAATTTTCTTGAGAAGTAGCACAGGGCAAATCTGCGTTAGGGCAAATTAAATGGGAAGAAGGAAAAAATAAATCTAAAAAAAGCCGAAAAAGAACTGAGTAAATCAGGATTAGAAGCAAAATAGAACTGAAAAATCGGGAAAACGGCAACCTAAAAAGGGAGATGAAAAAAACGGAACGGGAGTCCGCCGAAACTGAAGTAAAAGGGACTTAGGAGCGAAACGGAAGACCGCTAAATCGGAAGTAAGACGCGAAAAAGCAGAACTAAAGAACAGAAAAAACATACCCTACAAAATACTCATAAATGCGACATTTTTCCTTCATAATGGCCCTTGCTGCCGCTTGTGGCAGCCTCTGCGCTTCGGCAGAGCGCGTGTGGACGCTGCAGGAGTGCATCGACTACGCCATTAAGAACAATATCACGCTGAAAAAGACTGAAGCCCAGATACAAATGGGCGACATCGACATTGCCGACAGCAAGGCGGCATGGCTCCCCACGATGAGTGCCAACCTGAACGAGAGTGCCATGTGGCGCCCGTTGCAAGAGAGCGAGGTGAACTACGTGAACGGCGGCATGAGCGTGGCCAGCGCGAAGAAGACCACCGAAAGCGGCTCCTACGGCATCAATGCGGGATGGACGGTCTATAACGGCAAGCAGCGCAAGATGAACATCCAAAACGCGGAACTGGCCAAGCAAATCAGCATCCTCTCCGCCGAACAGCAGCAGGACATGCTGACGGAGCAAATCGCGCAGCTCTACGTGCAAATTCTCTATATGGAAGAAGCACTCAAGGTGAACGAGCGTATCTTGGCGCAGGACAGCGCGATATGGCAGCGCGGAGTGGCATTCATGGAGAACGGAAAAATTGCCAAGGCCAGCGTCCTGGAACTGGAGGCCACGGTGGCCAGCGGACGCTACGACGTGGTGAACACGCGCACCCAGATAGCACAGGCGAAACTGCAACTGGCCCAGCTTCTGGAACTCCCCGCCGGCGAGAGCATTGAGGTGATGGGCATGGAGGTGGCCGACGAAATGGTGCGCCGCCCCATTCCGCCCTACATGGAGGTGTATGCCAAGGCTCTCAACGGCCGCCCCGAGATGGAGAGCGCCCAGCTCAGCATCGAACAGGCACAACTGGCCACGAAGATAGCGAAAGCCGCGCGCATTCCTACCATATCGCTCAACGCCGGCGTGAACGACAGCCACATGACCGGAGCCGTGAACGCCTTTGGCAAGCAACTGAAAAACAACCTGAACGCCACCATCGGCGTGGGCGTGACTATTCCCATCCTCGACCAGAAGCGCGTGAAGCACAACGTGGAACGCGCGAAGATAAACGAACTCACGGCGCAGCTCGACATGGCCGACAAGCAGAAAAACCTCTATCAGAGCATCGAGCAGTACTGGCTGAACGCTACGAACAGCCAGCAGAAATACATGGCCTCGCAGAGCAACGTGGCCAGCCGCGAGGCGAGCTACGAACTGCTGGACGAGCAGTTTAAGGTGGGACTGAAGAATATCAGCGACCTCTTGCAGAGCCGCCAGATGCTGCTCATGAGCAAGCAGACGCTGCTGCAGGACAAATACACCACGCTGCTGAACCGCGCCCTCCTGGACTTCTACGAAGGAAAGGAGATAGAACTGTAAATTAATAGAAACAAACTCATACAGACACGGACATCCGTCCACCCCGTCGGGAAGGCGGCTGCGGAAAACGCCGCTGACGGACAGGGACTTGGGATGACATTCGACGAATATGAAAAAAACAATTATATTTACCCTGACCCTGCTCCTCGCAGCCGGATGCGCGAAGGAGCAAAACGTGAAATACCAGACAGAAAAGGCAACGCGCCAGACGCTGACGACGAGCATCACCGCCACAGGCACCATTGAGCCCGTGACGGAGGTGACCGTGGGTACGCAGGTGAGCGGCATCATCGACAAAATCTACGTGGACTACAACAGCGTGGTGAAGCGCGGACAGGTGATTGCCGAACTGGACAAGACCAACCTGACATCGGCGCTGCAAAGCGCGCAGAGCAACCTGCAGAACGCGCAGAGCAACCTCAACTACCAGAAGACGAACCACCTGCGCATGAAGACGCTCTACGACAAGGGCCTCATCTCCGCCGACGAGTACGACCAGACGAAGCTGGCCTACGAACAGGCCCTGCAACAGGTGAGCGTGCAGCAGCAGAGCGTGCAGCAGGCCCGCACCAACCTGGGCTACGCCACCATCACGGCACCCATCGACGGCGTGGTGCTGAAGAAGTCGGTGGAAGAGGGACAGACGGTGGCCGCAGCCATGACAACGCCTGAACTCTTCACCATCGCCAAGGACCTTACCGACATGCGCGTCATCGCCGACGTGGACGAGGCCGACATAGGCGGCGTGAAGGAAGGCCAGAGGGTGACATTCACCGTGGACGCCTACCCCGACGACACCTTCCAGGGCTCCGTGACGCAGGTGAGGCAGGAGGCTAAGACGGAGAGCAACGTGGTGACGTATGAAGTCGTCATCAGCGCTCCCAACCCCGACCTGAAGCTCAAGCCGGGCCTGACGGCCAACGTGACAATCATCACCCTGGAGGTGCAGAACGCCCTCACCGTGCCCGAGGCCGCCCTGCAGTTCAAGCCCAACGAGGCCCTGCTCACCGAGGGACAGAGCATCGAGGACGTGCAGGCCGCCAAGAAGGTATGGATTAAGGAAGGCAACGTGCTGAAGGCCGTGGCCGTGACGACGGGTACCGGCAACGGCATCGTCACCGAGATAACCGGCGGCCTGGAGGACGGCGCCGAAGTCATCATCGAGCAGGAAGTGGAAGGCTTTGCCAAACCCGAGGAAGGCCAGAGCCCCTTCATGCCGCGTCCTAAGAACGACAAGAAAAAGAAATGAGCGAGCGAAAGACAGTAATCGAACTGCAAGACGTGCGGCGCGACTTCAAGGTGGGCGAAGAAACCGTCCACGCCTTGCGCGGCGTGTCGTTCAAGATTTACGAGGGCGAGTTCGTCACCATCATGGGCACCTCCGGCTCGGGAAAGAGCACGCTGCTCAACCAACTGGGGTGCCTCGACACGCCGACGTCGGGCGAATACCTTCTCGACGGCACGCCGGTAAAGAAGATGAGCCGCTCGCAGCGCGCGAAACTGCGCAACAGGAAAATAGGCTTCGTGTTCCAGAACTATAATCTGCTGGCCAACACCACGGCTATAGAGAACGTGGAGCTTCCTTTAATATATAATACGCGCTACAATGCGCGCCAGCGTCGCGAAGCCGCCATCAAGGCCTTGCAGGCCGTGGGACTGGGCGACCGCCTGTACCACAAGAGCAACCAGATGTCGGGCGGCCAGATGCAGCGCGTGGCCATTGCCCGCGCCTTGGTGAACGACCCCGCCGTAATACTGGCCGACGAAGCCACAGGCAACCTCGACACGCGCACATCCTTCGAGATGCTCGTGCTCTTCCAGAGGCTCCACGCCGAGGGCCGCACCATAATCTTCGTGACCCACAACCCCGAGATTGCACAGTACTCCAGCCGCAACATCATGCTGCGCGACGGCAAAATCAGGGAAGACAAGGAAAACGCCAACATCCTCTCCGCCGAAGAAGCCCTGAAGGCACTGCCGGCCAATGGGGAAGATTAGACACTCCGAGGAAATTCATAATTCCTAATTCCTAATTCTCAATTCCTAATTCTCAATTCCTAATTCCTAATTCTCAATTCATAATTCCTAATTCTCAATTCCCTTGAACTATCTCAATCTCCTAAAAGTAGCCATTAAGGCGATACGGAGCAACAAGTTCCGGTCGTTTCTCTCCATGCTGGGCATCATCATCGGCGTGGCGGCCGTCATCATCATGATGGCCATCGGTCAGGGCTCCAAGGAGAGCATACGCACCGAAATCAGCAAGATTGGCACCAACCTTATCAGCATACAGCCGGGCGCCGACATGGGCCACGGCGGCGTGCGCCAGGACCCCAGCGAGATGCAGACCATCAAGGTGGAGGACTACGAAGCCATCAAGGCCGAGGCCAAGCTGTCAAAGTACGTCAGCCCCGAGGTAAACACCGGCGGCCAGGTCATCTACGGCGCCAACAACACCACAACCACCGTCTATGGCGAAAGCCCCGACTACCTCGACATCAAGCAGTGGACCGTGCAGCACGGCGCGTGCTTCACCGAGAGCGACGTCAAGAAGAGCGCCAAGGTGTGCGTCGTCGGCGTCACCATCGTCAAGGAACTCTTCGGCGAGAACTTCCCCGCCGCCAACGCCGTTGGCAAGAACATACGTTTCCGCAGCATTCCCTTCCGCATCGTCGGCGTGCTGGAGAGCAAGGGCTACAACAACTGGGGCATGGATCAGGACAACGTGATGATAGTGCCCTTCACCACCGTGATGAAGCGCATCCAGGCCCAGACTTTCCTCAACTCCATCTCCGTGTCGGCCCTCTCCGAGGAAGTCACCGACGACGCCATCGCCGAACTCACCCAGATCCTCCGCCGCACCCACAAGCTCAAGGAGGAAGCCCCCGAGAACTTCAGCATACGCTCCCTTCAGGAGATGATGGACACCATGGACAGCACGATGAACAGCGTCACCATCATCCTCGTCGTGGCCGCAGCATTCTCGCTCCTCGTGGCCGGCATCGGCATCATGAACATCATGCTCGTCAGCGTCACCGAGCGCACCAAGGAGATTGGTCTGCGCATGTCGGTCGGCGCCCGCGGAATAGACATCATGCTGCAATTCCTCATAGAGAGCATTTTCATCAGCGTCACAGGCGGTATGCTGGGCATTCTCCTGGGCTACGGCGGCGTGAGTCTGGCCCGCAATCTCATCCACCTGCCGGCCACGATTCCTCTTTGGAGCATCGTCGTCAGCTTTATCGTCTGCACCATCATCGGTATCGTCTTCGGCTACGTTCCCGCCCGCAAAGCCGCCCGCATGGACCCCATAGAAGCCATACGTTATGAGTAGGGTCACCCGCCATCCCGAGTGGATCATCCACTTCATCGCTTTGGCGATTGTCTTCACGACTCCTTTCCTCTTCAAGGAGCCGAGCGACATCCTGAGCCTCGGTGCCTATGTACGCGGCTGCATCATCCCGCTGTGTTCCGCGGCAATCTTCTATCTCAACTACTTCAGGCTGGTGGACCGTCTGCTGCTGACCGGACACAGGCTCCACTTTGCGCTCAGCAATCTGGCAGCCATCATCGGGGCACTCATCATTCAGACCATTATCCTCCACTATCTGACGCCACAATTCCTTCTCGAAACGCTCAGCAACTCTGTCATCGTGCCGGACTACCTGTTCGAACGCCAGATATTCCTCGTCCTGAGCAGTCTCTTCGCTTTCCTCTTCGCCATCATCCTCAGCACGGCACTCCGCCAGTACCTCCATCTCCTCAAGGTGGAGTCAGACATGAACAAGGCCGAGTTCTTTCCCCTCAAGTCGCAGTTCGGCCCCCACTTTCTCCTCAACACGCTCAACAACATCTACTCGCTCACCACCTTCGACGTGCCCAAGGCCCAGCAGGCCATACAGAATCTCGCACGCCTGCTGCGCTACATGCTCTACGAGAGTCCTTCGCTGGCCGTACCCCTGAAGAAAGTCATCTTCTTCATCGAGCAGTACATCGAACTCATGAAACTGCGCCTGAGCGACGAGGTAGAGGTAAGCCTCACCACCGACATCGCCGCCGAGGAGCCCCGCGAGGTGGTACCTTTCATCTTCATCACCATCGTGGAGAACGCCTTCAAGCACGGCATAGCCCCCATGGCCCACAGCTTCATCCACATCAACGTGTCGAGCACCCCGCAGGGCGACGTCATCCTTCACGTGGAGAACACCAACCACCCCGCAGAGAAGCGCGCCGACCAGCCCCCCGGAGGCCTGGGTCTCAAGCTCGTGCAGCGCAGGCTCGACCTTTGCTATCCCGACAGCTACACATGGACTTACGGCCCTTCGCCCGACGGAACCACCTACTCCTCCGAAATCATCATCAAAAACGACCAAGCGCCCCTCTTACCTCCCAACCCCGATAATCCAATAACCCAATAACCTCAAAACCTCACAATCTTCCTAAATTATGACTTGCGCCATTATCGACGACGAGCCCCTGGCCGTCAAGCTCCTCGAAAACTACGTAGAGAGAACACCCGAACTTACCCTCTGCGGTTCCTACAGCAGCGCCGTGAAAGCAATCGGAGGGCTCGCCCAGCAACCTGTGGACATCCTCTTCCTCGACATCAACATGCCCGACGTGGACGGCATGAGTTTCGCCCGCATGATTCAAAACGGCAACGTGCAGATTATCTTCACCACGGCTTTCTCCGAGTATGCCGTGGAAAGCTACAAGGTAAGTGCGGCCGACTACCTCCTCAAGCCCATCGTCTATGAGGACTTCCTCTCCGCCGTTGCCCGAGCCGCGAAAAACATTGAGAACGGCAAGGCCCAGGCAGAGGCCCCCGCAGAGCAGAAGCCTTGTGACGACTGCGTGTTCATCAAGACCGACTACAAACTCGTGCGCCTCAACTACGACGACATCAACTACATCGAGGGACTCAAGGACTACGTCAAAATCAATCTCACCGACGACCGCCTGCCCATCCTTACGCTTGCCTCCATCCACGCCGTAGAGGCCGGACTCCCCAAGAGCTTCATGCGCGTACACCGCAGCTACATCGTCAACCTCAACAAGATTACCCTCATCGAGCGCGGCAGCATTGTCTTCGGCAAAGAGACCGTGCCCATCTCCGACTCCTACAAGGAACAACTGCAAAACTTCATACAAGAGCGCACCATCGCCGGAAGATAGTGCTAAAGGACACTCCTCCATGAAACACCTCCTCGACCTTCGCGTCACCGCCATCGAGCACCCCCGCGCCGACTACGCCCTCCTGCGCCTCGTCAATCCCGAGGGAAGCATGCCTCCCATGCAGCCCGGCCAGTTTGTGCAGGTGCGCGTAGAGGGCAGCGCCGCCACCTTCCTGCGCCGCCCCATCTCCATCAACTACGCCGACGGGCAGCAACTCTGGCTCCTCGTCCACAACGTAGGCCCCGGCACCGCGCAGCTCTGCGCCCTCCGCGAAGGCGACACCCTCAACTGCCTCCTGCCCCTCGGCACAGGCTTCACGCTCCCGCCCGCCGGCTCACCCGCCCGTCGCCATCTCCTCATCGGCGGCGGCGTAGGCACAGCCCCCCTGCTTTATCTCGGCCAGCGCCTCCGCGCCCTGGGCCACGACGTCACCTTCATCCTCGGCGGACGCTCCGCCGGCGACGTGCTCCAGACGGAACTCTTCCAGGGATTCGGCCGCGTGTGCATCACCACCAACGACGGCACGCTCGGCGAGCCCGGCTTCGTCACCCAACACAGCATTCTCACCCGCGAGACCTTCGACCAAATTCACACCTGCGGCCCCAAGCCCATGATGCAGGCCGTCGTCAAGTGGGCCCGCGAGCACGGCACGCCCTGCGAGGTCTCCCTCGAGAACATGATGGCCTGCGGCCTCGGCGCATGCCTCTGCTGCGTGGAGAACACAGTAAAAGGAAACGTGTGCGTGTGCACACACGGGCCGGTGTTTGACGAAAGGGAGTTGAATTGGTAGCCCCCTCCCCGCTCCCCCAAGGGGGAGTGCCCGGCTTCGCCGGAGTCCGCTCTGCGAGCGGAGGCGCTTACGAGCGATTGTATTCTTTTGGCGCTTACGGGCGATTATTATATTCTTTATAAACGAATCACAAATTCCTTAAAAACATACAAACATGTCCAACAACGTTTCTCAAATGTCAGCTGGCGCCTCCGCCGCAGGCGGACACGAGCGCAGCGAGGCACTCCCCCTTGGGGGAGCGGGG
>JAKSLT010000064.1 GCA_024401055.1 Bacteroidaceae bacterium | reverse complement strand
AAGGCCATCTATGACGATTCCGCCAGCCAGGCAAACTGCTTCAACTTCGATTTCGGCAACATCGTGGACGCCATCAGCACCCTCCGCAGCGAAGGCACCGACAGCATCCTCATCGACCTCTCCGGTCGCCGTGTCAACAACAATACGAAGGCTATCGTCATCAAGAACGGCGCCAAGATAATCAAGTAATCCCCCGTACTCCGTTAGCTATAAACGGCCACGATAACGCGCGAGGCGGTTCCCCGGGAGCCCCCTCGCGCGTATTTTATAATAAGGAGCGAGCATTTTTTCAGAAAATCTTTCAAAACAGGGAGCGCGACGCTTAACTTTTCCGTACTTTTGCAGTATATAGTGTAGAATGGAACGCAAAGAGTTTGAAATACAGGTACCGCAACTGCGATTCTTGGCGATGCAGATTGGAATTGTCTTCTTCGGCAACAGGGATGACGCCGAGGATGTAGCGCAAGATGCGCTGGAACGGTTGTGGCGGTACTGTGAGCGACTCGATGCAGACCGCAACATAGAGGCTCTGGCCGTGATGGTGGCAAAAAATATCTGCATAGAGAAGTACAAACGACGGCAGATAACGGTGGACAGCCCTCCTTCCGACCCTGTGGCATGTGAAGCCTACGGAGCAGACGCCAACTTACTCTCGGAAGAGGCGCGTGAGATAATAGAGGGGGCTATTGCCACCCTCTCTCCTCGCGAACAGCAACTGATTACGAAGAGATACCTTGAAGAACATTCGGCAGAAGAGATTTCACAAGAGACAGGCATTCCGAAGCCATCCGTAAAGAGTATGCTCTCGATGGCTAAAGCAAAACTAAAAAAGAAATTACGACGATGAAGCAGCACGACATACATAACGACGAAGCCCTCTACCTGCAAATACTGGCAGAGCTGGCACCCGGTGCTGAGGAGTACGACCGAGTTGTGGAGCAACGGCTCCATCCGGCTGCAAAGAGGCATCGTATTATTCCTTATTATAAATATGTGGCTGCGGCTTGTGTTCTCTTTGCTTTTGTGGGAGGAGCCTGGTTTATGCAAGAAGGAGGTAGAAACGACCAACAGGCACAGCCGGTTAGTAATCTTGAAATTAAGGAACAACGCCCTACTGACAAACCCTCCCGATTGCTGGCAGCAGAAGAAGTCCAACAGGAAAAACGCCCTGCTGTGCCATCCCACAATCAGCGACCAATCAGCCAAAGCAGTAAGAATATGTCATACTCTCTCACTGTAACGCAAACTGCCTCCACCACAAAGGACCCGCTCAATACCTCTGACAATACGCCTGACGAGGAACTGTATTTCGCCATCCTGAGCGAGATAGAGAACCGTGTAGTAAGCGAACATAAAAGAGAGGAATTTCTGCATCAAGCCCTCATAGATGAACTGACAAATATTTTTATAGAAAACCCTGAAGGACCACAATTAACATTATAAACACTATTAACATTATAAACACTATGAAACGCATCCTTATATCCCTCCTGCTGGCCTGCGTGGCACTGAATTGCACGGCACAGAATGAATTGCAGAAATGTATCGACAACCTGCCGCCTGCAAGATTGATAGGCACCGACAGCGAACAAGGGCACGACCGCTTGGATTCGCTCTACTACCTAAATATAATGAACTACGAACTGCCCTTCAAGAGCGAGGCGGACAAACAGTACGCCAATGGTGTGATACAGGGCGTCCTGCTGGCCTACAACAAGGATTTGCCCCAGCACACGGGTGGCTTTTGCTCGTCGAACCTGTTGCGCACATGGGATGCCATCGAAAGCCGCACCATTCAGATGTACTATGGCGAGGATCTTGCCCCCTTCACGGTGGGGGGCAAGGGGCACAACTATGCCCTGCTGCGCACCAACAGCAAGCAGAATCCAAACTACCGCAGCGCCCACGGTCTGGAGTGGTGGCTCGAAAATACCTACACACTCAAGATGCGGTCATTCCGCCTCTTCGGCCCTCTCACTGCCGACCTTTATCAGAATGCCCTGCGCCAGGCTGGCATCGTGAAAGAGGAAAATAGTAATATTGTGATTGAGACCAGCCACTCAACCTCCAACAAGAAAGAGATACTTGAAGCCATCAAAATGCTGAAAGGAATGTACGAAGCCTCAGAAAAGGGTATGAGCGACTCCTTCAAACGCGCCATCGTGAGTGCTATCAACGAGCGCATCAAAGCCTACCTCCTCCCGCAGGATGCAACCATCGAGGAGAAAATAGAACTCTTCCGAACTCTCAGTGATATCCCAGGCTATCAAGTGCGTGTATCCACTGTCGATGGCAACCATTGGAAGTGTCACACCTTTGGATGGCTGGCAGACATCTATCCCCAACTGAACGTCTCCTGTATCACATGGGCCATACCGGGCAATCCCGAATGCGTCACTCCAGGCCCGGGCGGCGAATCTCAACCTCTGAACTTCCTGTATAAGGTAATGGTCAACAATAAAGACCTCGAAGGTATCAAATAACTCCATAGCCATCTTCTCTTCTTTCCGGGAGAAGAAGCCCTAATCCCGTCTTCTCTCCCGATGTTCTTTTCTTGCGTCAAGCGCGTCAAGCGCGTCAAGTGCGTCAGCCGCGCACGGTCGCAAAAGGTATGCCCGTGTCCTATAATCGGGCAGTTTAGGATTTAGTTAAGCGCGCTAATCCCGTCACCACCCGTGAGGGCCGTGGCGGGTTTTTTCGCCTGTGCCGTATCACTGTTGTTTTGTGTAGGAACGGTTGTCGGCGGTGCAGAAGGCCCCTCGCCCTCTGCACTGTTTTTGTATAGCGTCCTTGCCGTTTTCACTGACCCTTATTCCAGAAACGTGAAAAACACACGGAGTCGGTTTTCACCCTGAAAGGCTCTTCTTTCCGTCAAACGCGACTGCATTGTAAGGGGGGCCAAACGGTGGGATACGGAGGCCGGTTTTCGTCTCTCCTTATTCTTTTTTATGCGCATACGCGCGTTTTTGCGCGCGCATGACCGATGTCTCGGTTTTTTTTATTATCTTTGCTCCGCTTTTTTCTTATCCCAGACGTAAATATCATGACTCTCTCTCTTCTTCCCCAAAAGGCCCCAGGCCTCTTCCTCGGCCTCCTCTCCCTCCTTCTCTTATCCTGCCAGCCCACGGGCCACAAAGCCCTCATCCGCCGCCTCTCTACGGAGCAGAAGGTGCGCCTCCTCATCGGCAGCGGGCAGGGTTCCGACAACGAGGACAAGAACCGCCAGATGATGGCCTCCGCAGCGAATGCCGTACCCGGGAGCGCGGCGGCCACGTACCCCGTGCCGCAGCTGGGCATCCCCTCCCTCATCTATGCCGACGGCCCCGCCGGACTACGCATCGCCCCCCGCCGCCCGGGCACCGATTCCACTTTCTTCTGTACCGGCTTCCCCATCGGCGAGTCGTTGGCCGCCACGTGGGATGCCGACTTGCAGCAGGAGGTGGGAAAGGCTATGGGCAACGAGGTGCTGGAATACGGCGTGGACGTGCTCCTCGCCCCCGGCATCAACCTTATGCGCAATCCCCTCTGCGGCCGTAACTTCGAGTACTACTCCGAGGATCCCATCCTCTCCGGCCGCACGGCAGCAGCCGTGATACGGGGCGTGCAGGAGAACGGCGTGGGATGCGCCGTCAAGCACTTCGCCGCCAATAATCAAGAGGTGAACCGTTGCAGCAGCGACAGCCGCGTAGGCACCCGCACCCTCCGCGAACTCTATCTCCGCAACTTCGAGGTGGCCATACGCGAAGGCCAGCCCTGGACCGTCATGACCGCCTATAACTATATCAACGGGCAGCACGCCAGCCAGAGCCGCGAACTCACCGAGGACATCCTGCGCGGCGACTGGGGCTACAAGGGCCTCGTCATGACCGACTGGGGAGCCGGCACCGACCCCGTCGCACAGATTCATGCCGGCAACGACAACATAATGCCCGGCGGCCGCAGCACCTATGCCAAAATCAGCGACGCCCTCCGCGACGGCCGCCTCTCCCCCGCCGACGTCGACCGCAGCGTGGAGCGAATGCTCACCCTCATCGACAAGACACCGAAGGCCCGCGGCCACCGTCCCTCGCAGCATCCCGACCTCGCCGCCCACGCCCGCATAGCCCGCCGGGCAGGCGCCGAAGGCTGCGTCTTGCTCAAGAACGACGGGGCGCTCCCCCTCGCCCCCGCGGCGCGCATCGCCCTCTATGGCGTCACGTCCTACGAGACCATCGCCGGAGGCACCGGTGCCGGCGACGTGAACAAGGCCTACGTCATCAGCCTCAACCAAGGTCTGGAAGAGGCCGGCTTTGCGCTCTCCGCCCCCGTGGCCCGGGCCTACGCCGCCCACGTCGCCGCCGAGAACGAGCGTCTCGCCCCCGTCAACAAAAAGCGCGGGTGGTGGTACGGCGCCCAGCTCAAGGACGAACTCCCCCGCTCTGCCGCCGACACTCTCCTCCCCCACTCCGCCCGCGGGAGCGATGCCGCCGTCATCACCGTCGGGCGCCGCTCCGGCGAGGGCAACGACCGCGCCCTCGAAGGCGACTACCGCCTCAAGCCGGAGGAGAAAGCCCTCATCGCCGCCGTCTGCCGCGCGTTCCACGCCGCGGGCAAGAAAGTGACCGTGGTGCTCAACGTCTGCGGCCCCGTCTGCACGGCCGACTGGGACACCCTTCCCGACGCCGTCCTCCTCGCCTGGCAGCCCGGACAGGAAGCCGGACGCAGCATCGCCGACGTGCTCTCCGGCGCCGTCTGTCCCTCCGGCAAGCTCCCCATGACCTTCGCCCGCGCCTATGCCGACCACCCCAGCGCCGCCAACTTCGCCAACCTCGGCCTCCCCTACGACGGGAA
Source organism: Bacteroidaceae bacterium (assembly GCA_024401055.1). Lineage (GTDB taxonomy): Bacteria > Bacteroidota > Bacteroidia > Bacteroidales > Bacteroidaceae > Alloprevotella. The sequence goes on along the minus strand of JAKSLT010000064.1, from coordinate 9,279 downwards.
GAACAAATCCTTCTACCACTATTCCGACCACCCCGTCTACGAGCAGAAGGACGTGGACTATCAGGACTACGCCGAGGGCCTCGCCGTGGGCTATCGCCATTTCACTACCGCGGGCGTGCCCGTCTCCTACCCCTTCGGCTACGGCCTGAGCTACACCCGCTTCGCATTCGAAGACTTCAGCGTGCGGCAGCGCGGGCGCGACATCACCATACACGTCACCGTCACCAACACCGGCACCCGCGCCGGCAAGGAAGTCGCGCAAGTCTATTGGAGCAACCCCGCCATACCCTCCGCGCCCCGCGCCCAGCTCCTCTGCTACGCCAAGACCCCCCTCCTGCAGCCCGGGCAGTCCGTGCGCCTCACCCTCCATGCCGCCCAGGCCGACCTCGCCTGGTTCAGCGAGTCCGAGTCCGCCTGGCGCACCGAGCCCCGCGGCAACGTCCTCGAGCTCCGCGCCGACGCCAACACCCTCCTGTTCAGCCGTCCCCTCACCTTCAGGAAAGCCCTCGTGCGCCCCTGCGCCCGCGTGCTCTTGCCTGAACAATGTGAGAAAAGAGAGAAATTTGAACAATGAGGGAAAGCGTCCACACATAAGCGAAGCGTCCACATAAACCGCAGCGTCCACATTAAATTTTATACAAAAACAACGAATAATCATAAAAAAAGCGCTAAACTCTTGGCTTATTGAATTATAATTCGTACTTTTGCAGCACGAAATGTATTTTTATCATGATATAACAACATTTTGTGTATGTATATTCGCAAATTGAACATCGAAAATGAGTACGGAGACAGCGTTTTCGTATGGGGTGCCAGACAGACTGGCAAAACAACTTGGCTAAAGGAGAATTTCCCCAATTGCAGGTACTATGACCTGTTAAGGCCTGCTGAGTTCAACAGGCTGCTCGCCCACCCCGAGCTCCTCTCGCAGGAACTTGACGCTATGGGGGAAGCGGACACGGTAATCATTGACGAAATTCAGAAGCTTCCCCAACTTCTTGACGAAGTACACTACCTCATTCAAAGCAGAGGTATCCGCTTTATCCTTAGCGGGTCCAGCGCACGTAAACTGAGAAGGCTCGGCACAAACCTGTTGGGAGGAAGGGCTTACAGGGAACAGATGTTCCCGCTCGTCAGTGCCGAAATTCCGGACTTCGATCTCATACGCGCCGTCAACAATGGTATGATTCCCCGCCATTATATGGTACAGAATGCCCAGAGGCGCCTACAAGGATATGTCGGCGTGTATCTCGACGAGGAAATCCAACAGGAAGCCTTGGCACGCAACCTGACTTCTTTCTCCCACTTCCTGGAGGCTGCAGCAAAATCCGATGGAGAAATGCTGGTGTATAAGAATGTGGCACAGGACTGCGGCATTGACGTACGCACCGTCAAGGAATACTTCTCCATCCTCGAAGACACGCTCTTGGCCTACTTTGTCCCCGGATTCACATCCTCCAAAAAGCGCAAGGCCATTGTCTCACCGAAATTCTACCTCTTTGACGTTGGGCTGGTTAATTTTCTCCTTCATAGAAGCAACCTGCAACCGGGATCCGCTGACTTCGGACATGCTTTTGAGCACCTCATCATACAGGAAATCATCGCCTACCTCGGCTATACGCACTCCAGCGAAAAACTCTCCTACTGGCGCACGGCAAGTGGCTACGAGGTAGATGCCATCATCGGCGAGGGACGCATTGCCATTGAGATAAAGTCCGCCACCGAGGTGCAATCACGGCACACGCATGGCTTGAAAGCTTTCAGCGAGGACTTCCCCGAGGCAAAACTCTACATCGTATCTCTTGATAAATACAAGCGCAACCTTAATGGCGTGGCGGTCCTCCCTGCTCTGGAATTTCTGAAAGACCTCTGGGAAGGCAAGATTATATAGCCGTCTTCCGATTCGGAGATCCTCGTCCGCCCCTGCGCCCGCGTGCTCTTGCCTGAGAAATGTGAATAATGTGGGTAATTTGAGTAATGTGGGTAATGTGAATAATGTGGGTAATGTGGGTAATGTGAGTAATATATGAAATTTTTCTTTTCCTCCTTTGTTTTGGGCGTCTTCGCCGTTTGCTGCAGGGCGCAAGTCGTTAATCTCTGGCCTGAAAGGCTGCCCGCAGATGTCTGCCTTAAATCCGGTAACACGGTTCAGGATGTGGGGCGCGATAAAATCACGCGCATCCGGCAAATGCCGGTGCCAACCCTTGAAACATGGAAGGCCAAGAAGGACAGGAAAGACAAGGTGTTGATTGTCTGCCCGGGTGGCGGCTACAGTGTGATGGCCGTCGATTTGGAAGGCACGGAGATTGCGCAGTGGCTGAACTCCCTGGGCTACACGGCCTATGTGCTCCGCTACCGCGTGCCAAACGACCGCGAGGGTGCCTTGCAGGACGCACAGAGAGCAATTAGAATGGTAAGGGCACAGAACCCCGGCAAGAAAGTGGGCATAATGGGCTTCTCGGCCGGTGCGGATTTGTCATGCCGTGCGGCAACTACCTGGAATGAGAACACCTACAGCCCCGTTGACGAGACGGACAGCCAGTCTGCCAAGCCGGACTTCGTGGGCCTTATCTACCCCGCCTATCTGGACGGCGGCGCCGGCCACTCCGTCACTCCCTCTCTCAATGTGAACGAATCCACGCCTCCCATGTTCGTTTTTCAGACTGCTGATGACGGCTATGGGTACAGTTCGCTGGCCATAGCGGCCGCCTTGAAGAATCATAAGGTGCCCGTGGAACTCCATGTTTACCCCCGTGGCGGCCATGGTTACGGTCTTCGCGCGAAGAGGGCAGAGGCCGCAGCCATTTGGCCTGTGCTGATGGAAAAGTGGATGAAAAATCACCTTTAATGCCGAGGGCGCGTTAATCCACAGCATTTTGTCAAAACATCATAAGGGTCTGTATTCTGTTCCCACATCAAACATCCTTGCTTCTGGGTAAGCATATTCTATGACCTCACCTGCAGCTTCCTGCTGCGGAGTCTCACAGTCCTTATCTCCTGACTCTTCTCCGACGGCGATAATTCGCCACGAACATATCCTGTCTTATTTTTTACAGGCAAATAAAACATTGCTCTCACAAAAACGAAGTTCCCCATTCTCTATGCGCGAACACGTATAACGACATTCCATCGTGCCGTTGTATCTTTGCAGCCAAGCAAACATGCAACGGCTTATTTGTTTCTGTCTTTTGGAAGGCACTACCTTAGCAAATGTATCGTATTTTCTGACAAGGTACTGCCTTCAAGATGATGTAGATTGTAGAAAGTGCAGAAGGTGTCGTAGTATAAATCCGCACATAGGCATAAGGATAATCAGCACACCTCACAAACATTTCTGTTCAAAATATTGACTTTGAAATGTCGTTTTCCCATAGAAGCCTAAAGAAATGCCCGAATTATTGCAAGTTTTTCGGACAAAATCTTGCTCGTTTTATAAATATTCCGTATCTTTGTAAATTATAAAACTATACATATGACACAGGAAGAATACTACAGCACTGACTGGCACCGCGGAAACATGGTGCGCCTAAACAATGGGAAAGAGTATCAGGTGCGCAGCGTGAAGAAAAAACTGCTTGTTCTCTTCTCGGAGGAATTCAAGAAACACTTCACCGCAAACTGGAACATTATTGAGTGTCGCACGTCAGACGCCACACTTGATGAAGAATGCCTCAAAGCCCCTGCGGAGACTCCTATGCCCGCAAAGAAAAAACGGCAGCGCATTTGCGTGGCGAGAAAATACACACCCGAGAAAATTGATTATTAAACAGCTTTTCAGCCCTTTTCCCCATCATAGTCGTAGCATCGTCTGGTGCTGCGGCTTCTTTAATATATGCCCTTTCCTTGTGGTGGAACTCTATGACTCAAATCCAAAAATTGTAGTTGGCCCCCGGTTCACTTTCGAAAATATGTAATCAAAAAAAGGATTGAAACTCTTAAGTCTCAATCCTTTGTTTGTAGCGCCTACGGGACTCGAACCCGTGTACCCGGCGTGAGAGGCCGGTATCCTAACCACTAGATGAAAGCGCCGTGGAGAGCGGAAGGAGGGGGATTCGAACCCCCGGTACCCTAATCGAGTACGTCAGTTTAGCAAACTGGTGGTTTCAGCCACTCACCCATCCTTCCTTCTCGCTAGGAGGACGTTTGTTTCCCAAACGCAAGTGCAAAAGTACGACTTTTTCGCAAACTGCCAAAACTTTTCAGGCTTTTTCTTCACTATTAGGTGCATTTTTTGTAATTTTGCAGTCGAATTTCAAACAATACATTATATATTTATATGTATAGAACAAAAAACTGCGGTGAACTCCGCATCGAAAACGTGGGCGAGAACGTGACTCTCGCCGGATGGGTGCAGCGCACCCGTGAACATGGTGGACTTATCTTCGTGGACCTCCGCGACCGCTACGGCATCACGCAGCTGGTGTTTGACGAGGAGGTGAACGCCGACCTCTGCCACGAGGCCAAGCGCCTGGGGCGCGAGTATGTGATTCAGACGACAGGCGAAGTGCGCGAGCGCTACTCCAAGAACCCCAATATGCCTACGGGCGACATTGAAATCAACGTGACTGAACTGCGCGTGCTCAACGCTTCGGCCGTGCCTCCCTTCACCATCGAGGAGAACACGGACGGTGGCGACGACCTGCGCATGAAATACCGCTATCTGGATCTGCGCCGCGCCCCGGTGCGTGCCAACCTGGAACTGCGCCACAAGTTCTGCCTGGCCGTGCGCCACTTCCTCGACTCGAAGGGATTCCTGGAGATTGAGACGCCGGTGCTGGTGGGCAGTACGCCGGAAGGCGCACGCGACTTCATCGTGCCCAGCCGAATGAACCCCGGTCAGTTCTATGCCCTGCCGCAGAGCCCGCAGACGCTGAAACAGCTGCTGATGGTGGCCGGCATGGACCGCTACTTCCAAATCGTGAAGTGCTTCCGCGACGAAGACCTGCGTGCCGACCGTCAGCCGGAGTTCACGCAGATTGACTGCGAGATGAGTTTCGTGGAGCAGGATGACATCATCCGCACCTTTGAGGAGATGACGAAGCATCTCTTCAAGGAGGTGCGCGGCGTGGATTTGGGCGAGGAGCCCTTCCTGCGCATGAGTTGGAACGAGGCTATGCGCCGCTTCGGCAGCGACAAGCCCGACATGCGCTTCGGCATGGAGTTCGTGGAATTAAAGACAACAGACAACGGACAACAGACATGTATATTCCCAGAGGGCTTTGGAGTGTTTGACAATGCTGCCTACATCGGCGGCATCTGCGCCGAAGGCTGCGCAAGCTATACCCGCAAGCAGATTGACGAACTGACGAACTTCGTGAAGAGCCAGCAGGTGGGCGCCAAGGGCCTCGTCTATGCCCGCGTGGAAGAGGACGGCAACGTGAAGTCCTCCGTAGATAAGTTCTACACGCAGGAGGTGCTGCAAGAACTGAAGGCCGCCATGCAGGCCAAGCCCGGCGACCTCATCCTCATCCTCAGCGGCGAGGACGCCATGAAGACGCGCAAGCAACTGTGCGAACTCCGCCTGCTGATGGGCGAGCGCCTCGGCCTGCGCGACAAGAACAAGTTTGCCCTGCTGTGGGTAGTGGACTTCCCGATGTTCGAGTGGAGCGACGAGGAAGGCCGACTGATGGCCATGCACCATCCGTTTACGGCTCCCAAGCCCTGCGATGTGCCCAAGCTCGACACCGACCCCGCCAACGTGCTGGCCGACGCCTACGACATGGTGTGCAACGGCATTGAAGTGGGTGGCGGCTCTATCCGTATCCACGACGCCGTGCTGCAGGCCAAGATTTTCGAGGTGCTGGGCTTCACGCCCGAGAAGGCGCAGGAGCAGTTCGGCTTCCTGATGAACGCCTTCAAGTACGGCGCTCCCCCTCACGGCGGCCTGGCCTACGGCCTGGACCGCTTCGTGAGCATCTTCGCCGGCCTCGACAGCATCCGCGACTGCATAGCCTTCCCGAAGAACAACTCGGGCCGCGACGTGATGCTCGACGCCCCCAGCTGCGTGGATCAGAAGCAGCTGGACGAGCTGATGCTCGACCTGCGCCCCGTTGAACAATAGCATACAAGCCCAGTTCTCCTTGGCATAAAGGGAGAACTGGGCTTTTTTATAGAACCTGCCTAAAAACATGAAGAAGGTCTTTGTCTTATTCCTTTTGTTGGCACAAGTCTTCACTCCGATACGGGCGCAACAAACATTGATAATCTCCGAGACACGCCTGCCATACACCTCGCAGGTGTGGTGGACTGAAGGCGGAAGCTGCCAATTGAGCGAACGAAAGATACGCAAAAACTGGGATGAAGGCCGCCAAATCACCTCACTGGCCTACACCAAGCAGGGATGGTTCGTGACGATGGCCAGGGACAGCGGCCTCAGCGACCAGCAACTGAAGGTAAGCGACGAATGGCCGGAGAATTGGATTCGTGCCAACTGGAACGCCGGCTACTACATCACGTCGATGGCTCACGGCAACGGCGAATGGGCGGTGGTGATGTCGAAAGGCACTGACTACCGCGAGCAATGCTACATAGCCTGCGACTGGGACGAGGAGGCCGAATGGATTCACGAATGCTGGGACGCCGGCCTGTATATCACCTCGGCCACCTTCAACGGGAAATACTGGTTCATCGTGATGTCGCGCACCTCGGACTACACCTCGCAGGGCTACATGTGGGCCACGTCCTTCAGCAAGATGCAGGACAAGGTCAGCGAGAAGTGGGACATTGACCGCAACATCCAGATTCTGGAATACGGCGACGAGGAGTACCTCGGTGTCTATTGCGTCTATTCCGAAGACAACGGCCGCGGTCAAGCCTATGTCCGCAACCCATCAAGCCTGAAGAGCTACATTCAGGAGAAATGGGACGAGGAGAAGAAGATTTCCTACATCGGCGGCGGGCCTGGCGAATACAAGTCCTCACGCTCCGATGACAACTACACCTACTGCGACTGTTCCAACACCTACCACCGGCCGACAGACACCCATACGCCTCCTCCCCCTCCCCGCACACAGCCCTCTCACCCGCAGACACGACCCACACCCCCGCCGACACAAGGAAAGATTGTGGGCGGCGGGCGGCGATAAGGCCTCCAAACCATTAAGAGAGCCCCCGGGAACTTCCCCGCAAGGTTAAGGTTATTTTTCACTCTTCACTTTTCACTCTTCACTCCCTCCTTTGCGCTATTTCATCAATCTCTCCTACGACGGCGCCGCCTACCACGGCTGGCAGGTGCAGCCCTACGACGTCACCGTGCAGCAAAGGCTCAACGAAGCCCTTGCCACGCTGTTGCGCATCCCCGTTGAGACGGTGGGGGCCGGACGTACCGACGCCGGCGTGAACGCCGCGTGCATGGTGGCCCACTTCGACTGCGACGCCCTGCCCTACCCCCCTGAACAGCTCGCCTACAAGCTCAACCGCATCCTGCCGCCCGACATCGCCATCCACGACATACGCCCCGTGAAGGACGACGCCCACGCCCGTTTCTCCGCCCTCGCGCGCACGTACCACTATTATATATACACGGAGAAGTCGCCTTTCCGCCGCCGCTACGCCATGCGCTTGCCTTTCGCCGTGGACTATGAAAAGATGAACCGCGCCGCCGAAATCCTTTTGCAGACGGAGGATTTCACGTCCTTCTCCAAGCTCCACACCGACACGAAGACCAACATCTGCCACGTCACCGCCGCCCGTTGGGAGGAGACGGAGCCGGGCCTCTGGCGCTTCACCATCACGGCCGACCGTTTCCTGCGCAACATGGTGCGGGCCGTGGTGGGCACGCTCCTTGATGTAGGTCGCGGCAAAATCACGGAAGACGACCTCCGCCGCATCATTGATGCCCACGACCGCTGCTCCGCCGGCGACAGCGTGATGGGCGAGGCCCTTTTCCTCGCCGATGTGCGCTATCCCGATGACATCTACCTTGCGTAACACACCCTCCAAATCCCGAATGCCGTGACCTGGTTTCTCCTCGCCCTCCTTTCAGCCTTGTTGCTGGGCGTCTATGACGTATGCAAGAAGCAGGCGCTCCAGGCCAACGCCGTCATCCCCGTTCTCTTCCTCAACACAGCCCTGTGCGCCCTGCTTTCCGCAGCCTTTGCCCTGTTCAACGACCCCGCAGCGCTCTTGCCGCCAGCGGGGAATGAGGTGCGCGCAACAGGGCTCGTGGCCCTCAAGGCCGTCATCGTGCTGAGCAGTTGGCTTTGCGGGTATTTCGCCATCAAGCATCTGCCGCTGACGCTCGTAGGCCCCGTGAATGCTACGCGGCCCGTCCTTGTGCTCGCAGGTGCCGTGGTTCTCTTCGGCGAGCACCTCAATCCGTGGCAATGGGCCGGCGTTTCGCTCGCCGTCATCGCCCTTTTCCTTCTCAAGCGCAGCAGTAGCCGCGAGGGCATTCGCTGGACGCACAACCGATGGGTCGCCCTCCTTATTCTCGCAGCCCTGTTGGGTGCCGCCAGCGGCCTGTACGACAAGTACATACTCTCCCCCTCGGGCGCGGGTCTCAACAACTTTTTCGTGCAGACGGGCTTCACCGCCATTCAGGCCCTGCTGATGCTCATCATTGCCGCCTTCCTCTGGTGGCCGAAGCGGCAGGAACAGCCCTTCCACTGGCATCCCGCCATCATCGGCGTGAGCCTTTTCCTCACGGCCGCCGACATGGTGTACTTCTACGCCCTCACCCACCCCGCCGCGATGATTAGCATCGTGAGCATGGTGCGCCGCTGCAGCGTGCTCGTCAGTTTCGCCTACGGCGCCTTCTTCTTGCGCGAGAAGAACCTCCGCGCCAAGCTCCTCGACCTTGTCCTCCTGCTCCTCAGCCTCGCTTGTCTGGCTGTGGGAGCGCTGTAAATGCGGCAACCGCTTCACCTGAAATATGTCGCACCTCCCTTCATCGCAGTCCTCACTCCCCGATTTATTCCCAATTTATTCCTAATTCGTGTAGCCCCGCAGGCATTTATTCCTACCCCACGCAGCGCCGCAGGCATTCCTTCCTAATTTTTTCCCAATTCATGTAGCGCCGCAGGCAACCCTTTTGTCAAAATTTTTTACAATTTATGTGCCCGTACAGCGCGATATTCGCGAGCGAAGTGTAAGTCGATTGGCTACACGCGATTCTCGCGAAAGTTGGTAAAACACTGGCGCATAAATCGTTAGCGAAGTAAGGACTGAAATTTCCTCCCAATTTCCGCAACTAAATGCCGACTAAGCGCGAATTTCACTCGCAATCGGCATGAAATTCCGCTCTTTTATTTTTCACTTGTTCCCTTTTAATTTTCACTT
>JAKSLT010000063.1 GCA_024401055.1 Bacteroidaceae bacterium | reverse complement strand
GCCACGGCGGTGGCGCGGCAAAGGATGGTGCGGTGGGTGAGATGATGGGTAAAGGAAGCCCCCTCCCCGCTCCCCCTTTGGGGGAGAGTTTCAAAGCCATTGGCACCTTTGCCCAAAGACACGTCCCTATCTGCGGCTCTCCCCCAAAGGGGGAGCGGGGAGGGGGCCGAGGAGTCGGTTGCAACGATTTCCCACAGCCCTGCCCATATTCCTTTCTTTCCTCTCTGCCGCAGGTAGAGTCCCGTGGGAGTGTGGACGAGGACGTAGTCCATACGGACTTCGGTGGGCTTTATGCGACGGGCCTTCACGGGGAGATCCTCTACCCTACCCTCTGCCAGGGCGAGGCAGGAGGCGGCCACGGGGCAGTCGGGGCAACGGGGAGCACGGGGCGTGCAGAGCGTGGCGCCGAAGTCCATCATGGCCTGATTGTGGCGGGCGGGGTGTTTTTTGTCCAGCACCTCGTGGGCAAGGGCTGCAAAGGTGCGCTTGCCGGCGGGAGTGTCGATGGGGGTGTCGATGCCGAAGTGGCGGGAGAGCACGCGATATACATTGCCGTCCACTACGGCGCGAGGTTCACCGAAGGCGATGGAGGCTATGGCGGCGGCGGTGTAGTCGCCCACACCGGCGAGGGTGCGCAGGCCTTTGAAGTCAGTGGGGAAACCGCCTCGCTCTACCACTTGGCGTGACGCCTTATATAAATTACGTGCGCGCGTATAATACCCCAGCCCCTGCCAAAGGCGCAGCACCTCGTCCTCACTGGCGGCGGCCAGAGCCTCCACCGTGGGGAAACGCTCGAGGAAGCGCAGGTAGTAGTCGGTGCCTTGCTTGACGGTGGTCTGCTGAAGGATGACCTCGCTGAGCCACACCCTATATGCGTCAGGCGCGGCCCGCCATGGCAAGTCGCGCCCGTTATGCTCGTACCATAGGGCCAAAGCCTCCGATAAGGGGTGCATGTTAGTTAAAAGTTAACAGTGAACAGTTAACAATAAAAAGTTTTTCAGAGTAAACGGCTATTCAACTATGCAACGCTCCTAATGGAAGAGTTTTATGCGCTGTTCTTCCGTAAGCTTGCAGATGAGGAGCGTGCCGTCTTTCTCGCACACTACGTAGCCGTCGAGGCCCTGCACGACGACCTTCTTCTCGCCAGCGGTGTGGACGATGCAGTTGTGGGTGTCGTAGAGATTTACGTCGGGGCCGACGGTGGCGTTGCCGCGCTCATCCTTCTGGAGTTGTTCCAAGAGGGAATGCCAGCTGCCAAGGTCGCTCCAGCCGAAGTCGGAGGGCCGCACGAAGAAATCTTCGGCCTTCTCCATGATGGCGTAGTCCACGCTGATGCTCTCACACTGGGGGTACACCTCATTGATGCGGGCCTGCTCCTCCGGCGTGTCGTACACATTCCAGAGACCTTCGAAGAGGCGCGACATCTGGGCGTCATACACGCGGAAGGCGTTCACCACCGTCGTGACGCTCCAGATGAAAATGCCGGAGTTCCAGAAATAACTGTTCTGGGCGTAGTATTCCTTGGCATGCTCAAGGTCGGGCTTCTCTATGAAGCCGTCCACGCGGTAAATGCTCTTGCGGCGCGAGGAGGCGTAGCTGAGGTCGGCCTTGATGTAGCCGTAGCCCGTCTCCGGGCGCGTGGCCTTCATGCCGAGCGTCACCATGGCGTCGGTCTCGGCGGCGAACTCCAGCGCATCGACGATGGCCGTGCGGAAAGCCGCGAGGTTCTCCACGTAGTGGTCGCTGGGCGTGGCCACGATATTGGCGCGGGCATCGCGCTTCTTTATCTTCCAGCTGACGTAACAGATGCAGGGCGCCGTATTGCGGCCGCAGGGCTCCAGCAGGAGATTGCCGGCCGGAAGTTCCGGCAACTGCTCGCGCACGAGTTCGGCGTACTGGGCCAGCGTCACTACCCACACGTTCCCTATGGGCACGAGGTCCTTAAACCTGTCCAGCGTGCTCTGCAGCATCGTGCGGCCGCAGCCCGTCACGTCGAGGAATTGCTTGGGCAGCTCTTCGCTGCTCAGCGGCCAGAAGCGGGCGCCTTTGCCGCCAGCCATGATGACCAGGTGGGTATGCTCGTTCATAAGAAGGGCTGAATACTAATTTGTCTTTCCGTTTACCGTCATGACGCCCTGAATATACAGGCGCGTCAGGGGCTCCTCGCTGTTGCTGCGCACGGTGATGGCCTTCTTGAAGGTGCCGGGGAATTTGCCCTTGCCTGTATATTGCACCTTTATCTCACCCTTCTCGCCCGGCTTGACAGCCTCCTTGGGGAAGGTGGGCACAGTGCAACCGCAACTGCTGTAAGCCTGATGAATGATGAGGGGCTCGTCGCCCGTATTGGTGAAAGAGAACACGCAGGTCTTCACCTCGTTCTCATCGAAGGAGCCGAAGTCGTGCGTCGTCTTGGCAAAGGTTATCTTGGCCTGTGCCATCATTGCCGTAGCCACCATTGCCACGACAAAAAGTGTGAAAATTCTTTTCATAGGCTATAAATAAATATAAATTCGCGGCAAAGATAGCAAAAAGTAAGCAGATAAAGGCGCATAGATGAGAGTTTTTTTGTAATTTTGCCGCACACTTGCATCCAAATGGTTACCCCGCCCACTAAAATCACGCCTCCCGAGCGCATCATCCTCGGCATCGACCCCGGCACCAACATTCTCGGCTACGGCGTCCTCCGCGTCGTCGGGCGCAAGGCCGAGATGCTCACCCTCGGCGTCATCGACATGCGCAAGGTGCCCGACATCTATCTCAAGCTCGGCCGCATCTATGAGCGCGTGATGGGTGTCATCGACTCCTTCCACCCCGACGAGCTCGCCATCGAGGCTCCCTTCTTCGGCAAGAACGCCCAGACGATGCTCAAACTCGGCCGCGCGCAGGGCGTAGCCATCGCCGCCGCCATGGCCCGGCAGGTGCCCATCCACGAGTACGCCCCGATGCAAATCAAGCAGGCCATCACCGGCCGCGGTTCCGCCTCGAAGGAACAGGTGGCCGCGCTCCTCCAGCGTCAGCTCAATATCTCCGACGACACCATCAAGTCCGTCCCCTACCTCGATGCCACCGACGCCCTGGCCGCCGCCTACTGCCACCACCTCGGCACCATGTTCCCCAAGAAAAACGAAATCGCAGGCCTCCACATGACAAAGACCGGCGAGACCCGCCGCACAAAATCACAATCGTGGGCCCAGTTCGCCGCCAACAACGCCGCCCGCATCCATGGCGACAAAAAGTGAAAAGCAAAACTATCTACAATATGCAGCGCAAACTTTTTATTCTTATTGCCATTTTAGCCCTAAGCTCTACTTGTGCAGTACGTGCGCAAGAAGTTTATAAAATGGTATTGGAGTCCGCCACCCGCGTAGTCAATAACCCCACGAGCAACTACACCCTCACGCGTGTGGCTCAGTTCAAGCGCACCGCCCTCACCTATATGCGCGGCAAGGCTCTTGAAAACCCCGACAGCGCCACGGTGCACTTCCTCGACACGCAGGCGTACTACCTCAACGAGTTCACCGACCGTTTCTTCCGCGAGATTCTCAAGGTCAGCGGCAACGCCCGCAAGGAGTGCATCATGACTTTCGTAAAGGCCTCCTCCGAGAACCCCGTATGGAACGACCCCGACAAGTCCACCACCGAGAGTTACATCGGCACGGGCGAGCTCACGCCCTTCTCCCTCGACACCGACTGGGAAAAAGCCTACAGGAGCATAGAGGACGCCTTGGGGAAATAATCCACGAACGGGCTGTCCCCAACACTTCATTTTTTACTTTTTATTTTTTACTTTCCCCTTGTATATCGTTTCTAAAACCATCCGAGTAAGTTACGCCCACCGCCTCTCGCTTCCCTACGAGAGCGCCTGCACGCAGTTCCACGGCCACAACGGCGTCATCACCGTCTTCTGCTGCGCCGAGGAACTCAATGCCGAGGGCATGGTCATCGACTTCCACCACGTCAAGGACCTCGTCAAGTCCCACTTCGACCACACCTGCGTCAACGACCGTTTCCCTTTCAATCCCACGGCCGAGAACATGGCCCGCTGGATTTGCGACAACGTGCCCCATTGCTTCAAGGTGCGTTTCCAGGAGAGCGAGGGCAACACCGCCACATACATCAAGCCGGGATATGAAAACCTATCCTGTTAACGAGATATTCTACAGTCTGCAGGGCGAAGGCATCAATGCCGGTCGCCCTGCCGTCTTCGTGCGCTTCAGCGGTTGCAACCTCCGCTGCCCCTTCTGCGACACCGACCACACGGCCCACACAATGATGACGGCAGAGGAGATAATTAATAAAAGCCCCCACCCCGCTCCCCCTTTGGGGGAGAGCCCAGAGAGCGATGGCGAACCCGCGTTGCAGCACTCCCCCAAAGGGGGAGCGGGGCGGGGGCTTCTAATCCTCACCGGCGGCGAGCCCTCTCTCTTTGTCGATGAGCCCCTCATCGCCGCCCTCCATGCCGCAGGCTTTGAGATAGCCATCGAGACCAACGGCACGCGACCCCTTCCCGCCGGCATCGACTGGGTCACTCTTTCCCCGAAGGATGCCTTCTGCCCCGATGCCACGCCCGTCCTCACCCACTGGGACGAACTCAAGATAGTCTTCACCGCCACCGACCCCAACGACCCTGCCCTTGCTGCCCTCGAGAAGTGGGAGAAAAGCCCCGGGGAGCACCTCATCCAGCCCTGCGACACCGGCAATCCCGAGCAGAACGCCGCCGTCACCCGCGCCGCCGTAGCATGGGTCAAGGCGCATCCGCAGTGGCGGCTCTCCCCTCAGATACACAAGATTCTCAATATACGATAGAGCACCGCGCGCCGGAAATATCCTTAGCACAAAACTATCCATAACGATTTTTGGAAAGTGTAAAAAATTTTGACAAAACGAAAAAAGAAGAAATCGCGGCGATGTGAAGCCTAAATGCGCATAAAGGCAGACCGCGCGATACTCTCCCCCTCCTTTTTGGCATTTCTTCCCTTTTAATTTTCACTGTCTCCCTTTTAATTTTCACTACTTCCCTTTTACGGGAAATTAAAAGAGGACTAGGACAAAATAAAAGAGGACTAGTTCAAATTAAATGAGCAGTAGTTCGAATTAAAGGAGGATTAGTTTTCACTGGAACCCGCCGTTTCCCGAAAAATTCACAAAAAATTCATTTCCCGACGGCGATTTTTCGCAACTAAATGCGGGAGTAGCGCGCCTAAAAGAGTATCCGTCCGAAATCTTGCGGAATTAACCGCTTAAAAATGAGTAGCATAATGGCGCTCTTGAGATTTGCGTATTTCCGTCCGAGGCGCCGCGCGCTGCCCGCCACGGCCAAAAATCGCTAAGAAAACACCCCGAAACTGTAAAATATTTTGACAAAAATTTTTCAGTTACGACCTTTTCATTGAAGCATTGATTTTACTGCGACTTTCTAAAATATATCATAGCATTATGAAGATAAGTAAATGCCTCTTACTTCTGGTTGCCTCTTGCGTAGCCTCAAGCATTGCCAATGCACAGGAGTGGAACCGGGAAAAGTATCCCGACTACCGCCCCGAAGTATTCAACCCCGACCCTCAGAGCGTGGCTTTCAGCAAGCAGTTCTCCGAGGCAGAGCGCACGGGGCTCTGTCCCGAGCTGCGCCGCAAGCGTGATGCCGCCCGCCATGCCAAGCGCCGCGCGGAGGGCGAGCAGGCGGCCCGTCCCGACCATGTGCACAACGGTGCCACCGTGTATTTCCCGCCCACCTTCAACCAGCACGGCGGAAGCTGCGGCAGTGCCTCGCGCATCGGCTATATGTTTACGCACGAGATTAACGCCTTCCGCGGCCTCGACGGCTCGCTGGAAGAAAACCAGTACCCCACGCACTTCGTCTGGCTCCTCACCAACGGCAACAGCGGCAAGGACCAGTTCGTCAGCGAGGTGGGCGTGCCCAGCGCCAAGACATACGGTGGCCGCACCTACAGTTCGCTCTTCGGCGGACAGGTGGAGACCAACAACGATTTCGGCTGGATGACGGGCTACGACAAGTGGTACAGCGGCTTCTTCAACAAGATGCAGAAGCCCACCACCTGTGCCAACAGCCTGGCTACGGAGGCCGGTAGGGAATGGGCCAAGAACTGGCTCTGGAACCACTGCGGCGACACCGACTTCAAGTGCGGCGGCCTCATCGGCCTCGGCGTGGCCAGCGGCGGCCAGTGGGAGGCCATCCCCCGCACCGACGCCAACGATGCCGCCGGCGTCACGGGCATGTACTATGTCAAGAAGTGGGGCACCAGCGTGGACCACGCCCTCACCCTCGTGGGCTACGACGACCGCATTGAGTTCGACCTCGACGGCAACGGCGTCTATGGCGAAGAAGACAAGGACGAGAAAGGTGCATGGATTATCGCCAACAGTTGGGGTGACTGGTGCAACGGCGGCTTCATCTACTGCCCCTACGCCTACGCCGGCTCAATGTTCACGGGCGAAGGCAAGTTCAACACCAACAGTTGGTGGTACGGCGAGCTCTACCGCGTCCGCAAGGGCTACCGTCCCCTGCGCACCATCAAACTCAATATGGATTACGACCACCGCTCCGAGATGCTCCTCCAGTGCGGTGTGAGCGCCGACCTCAACGCCACGAGCCCGAGCAGCACCATTGACCTCCACCACTTCCGCTATGCCGGCGACGGCGCCAATGGCGACACCAACCCCGCGCCCGCCATTCCCATGCTCGGCCGCTGGGCCGACGGCAAACTCCACGACGAACCTATGGAGTTCGGCTACGACCTCACCGACCTCTCCGCCGGCTTCGACCGCAACCAGCCGCTGAAGTACTTCTTCATTGTCAACACCAAGAGCTGGGCCAAGGGCACCGGCCACATCAATGCCGCCTCCATCATCGACTACGAGAACGACACGGAAGGCATCGAGACACCCTTTAACCTCGGCGAGACCGGACAGGTCACCATCCAGAACAAGGGCAAGAATACCATCATCAGCGTCATCGTCTATGGCGGTGCCTACAACCCCGTCACCAACCTCGCCCTGCACGAAGGCATCCTCACGTGGAAGGCTCCCGCCCGCAGCGGCCATCAGGTAGCCTCCTATAATATATATAATGGTGGGGCCTGCGTCGGCAACACCACTTCCACGTCCTACAGCATCGTCGGCAAGAGCGGCGTGTTTGAAGTGACGGCCCTCTATTCCGACGGCACCGAGAGCAAGAAGGTCAGCGTCAACTCTCCCATCGAGAAGCCCGCCGAGAATGCCGTGTATAAGTTCAACAAGAGCGGTTTCAGCATCCCCGACGTCTTCAACGGCAGCATGGAGCAGGCCACCATTGAGTTCTGGATTAAGCCCAGCGCCCTGAGCAACTGGAACAACGCCGCCGGCCCCGGTTGGGGCACATGGCTCCAGCATTGCGATGCCAACGGCACCTACTACTGCGGCTGGGACACGGGCAACCGCGTCACCTCCTCCAAGCAACTGAACACGAGTTCCTTCACGCATATTGCCATCGTCGTAAACAAGAAGACCGTCACGCTCTATATGAACGGGGCCAGCGCAGGCAGCGTCACCTCTTCCTCTTACAGCGGCATCGGCGGTTTCGGCGACCTCGTCTTCTCCGCCTCCTCCGGCAACAACTACTACCAGCAGGCCCAGTACGACGAGATTCGCATTTGGAACAAGGCTCGCACGGCCTCGGATATCAAGGCCTCCTACAACGCCACCACCCGCGCCGAATACTACGGTGAGGTGATGCCTCAAGGCCTTGTGGCCTACTACAAAGGCGCCACCTTCCAGGCTGCCGACGGCACTTGGTACATGCGCGATGAAGTGGGCGGCCATCACGCCAAAATCCTCACCGACGCCGACGTGGCCACTCCGAGCACTACGCCTCAATACAAGGACCTCACGAAGGACGGCAGCCTCAAGATTACCGCTCCGGCGTCCGTCGTAGCCGGCCAGCCCGTCACCTTCAGCGCCAAGCGCAACGACTACGTCAACCAACTCTGGTGGACCATCCCCGGTGCAGGCCTCACCGAAGTGCACACCGAGGAACCCACCGTCACCTTCGCCACCGAGGGCCAGCAGGAAGTGCGCGTATTCGGCCGCACCTATGCCGGAGTGGAATTGAGCGACACGCTCCTCGTCACCGTAGCCCCTGCCGTCCCCCTCGACGCCTCCTTCACCATGAGCCAGACCAATGTAGCCGCCGGCGAGCGCGTCAGCTTCCAGCCCACCACCGTCATCCCGGGCTGCACCTACGTATGGAGCATGCCGGGCGCCGTGAAGCCCACCGCCGCCACCGTCAGCGCCGGTGCCTCGTATGAGAAGAACGGCACCTACAACGTCACCCTCACCGTGAGTGATGAAGCCGGGCGTCAGGCCTCCACCACCCAGAAGGTAACCGTCAGCGAAGTAGCCCCCAAGGCAGCCTTCGCCGTCAGCAAGTCCGTCGTCATGAAGGGCGAGGAGGTTGTCCTTGAGGACCAGAGCCGCTACGCCCCCAGCCAATGGCAGTGGCAACTCATGGGCACCGCTGGCAGCGTCGTCATCAACGGCAAGGACGGAGGCACCACCCTCTTCTCTTCCCCCAATCCCGGCGTGTTCGACGTAAGCCTCAAGGTCAGCAACGAGGCCGGCGTTGACGTCGCTTCCCAAAAGAACGCCCTCATCGTTGTCAATGCCGACAGCAAGAACGGCCTCAACTTCAGCCAGCAGAGCGCCAAGGTCAACCTCTCTTCCGTACCCCTCCCCGCCGGACAGAGAGCCTATACCATAGAATGGTGGATGAATCCCTCCAAACTGACCTCCTATTGTCTGGGCATCGGCGACAACAACTCCACCTTCCAGATTCGCACCGACGGCAACGGCGCCATGAGCTTGAGCAACAAGAACAAAGTGGCCCAAAGCAACAACGGCTTCGTGCTGCCCAACCAATGGCACCACTATGCCGTAGTCGTAAACGGCACCAGCGTCGCCTTCTATCGCGACGGCGAGAAGAACAGCAGCAAGACCACCTCCGCCGGCCTTGCCGAACTCTCCCGCTTCAGCATAGGCACCACCGCCGCCGATATGAACGGCGCCATCGACGAGTTCCGCATCTGGACCCGCAACCTCACGCAGGACGAACTCCGCCAATATGCCAATGCACCCCTCGGCGCCCCCAAGGACCTCGCTGACCTCGCCCTCTACTACGACTTCAACCAAAGCGGCGGCAATGTCACCGACCTCAGCGCACAGGGCAACACCGGCCAGCGTACCGGTTTCGGCCCCGACGGCGACGCATGGGCTTTGAGCCAGGGCGTATTCAGCCTCAACTTCAATGCCGACGTGGCTCCCAAGGACGTCACCGCCACCTACATGAAGAACTACAAGCGCTCCTTCGCCCACTCCACAACCCTCGTCAACAAGAGCACCGCCTCCCGCTTCTATGCCATCAAGGACTGGACGCTCGAAAACCAAGTTGTGGAAGGCACCACCACTACCGGTGCCCACGTGGATAAGGAAAAGAGTTACGACTTCACCGTCACCACCGGTTGGGACGGCTTCAGCAGTCTCTCCGACCACAAGGCCTTCCAGACCGCCGAACTCGAAGCCGGCATCTACACCCTCAACGTCACCTTCGGCCAGCACGGTGCCGCAGGCCAGACCTATCTCGTAGCCGCCGCCGGCGAGACGCTACCCAATACCGCCGAACTGTCCACCGCCCTCGGCTCCTCACCTCTGGAGAGCAGTTCCCTCACCTTCATCGTGCCCGAGAAGCAGACCGTAAGTTTCGGTCTCCTCGTCAGCGCCATGAGTGGCCAGAGCATCTTCACCATCCAGCGCTTCTCGCTTACGCAGGCTCCCCTCGATGTGCGCGAAGTCATCGTCCCCGAAGGCATCGTCAGTCCGAAGTCTCCCTTTAAGGGAGATACAGAGGGTCTCTACGACCTCACCGGCCGCCGCGTTAAGCCCGGTCTCCCCGGCATCGTCATCAGTCAGGGCCGCAAGGTAGTACAGTGAAGTAATCACACCCTGCCGAGTGCAGTAAGGTGGTTAGTGCCACTACCCAACTGAAATTGCAAGCCACTGAAGTCGTGAAGTGGTTAGTACCACTACCCAGTTGAAACTTCGCACGATAGATAAAAACCCGCTTATATTGAACAACTGACATACCGCCACTGAACAACACCGCCGCCAGGGAAAAATCCTTGACGGCGGTTTTATTTGCTTGTGTTTTAACTAATTTCGTTGCAAAATTACATTTTTTCGAGGATATATTCTGCGATAACTTACATTTTTTCGAAGTTTAATATTATTTATTGCTGTCCAGGGAAAAAGAAAGTAATCTTCCGTATCCCTTGTAAATGCAGGAGGTATGGAAGGTTGTCAAGAGGAGGGACTTACCTTTTAGCAAGCGACGGCAAAGCCCCGAAGGGGCGACAGATTGGAGGATAGGGCGAGAGCCCTATCTTTTGTGTATGACCCTTTACGGGAGCGCTGTAAGTGCGACATAATTACCACTTTACTTGAATTGTGTCGCACTTACAGCGCTCCCAGAACAAATGGCAACGAGTGCGGTAGGGCTTGCGCCCCACCCTCCGTTATGTCGTCCTTTCAGGCCTTTCAACTTTTTCCAGGGGGGGGCGCAGGTTCACTCATCCACTTCGCAACGCCACAATTGGGTGCGGCGAAGCTCAATGTCCATGGGTATGTTGTCGGTGAAGAGGAGGCCGGTGCCAAGGCCCTGGGGAAAACGGATGCGGGGGCCGTAGGCGGCGGCAGCGAGTAGGGCGACGTTGCGAAGGCCTATGTTACTCTCGAGGGCACTGGTCATCCAGGAGCCGATGCCGCGCTTGCGGGATTCGCTGACCCACTCGAGGGCGCCGGACATGCCGCCGTGGAGGGTGGGCTTGATGACGACGTACTGCGGGCGGAGGTCGTCGAGGAGTTTCTGCTTGTCGGAAAGGCGATAGACGCCGATGAGTTCCTCGTCGAGGGCGATGGGTATGGGGCTCTCGCGGCAGAGGCGCGCGGTGTCGTCCCAGAGGTACTGGCGCACGGGCTGCTCGATGGAATGGATGCCGAGAGGGGCGAGTTCGCGGAGGCGGGAGAGGGCTTCGTCGGGGGCGAAGGCGCCGTTGGCGTCGAGGCGTATCTGGAGGGTGTCGGGCGAGAAGCGGGAACGGAGGAGGGAGATGAGGCGGAGTTCGTCGTCCCAGTCGAGGGCGCCTATCTTGAACTTGATGCAACGGAAGCCGGCGAGGATTTTCTGCTTGGCCTGCCGGAGCATGCCGTCATAGGTGTCCATCCACACGAGGCCGTTGGTGGGTATGCCTTCCCGGCTGCGGGCGAAGGGGGTGTCGTAGAGGATGGGCGACTGGCGCAGGTCGTAGAGGGCTGACTCGAGGGCGAAGAGGAGGGCAGGATAGGGAGCCCCCTCCCCGCTCCCCCTTTGGGGGAGTGCCTCTGCGCAGGTCGGGTCTTCCCCCCAAAGGGGGGATAAGAGGGGGGCCTCTTCTATGAGGCGAGCGACTTGGGAGAGGTCGTCGTAGGCGTGGGCGTCGGGGGAGAGGTCGGGAAGCGGAGCACACTCGCCTACGCCGATGCGGCCCTGCTCATCGTACATGGTGACTTTGAGGAGGTGGTGCTCGGTGTACTGGCCGCGGCTGGTGCGGGCCGGCTTGCGGAAATGGAGGGTGCGCTTATTTAACTCTATTTGCATTTGCCTTATGGGAGCGCAAGGCACGATGCCTTGCTGAACTGAAAGAAATTAAAAGTGATTAAAAGAAATTTTGTTCAGAAATTATTCTTTATAGATAATGAGATTACAAGATTATAAGTTTCGGGAGAGGGAGACTACCTTTAGGAGTATCTTCCCCTCCCTACAGGGGGAGGGGTGGCGCGGTGCGTAGCAGCCGCGACGAGGTGGGGCTTATTACCTCAACGAGGATAGGTGCCGTGGTCTTTGGGGTGTGAAGGGCATCGAGGCTGGTGCGGAGGGAGGCTTCGTCGGTGGCGCAGAGGTAGGTGATGCCGTGGTCGCGGCAGAGATGCTCGGCGGTGCGGGTGTGGCGGCCACAGACGAAGGTGCCGGCGGCGGGGCTGGCGGAGAGGCCGGGGAGCGACTGGAAGATGCTGCCGCCGCCGTCGTTGATGAGGAGGATGCGAAGGTTGGCGGGGGCGTTGTTCCAGAGGGCGTTGCTGTCGTAGAAGAAGGAGAGGTCGCCGGTGACGCAATAGACGAGGCCGTCCTCATCTTCCTGGGCAGCGAGGGCGGCACCTACGGCGGTGCTTATGCTTCCTTCGATGCCGTTGAGGCCGCGGTTGCAGCGGCAGTGGTGGGCGGCGTAGCGGTTGGCAAGGCGCACGACGGTGCTGTTGGCATAATAGACGGGCGCCTCGCTGTCGGCGAGCTGCTCCTCAAGGAGTTTGACGGCCAGTCTGGGTGAATACGCTTGGCATTGCCCATCGAGGTCGTCCTCTGCATGTTCGCGGAGGTCCTGCCACGTCTGGTAGAAACTGGGCTGGGGGGGCGTATTGAAGAGGGCCATAAAGACGGACTTCACAACCTCGTATTCATCGCCTTCTATGACATAGCGCGTGTGGCGACTGACATCGTTCAGTTCCCCGTCCGGCGTGACCATGGCCACGACACTCTCCGTCGGCAGTTCGCGGAGGAACTGGCGGAGACGCTTGCTGACGGTGTTGCCGCCGAAATAGACGACGAAGTCGGGGAGTGCCCGCTTGCGGTGCTCGCTCATCATATCTATCATATCGTCGGTGAGGGCGGGGGGCATGCCTTCCACGCTCACGCAGTCGTAGAGCACGACGTGTGTCTCCATCAGCTCTGCCAGGTAGTCGTCGGGGATGAGACGGCCGTCGGTCTGGCCGATAACTACCATGGGGCGCTTGGCTGACATCAGTCTTGAGAGGAAGGCATCGAAGAGCAGTTCGTCGTCTTGGTAGATGTGGGTGATACAACGCTCCTCGGGAAGTTGGGGCGTGGTGAAGGAGAAGAGCGGTTCGGCGAGCGGCACGTTGATATGCACGCTGGGACGCTCGCGGCGACAGGCCACGATGAGGGCCTCGTTGACAAGGCGATTGCAGTGCCAGTGGCTCTCGTCGTCGGTGACGGCGGGGAGGCTGACGCTGCGGGCCACGAAAGAGCCGAGTGCTCCGGGCTGGGGCATCGTCTGGCCATCGAGTTGGCCAATCCACGCAGCGGGGCGGTCGGCGGAGATGACGATGATGCCCTGGTGCTGATAGGTGGCCTCGGCGGCGGCGGGGAGGACATTGAGGAGGGCCGAGCCGCTGGTGACGCACACGGCGGCGGGGCGGCCTGTCTGCTGCGTGAGGCCGAGGGCTATGAAGCCGGCGGAGCGCTCGTCGGTGGCGGGGACGCAAGCGAGGTCGGGACACGCGTTGAAGTTATGGACGAGGGCGGCGTTGCGACTGCCGGGGCACACGACGACGTGGGTGACGCCGTGGGCCACGAGGAGCGACGTGAGGATATTGACGGAAGGAGTGTCAGAGTACATAGAAAAAGCCCCTCCCCGTCGGAGCCACCTATGGTGCTCCGCCACCCCTCCCCCTGCAGGGAGGGGAAGATACCTCTATAGGTTGTGAGGGGGAATGAAAAGGGGCAAGGGGGGGGGGAAGGTTGATGAATTAAGAATTATGAATTAATCGCTCGTGAGTATATGCTCCCCGCCCTTTAGGGAGGGGTAAGGAGGAGGGTCTCGGGAGGGGCAAGGAGGAGGGTCTTTAGCATTTTATGGCAGGTCTCGCGCCACTCGTCGGCGAGGACGCTGTCGGACATTATGCCGCCGCCGGCGTGGAGGATGGCCTTGCCGTCGACTATTTCCATACAGCGGAGGGTGACGTAGAGATGGGTCTCGCCATTGAGGGCGAGGGGGCCGGCAAAGCCTGTGTAGTAGCGGCGGTCGGAGGATTCGTTGTGGCGGATGAAGTCAAGGGCCTCCGCCTTGGGGAGACCGCAGACGGCGGGCGTGGGGTGAAGTTTTTGAAGAAGTAGGCCGAGGCTCACGTCCTCGCGGGGCACGAAGCGGAAGTCGGTGCGCAGATGCAAAAGATTGCCGGCCTGCACGGTGCGGGGGCCGTCCTTGATAATGCGGTCGGCGAGGGGCGCGAGGGTGTCGGCAATGTACTGCTCCACGACGTGCTGCTCGCGCTGGTTCTTCTCGCTCCAGGTGGGGAGGCCTTCGCTATGGGGCATCGTGCCGGCGAGGGCCATGGTGCAGAAGTAAGGGGGCTGGTAATCAAGGAGTATTTCCGGGGAGGCCACGAGCCACGTTCCCGTGAGCGGTGT
>JAKSLT010000062.1 GCA_024401055.1 Bacteroidaceae bacterium | reverse complement strand
TCTCACCGGGATAGTAGCTCACCTGGAAGGCCAGCTTGTGACCCTCGGGGGCTACATAGTGGGCAGCAATGACGTCGTCGGGCTCGCTGCTGAGGTAGCGACGGTAGTACTGTCCACCGTCGGTGCTGTGGGTGAAGTTCACGCCGGCCACGCCGTCTTCGATGTCGAGGAAGCGCACATATTTGTTGGGGCGCGGAGAGGTGGCGGTAAGGGAGAACTCACCCGACTCGTCAATCACATACACACTGCCGAAGTTCTGATAGTAGCCGTGGTCGCCGCCTACGGTGGAGGCACCGCTCCAGAGACTCTTCTCGTTAAACTGCAGCTGGTCGCAGTAGGCACCGCCGAAGAGGCAGGCGCCGAGGTGGCCGTTGCCGATGGGCAGGGAGTACTCCATCCACTTATTCTCCACGGTGGTCATCGTGGCGGGCTTGGTGTACCACAGCGTCAGGGGGTTGGCGGGCTTGAAGCTCGTGCTGCTGCCGGCGCTGACGGTCTTGAATTCCTTGCCGGCCTTCTCCAAGAGGGCGGAGTAGTCGGTGAGGTCCACGTCGTCGGGGCTCATGATGACGAGCTGGTTGTTGGTGTCGCCGGCGTTCCACTTGCCGAGGCTCTTGCCGCTGCCGCCGCCGCCCCACTGGTTCATGACGCACTGGCCGCTGCCGTTCTGCGTCTTTATCTCATACTGGCCGGAGGCGGTGCCGTTGATGAAGGCCAGTTTCTGGGCCTTGGAGGCCGTAGAGGTGGAGGCGAAGTAGTTACTGCTGTTCACATTCACGTAGTTGCCGTCGGCGGAGAGCATAGTGAAGCCCGTCTTCGTGCCGATGAAGGCCCAGAAGCACGACTGTGTGGGGTTGCTGGCCGTGATGAGTTGCTGGCCGTTGCCCTGGTCTTTCAGGAAGGCGCCACCCGTGGTGAACTTCACGAGGTAATACACGGGCGCATCAGCCGTGGAGAAGGTGATGTCCTGTGCCATTGCCGTCAGGGCCACGAGCACAAAGAGGACGGAGGATAAGAATCGTTTCATTTTGTGTTATTTTGGGGTTATTTGTTTTCCAGTTATTCTATATATTGCCGGCTTCCCATCCCTTCCTATCGCTCCCAAGTATCTCCGCCGCAGGCGGACTCGAGCGCAGCGAGGCACTCCCCCTTGGGGGAGCGGGGGAGGGGGCTTTTAGAACGGCCAAATCATCGGCACCAGCAGCACGCTCACTACGAGCGCAATCAGGTTAAGCGGCAGGCCCACCTTGAAGAAGTCGCCGAAGCGGTAGCCGCCCACACCCTGCACGATGAGGTTCGTCTGATAGCCTATCGGCGTGCAGAACGAACAGGAGGCGGCCACGCATATCGTCACGATGAACGGCATAGGACTCACGCCCAGATGCTCGGCCATCGACAGGGCGATGGGGAACGACAGCGCAGCGGCGGCATTGTTGGTCATCAGTTCGGTGAAGACGTTGCAGATGATGAAGACAAGCGCCAGCATAAAGTACGCCGACTGTCCCCTGCTCATCCCCACGGCCCATCCGGCCACGGCATCGGCCATGCCGCTGTTCTGCATCGCCTTACTTATGGCGAAGGCCGAGGCGATGGCGATGAGGATGTCCCACGACACGAACTTGGTGTATTTCCGCGTGGGGAAGATGTTCATCCACGCCATTATCACGGAGGCTATGCACACGAAGAAGAACATATCGAAGGCCATGCCGTTGGTATGCTCTGCCGCCCAGGCCTTGCACACGGGCAGTTCGCCGATGGCAGCACCCAGCACCATAAGGGCCAGCAGGGCCACCGTGAACCAGCGCAGTTTCTTGCCCATCTTCTGCGGCTGATCCTCGCGCGAGTCACTCACCATAAGGAAGAAAGAGGAGTCGGCCCAGTTCTTCATAAACACGTCGTCAGCCATCAGCAGCAGCGTATCGCCTTCGTGAAACTCCATATTGCGCATATCATGCACGATGTAGCGTTCACCTCCGCGATGCAACTCAAGGATATGTGCGCCGTACTTTTCGGCAAAGTCGAACTCACCCATCTTTTTCCCAATAGCGGGGAAGCGCGAGCCCAGCATCACGTCCACGCGGAAGTAGCCCTCTGCGGCCGGTTGTCCCTCGTCCGCTGTCTGCTGTCTGTTGTCCGGCAAAAGGCGCGTGCCCACCAACGTGAGATACAGCAAGCCGATTACCGCCACGGGCACGCCCACCATGCCGAGTTCGAACATACCGAGGCCGCGCACCCCGTCGTGCGTTTGGCTGGCGTCGAGCGCCATGCCGTGCACCACGAGGTTGGTGCTCGTGCCGATAAGCGTACACATACCGCCCAATATCGTGGCATAGCTCAAAGGTATCAGCAGTTTCGATGCCGGCACCTTCATCTTCTCTGCCCAGCGTTTCAGCATCGGGGCGAAGATGACCACCACGGGCGTATTATTCAGAAAGGCCGATATAAAACTGATGCTCGGCAGCATGCGCAGCATCACGCGCGGCACGCTCACTTTGCGCCGCGGCAGAAGTTTCACCATCAGTTCCTCCAGCACGCCGCTCTGCCTCACGCCCTCGCTCACGAGGAACAGCATGGCCACGGTAATCATACCCTTATTAGAGAAACCTTCTATCATCTCGCGGCCCGTCAGCACGCCCGCCGCCATAAACACCACGGCGCCGGAGAGCAGCACGAGCCCCGGCCGCATCACCTCCCTGATAAGGGCGATGAGCAGAAAAACTAATATAACTGTTACGAATATCGCTTGTCCGGACATTATTATACTATGGGGGACTTGTGAATTTTTTACTCAATAATCTATTATATCGCGCGTATGCGCATATATCGGCTGCAAATTTAGCAAAAAAAAGCGACATACGCGCTGCAATTATAAAGTTAATAATTAAAAATTAAAAATTAAGAGTGAAATTAGCAAATTAGCAAATGGGAGAATTAGCAAATTAGCAAATGTGGGAATTAGCAAATTCGGAAAATCCTTGCGGACTGGCAACATCATTTGCTAATTCTCCCATTTCCTAATTTGCTAATTTTCACCTTATGCGTACCGCAGGTGCAGGCAATAAAAACGCGAAGACCTCTCTCCGTTTCATTTCGACACGTGTGAAAAACAAACGGAATGAAAGAAACGACGAACGATAAGGCGATAAAAAAACAGAGGGGCGACATCAACAGATGCCGCCCCTCTTTAAGCTGCCGTGTGCAGCACGGGGTCTTTACGGTTCGCGGGGATTCTTACTTCACGAGGGTCTTGTGGCCTTCCGTGATATTGATGCCGCGAGCGGGAGTAGTGATGCGCTGGCCCTGAATGTTGTATTGGGTCATGGGTAACGGGGCACGGGTAATGGATGTGGTCTGGATGCCTTCGGGCTGCTCTTGGCAAGCCTTCAGATAGGCGTCATAGGCAGCTTGGAGGTCGGCGATGTCGCTCTCCGAGGCGTTCTCAATACCTCGGGCGGCGGCGAGGGCCTGTGCGAGGGCGGCGGCGGCCGTGGGATGTTCGTCGTTGAGAGGCGTAGCGCTGTAGAACGCGTTGAGCTGGAAGTCGGCAACGTGCCAAAAACCGCGGTCGTCGGGCTCACCGTCTTTAGTTATGGTGGCACCTGCGAAGAAACGGAAGGACACGGCCGTCTGCGTCTGCTGGAATACGGCGTGTACGGTCTCGCCCTTGGCTTCGAAAGGCAGGGCTACGGCATTGCCTTCCTCGTAGGTCTGGCCGTCGGTGCTGTACTGCACGCCGAGGAGGGTGACATGGTCTCTGTCGGTGGCGCGGCGGGTGAAGGTCACCTGCATATCGCCGGAGAAGGGCTCGATGAGGTCCACCTGCAGATAGTGCGGGCCTGCGGGGGCCTGGCTGTGCCAGTCGGTGTGCCAGAAGGTGGCGTTGCTCTTGTCGAGAAGGGCGTCGAAGCTCTTGCCTTCTACGCTGTCGGAGTAAGGCGAGGAGAACTGGCTGGCCTTCACGATGAGGTCTTCGCCGAGCTGGGGATTGTTGTTCTTGTCGTAGGTTGCCTGAGCGGTGGCGATGAGTTCCTGCAGAGCCTTGTTGCGGGCTATCTGTTCGGCGTCGCTCTTGGAGAGTTCAACGGGATAGATATACCATACGTTGTTCGTGCCTTCGGTAATCTTGCCTTCTGACCAGAAGGACAGGGTGTGGTTGTAAGTCTTGTTGTCGTTGTCGAGAAGGAAACCGTATGTGGTGCCGTCGGGGGTAGATGCGATGGCGATGCCTTTCCCATCCGTGCCGGTATTGGTGGCGGGATTGACGAGCACGTCGAAGGCACTCGTGGAGGAGCTCACTACGGCCACCTTCTTGGCGGGCTCGGCATTGCCCTGGGTGGCGAAGAAGTTGCCGGTGGCGAACTGCATGCGATGGGCACCGGGTATGCCACTCTTGCCGAAGCGTACGAGGTACTTGGCAACCTCGGAGGCAGGGACTGAGGCGGTGAAGATGTCGGCCACGGTCTTGTCCTGTTCGCGGAGGATGACATTGCCTTCGCCGGGATCCATGACTGGCGTTTCGGAGTCGCGGGTCTGGGTGAGGATGTACCACTGGTCGTCAATGACGTCGGTGGTCTTCTCGCCGATATGGTTTACGACCATATTCTCCAGCTCGATGGGAGAGGCGGAGAGGCTGTAAACCACGCGGATTACGCCGTCCGTGACGGTCACCTCGGCGTCGTAGCCGGCTATTTCGGCGTTGATGTCGTCGGGGGTGATTTCCTTATCGGTGCGGAAGGAGGCGCCGTTGCCGTAGGTCCTGCCGCCGATGGTAATCTGGGCATCGGCGGGGGCGTTCACGAGTTCCACGTCGTAGGTCACACTGCCGGGGTTGACGGTCGTTTCGAGATTGCTGACGGCACCCTTCAGGGCGTCGATGGCTTCCTGGGTGACGTTCTCGGTGCGAACGAGTTCCCAGGCAGCGGCCATCTGGTCGTTCAGGGCGTTGGCGGCCTGCTGGATGAGGGCGTCCTCTGCCGTAGCGGTGGCTACGGGATAGATTTGCAACTGGCCCAGAGAGATGTTGGGCGAGGTGGAGGGGACGTTGTACTGGTTGTTGGACGTGGGTGTGTGGTTTTCGTAGAAGTCGAAGCGCAGATACTTGTAGGCCTTGTCGAGCATCACCTTGGCCACGAATTCCTTATTGGTGGTGGTGGGCAGTTCGGTGGTGTAGCGGTTCACTTCCTTCCAGTTGGCGTTGTCGTCAGAGACGAGCAGGTGGATGTCAGTGGGGTGCTCTGCACCGGAGGTCTGGGTGATGGTAGCGGTCTTGAAGTAGAAGTTCTGCACGGGGCTTGCGCTCAGGTCCACGGCCACATAGGGCAGGTCGGCGTTCTTGCCGTCGGGCACCATCATCAGCCAAGTGGAGTTCTTGCCATCGATGAGGTTGGCAATGTTGCCGTATTGGTTCTGGGGCATATTGGTGGAGAGCTGGCTGTCGGCGGCGTAGGAGGCCTTGGTCACGAGGCCTTCTCCGGGCTTGGTGCCGGTGGCCTGGTCGTAGGCCTCGGAGGCCTTCGTCAGGGTGGTTTTCATCGTGCGGAGCAGTTCCTGCTGGCCGTTGATGAAGCCCTCCAGATGGTGCAGGTAGTCGGCGTCAACCACGCGGCGCAGATACCAGCGGCCGAAGTCGTAGGCTTCGTTCTGCCACATCGTGAGGTTGCCGTATCCGCCAGTGCCGCTCTTGTGGTCCAAGGCGTGATAGGCGGAGGCGTCCTTCGTATTGCGGATTACCCACTGGCCTTCTCCGTAATAATCGAAAAGCTGGGGCGTGTTCTGCTTTTCGCTGCTCTTGCCGTTGCTGTCGAGGTACCACTTGGTGTGGGTGACGTCCTGAATGGAGAACTGTCCCTCGGTGGGGAGTTCCTCAATGCGGAAGATCTGGCGGTCGTCGCGTTCGCGGGCATTTACCCAGCAGGTCCAACCGGTGGCGTTCCAGAAGTACCAGGCCTTCTTTACGCCCTGGCTGATCTCGAAGCGGTCGTCGGCGCAGACAATCTGATAGAAGCCGTTCTCAATGGGGTTGCGCTGGGCACCCTCAATGGCGACCTGAAGGTTCTGGGCCAGCTGGTTGTACGCGTCGGCGCTGAGATCCTTCTTGAGGCCTTCCTGTGCGGCGGCGATGGCGGCCTTGAGGGCGGCGATGCCTTCCGCGCTGTAGAAGCCGGGGTCGGGACCTATGAGGCTTTCGTCGTCTTCGGCGTTCACGGCGGCATCTACGGCGGCGCTCAGGGCATCATAGGCCTCCTGAATGGCTGTGCCTTCCTCGGTGGAGTAGGTACACATCACACTGTGGATACTGGCGTTCACACGGAAGGTAGGCTTAAGGTTGCCCACCACGGGAGCGGAGAAGTCGGCGGAGCTTACCTTCGTACCCTTGGGGAAGAAGAAGAAGCCCTTGTCGGCTGCCTTGCTGACGCTCAGCAGGGCGCTGTTGGAACAGCTGATCTGCACGCCTTCGGCGCCTTCACCGCTGATGGCCACTTCATAGTAGTCGTAGAAGTCAACGGCGGTGGGGATGAACTGCCATACGCTGTTCTTGCCGCTTTCCTCGGTAAGGTAATAATTCTTGCTGTCGGCGGTATAGACGCCCCAGTTCTGCACGGCCAGTCCGGCAGTGGCGTTGGTGATGACGGTGGGGTCGGTCACAGTCTGACCGCCGGCGGTGCGTACGTCATAGGCGGCGCCGTTCTTCTTCACGCTGATGAACGACTTGGGGGCGTTGTTGCCACCGACGCTCTGGAGCAGGGCAACAGAGTAAGTCTTGCCGTTCTTCTCGAGGATGGTATTGGCAGCGCTCACATAGTAGTTCTCCAGACCTTCCTGCGTGCTCTTCACGTAGTAGTAGCCGTCAGCGAGGTTTGCCACGTCGGTCACGGGAGTGATGTCGGCAGGCTCCTCGGCTGGCACGATGCGGTACTGGCAGCCCTGGTCCTCGGTATTGTTGGCAGCGTAGCCGTTGCCGTACCAGTTGTAGATAGGCAGACCGGCGTCTTTGGTCTGGTTGAACTGGGCGAAGTTACCGCTGTGGATGATGAAGAGGCCCAGGCTGCCGCTCAAGTCAAGTTTCCAACCCTCGGCGGGTTCCTTGGCGCTGGTGGCAAGGCTGGTTCCGGTGGTGTGGTTGGGCACGATGAAACAGCCGTACTTGCGGTTGATGATGTTGTAGGAGCCATCGGGGCGGTCCTCAAACTTCCACTGCGAAGCAGCGCCCGTACCGTCGATGGTGCCGCAGAGATCTTTGCCTGCGCCGGGGCAGGTGGCGTAGTAGTTGCCGCGCTGAGGCGTGCTCATCGTGTACCAGTGGTCGATGCCGGCGTCGGTGGTGATGGGGCGGCCCACGTTGGGCTTCACTTCCTCAATGGCGGTCTGCAGCTTGTCGTTGTACGTCTGGAGGTCCGTCAGGGAAGCGTCGCTGCCGAGCAGGGCGAGACCCTCGTCCAGGAGGCTCGTCACCTTGTTGTAGTCGGCCGTCTTGAATTGGCCGGCATCGTTGCCTTCCTCAATGGAGCTGATGCCCTCGAGGGAGACGGCCAGCGTGGTGCGATAGTTGAAGGTGTCATACACGGCGTCGCTCTGATCCTCGCTCACTACGTAGGCCGAGGGGATGGCTTCCTTTATCTTGCTCTCCATCGCCTTGGCCATCTTGGCATAGCCGCGGGCAGCCAGACGCTCGTCCTGATAATAGCGCGAGTTGGCCACGCTGCCGTTTACCAACGGAGTATATACGTCCACGTAGTCAATGTTGGAGTCGCTGTTGGCCTTTTCTGCCATAGCGGCGTTGTACTTCACGATGTAGTTCGTGTTGACTGACGCGTTGTTGCTGGGCAAGCAGCTGGTGAGCACGATGCGCGTATTGGCACCGCCGTTCTTCAGACTGTTGCGGATGGTAGAGATTAGCGTGTTCAACTGCGAGGTGAAGGTACTGACGCTCTGACTGTTGTTGGCCATCTTGTTGCTCGTGCAAATCCATATCTGCTTGGGGCAGGGCTTGTCGTGGAAGATGTAGGGAGCCGACTGGTTCAGCTGGCTCAGGTCCAGGTCGTTGTAGCCCATGCCGCTGCCGCGGTTGAGCACAAGGTTGGAGTGGAAGAACTCGGCCCACTCGCCGCTCTCGATGAAGGAGTCGCCGAAGAGGAGAACGCTCTCGTCGGGGATGGGCAGGAAGTTGAAGAAGTTCACGCGGGCCAGATGTGTGCCGCTGTAGCCGGAGAAGCTGAAGGGCTTCAGCAGGCCGTCCTCCACCTTCGGGTAGATGGTCTCGATGCCCACGTAGGGAGCCACGGCGTTACACCAAATCTGATAAGCGTTGGGGTACAGGTGGCAGCCGTCGCAGGCGTAGTCTGTCACCATCATGCCCGTGCTCTTGTTGAGCATCAGGTTGTAGAGGTCAATGTACTTCAGTTTCGGGCTGTTGTGCTCCTCCACGAAGTTCTTGTACATAGCGTTGAGCTTCTCAATGTTGGCGCAGGCATAACCGTAGTTGGTGCCGCACGTGGGCAGTACGCTCTCGATGTAAATCTCCGTGTTGGGGCTTTCCTTCTCGCAACGGCTCACGATGCTCTTCATATTGGCGAAAGCCGTCTCCAGCGGCACGCTGTTGAAGACGTCGTTTACACCGAGCATCAGGAAAAGCTTGGCGGGATGACCCATGATGACGCCCTCAATGTTGTTCAGCGCATCACTTGTCTTTGCGGAACCCACACCGCGGCACACCACTCTGGGGTCGCGGCCAAAGGCCTCCGTCCACTCGTGGGAGTTCGTGATAGAGTTTCCCATAAACACAATGCTCTGCTCGTTGATCTTCAACGTCTTGAAAGCATCATAGCGATTCTCGGTAAACGAAATCGCCATCGCTGCCTGGCATAAGCATAAAGCCACCGAGGCAAGCAATAATGATAACTTTTTCATTGTTTTTATAAAAGGTTAATACGTTTAATATTTCTATAAATCACTGAAGCCGGTCTTTAATAATTTAAGACAACTTTATCAACTATTACAACATACTCAACAGAGCGGAGGCCGGTTGTGGCCGGAGCGTATAATATGTTGTTTATGTTCTTGCTCTGGCAAGCGTCTCCTATCGTCGCCGAGCGGTATCTGTTGTCTTTTCTTAAAGCAAGCGGCCGCACGTTGCCGTGCGGCCGCCCGTCTATCAGAGAATGTTAGGATTATTCGTCCGTGTTTGACCAGTCATTGGCATTCCAGCCGTTGGTGAGCTGGCCGGGGCCTTCGTCGTCGGGACCGCCGACGGTTATGTCGGGTCCCGTAACAACGGGAACGCTGTCGAGGAGTACGGAGTTCTCAACGTGCATAGCAGTAACGTCCACTGCGGGAATGATATACTTTTTCATAATTGCAATCTTTCTTTTAGTGGTTATTACTTGATGATCTTCTTACCGTTGATAACGTTGATACCCTTCTGGATCTTATTGATCATGCGGCCCTGGATGTCGTAGCCGGCCTTGAGGTTGGCAGCGCTGATGACGCTGTTGACACCTACGGTCTGACCGCCGAAGTCGAGGGTGAAGCCCTGAACGCTGGCCTCTTCGGTAGCAAAGAAGGCC
This sequence comes from Bacteroidaceae bacterium, assembly GCA_024401055.1. Classification (GTDB taxonomy): domain Bacteria; phylum Bacteroidota; class Bacteroidia; order Bacteroidales; family Bacteroidaceae; genus Alloprevotella. The sequence goes on along the minus strand of JAKSLT010000062.1, from coordinate 4,940 downwards.
TTGTGGGCAGCGAGGGTGGCGCCTGCGAACTGGTAGAAGCCGAGAACCTCATTCTTCTTGGAGAATACGTAGATGTTCTCGCCATAGTCTGCCTTTGCATCTTCAACGGTTATGTCGGTGTTGTCGAAGTTGCCATAGAGAAGACCATTGTAGAAGATGTCGGCCACGGCATCGTAATCTGTATCGGGGAATTCGAAGGTGTCGGAATCTACGCAGTCAAGGGTGTAGGTGCCGGGAGTGCCTTCAAGGATGTAGGCACAGTAGCCGGGGATGTAGTCCTTATCCCATTCTACGGTATTGAGGCTAGCGGGCGTAGCACCTTCGGTGCAATAGTAAACCTTCAGGCCTTCGGGCTTATTGACGATGGTCTCATTATAAGCAATGGTGGCATAGCCGGTAGCGCCGATGGTGACTTCGATGCTGGCGGTAAGGTCGCTAGCAATGACTTCAGCTACGGCATCGGCATCAAAGCCTTCTACGGGAGTAAGATGCATCATATTGCCTTCGTCGGCGTAGCTCCAATAGCAAATTTCTATAGCCTTGGCGCCGTTGATGTTGATGTACTTATCAGCGGCATCGGTGAAGTGGAAGAAGTATGTGCCTCCTGCCTCTTCAGACCATTCGATGGGGCTGGCTTCCTGAATACCGACAACCTTACCGGCATTGTTGATAAAGTGCTGGGCACCTTCGCTCCAAAGATAGTAGGCACCGTCGTACTTATAGATAGCAAACTGCTGATATTCGTCGGCGGTATCAATATCCTTGCCCACGCCGGCGCTTGCCGTGCTCTTGAAGTCCTCACCATCTACAACCCATGCACCGCGGTTCTTGGTGGACAGGACATAAAGCTGGTTGGCCTTGATAAGTTCGTAATAGGCAACGGTGATGTTCGTGCCGTTAACGGTTACTTCGGCTTTATAACCTTCGACATTGTCGGGAGTGATTTCTTCTTTAGAAACCGAAGCTGCGGAAATCACTTCGCCATTTCCATATTTTTCTTCATTATAAGTAACCTTGGTTCCTTCGGGAGCACCGGTGATGGTGATGGTAAAGTCTTGCTTTTGTGTGAAGATTTCCTTGATGGCAGCCAGTTCGGTATCGGTCAGTTCGCCTACGGGGAGAATGCGGAGCATATTACCATTATCGCCTGTACTGTTCCAGTTAGTCAGGATACCCTTGCCCTGATCTTTGCTCATGTTGCACTGGTGGCTGTCATCAATGCGAAGCACCGTGGGATGAGTGGCCTTGCTTGCACCGGTAGAGGCAAGGAGAGCGATACCTGCAGAGGGAACTGTTTCGCTCGTTACAAGGCCGTCACTGGCATAGGCTACTAACTTTTCAGCGCCTATGCTGTAGAGATAAGTCTTTCCACCATTCTGGAGGAATACGAAATGGAAGTTCTCATCGGTGGCATCGAAATTATAGCTGGCTCTCTTGGAACCGGAGATGTAACCATCAGCGTAGGTGGGGGAATAAACGAAATAGCCGCGGTCAACGGACTCAATCGTGTAAATGCGCTTCTCTACAATGTCGGACATGCCGAAGAGAGGAGATACGGAATAAACCACATTGATATCGGTACCGCTAATGGTAACGTTAGCAGTATAACCTTCGACTTCGTCGGGCGTAATTTCAGTGGAGCTCACGCTTTCAGCACTGAAGGTACCGCCGTCGGCATACTTAGTATCATTATAGGTAACCTCTGTACCAGCGGGAGCACCCGTGATATGTACGGTGTAGGTCTTGGTGCTGAAGTCAATCTCATACGGAGTGAAGGTGGAACCTGCGTCTCTGTTCTTCCAATGGTACAGAGCTCCCTTACTTGCGCTGTAGTTAAGGTACTTATTGTTGTCGGGGTTGCTGGTAAGATAGATGGTGAAGCCGTTCTTGCCCTTATCGGAGGTTTCAGAACTGGTGCTTACGAGCCAACCGATGTTGACACCATCAGTGGAAACGGCAGCAGGCTCGTTGTTGTCAAGAGCTACGGATGAGCCCGTGGCCTTGTTGTAGATGGTATAGCCGTCGGTGTTGTTGCCTACGAAGCCCCATGCGTATGCATCAGTCTCATCATAGCCTTCAGCGTTGAATGCGAGGGCGCCTTCGTCGGTGTAGAGGTAGTGCGTTTGGTTGCTGTGTACGGTGAGGGCGTACCAATGCTCGATATTGGCAAAGCTGTCGGCTATTTCGAAGGGGTACTTCTTGTAGGTTACGTTGATGTCAAGGCCTTCCACTTCTATGACAGGTTCAAAGTAGCCGTCAACTTCGGGAGCATTGACGGGGGTTTCCTTGAGGTCGGCTGTCAGGGTTGCGCCGTTGGCATACTGGCTTCCGTCGCAGGTAATCTTCGTGCCTTCGGGAGCGCCGGTGATGATTACGTTGTATTCCTGTTCGCCAAGATAAACTTCTACTACTTTGAAGGAGGAACCGGCATCTAAGCTTTTCCAATATTTCAGTTTACCACTTTGCTCGTTGATGTACTGCTTGCCGGCGGTCGTCAGGCCGAAGGAAGCATCACCCAGCTGACCCACTGCGGGAATAGTCCAAGTTACGTTTTTACCGGCTGCGGTAAGACCGCAAGGATCATCGGCGCTGAGGGCAACGGCGTCACCACCCTGCTTGTTGTAAATCTTATAACCGTCGAGGATGTTGCCTACGAAGCCCCAGGCATACTTGTCGGAAGCCTCGTAAGAGCCGTTTGAGGTATCAACGGAGCCAGAGCCGCCGTTGTAAATCCACTTGGTGTCGCGGACGCTGAAAGCATACCAGTGCTCAATATCGTCGAAACTTTCTGCAGCGACAAAGGGTGTTGTCTCAATCACGTCAACGCGTACGGTGTTGCCTGTGGAAGCCACCTTGGTGTCGGCGGCATAGTTGTTGGTGGTGAAAATGTGGAGAGATGCGGGAGCGGCAATCGTCTCGCCCACTTCCTGATCGCTGCTCTTTGTGTCAACGAGCTTGTTGTTCAAATAATAATTATAGGTGACGGTAGCCGTGGAGGACACTGCACCGATTTCTACGGGGTAGATGTACCAAATGTTGTTGGCACCGGAGGTCTGCTTGCCGTCGCCCCAGAAGTTGAGGGTGGCACCGCCACTGTTGTTATTGTGGTCGAGATTGGCGCCGAAAGTAACACCATCTTCGGTAGCGTTGAAGGCCAAACCGGTCTTATTGCCGTCACCTGTGTTGGTGGCTTCGTTGAAGATAAACTTCTGGAAGTTAGTTGCGTCAGGAATGACACCTACGTTCCTTGCGGCAGGAGTTGCAGTAACATACCAATAGTTACCATTAGCAAACTGGATGGCATAGGATGCGGCACCGGTATTGATGAAGCGGATGAGATAATTGGACACTTCATTGGCAGGGCGGAGGACAGTGAAGATATCTGCAACCTTGCTGCTCTCTTCGGTGCGGAGTTTTTGATTAGCACCTTGATCATAGACGGGAGTTTCGCCGTCGCGGGTCTGGGTCATAACGTACCACTGACCTTCGTTCACGGTGGTGGTCATAGCGCCTACGCTCTTGACAGCGAGGTCGGTGAGGTTGATTACGGGCTGGTAGTTTACAACAAGCTGTGCGCCCGTAATGGTAACTACAGGGGTGTAGCCTTCAACGGTAGGAGCCACAACATCGCTAACGCTGAAGGAAGTGGTGAGGGGAATGGTTGCACCATTGGCGTAAGACGTGCCTTTGACACTGACTGTAGTAGTGGAGGGAACGTTGCCCTTGATAACAACTTCGCAAGGCTCAACCTCGGCAACTGTATATCTGTTGCCAACGTCAGCTCTTTTCCAGTCGTTAATGCCAATCTCCATCTGGCCACCGATGTTAAGGGCATGGTTGTCGTCCCAACGCAGTTGGGCCGTACCATCACCCCAAGCGAAAAGAGTAATAGCGTCGGCGTCAGTAATGTTGTCAACAGTATTACCCTCGTTGGTGAAATACTTTGCAGCACCTACGTTAAAAAGGACGTAGTCATCGCCGCTTTTCTTAAATTGGAAAAGGAAATTGGGGTCGTAGGCATTGAATGTAGTGCCTGCTTTTCCTGCGCTGAACAACGTGGTCATGTCGTTTGAAACTGTGAGAGCGCTACGCGGACAAACTATTGTGTAATAGCCGTCTGCTTTCGCCTGATCAACCGACGTGATGTTGCCAGCCCATGCTCCCGTCACCGTTATCAGCGCGAGAGCCAAAAAAGTAAGAAACTTTTTCATGTGTGGTTTGGATTGGTTAATAATGTGAATTGTATTTAATAGAAGCTTAGATTCTACTTGTTTGTTAATATAGGTTAATTCCTGACATTTGAACTACTAATGTCGCGCAAATTTACAAAATAATTCCGTTTTGTCGTGTCTTTTTTGCTTTTTGTCGATATTATTTTAACATCTTGTTCACGTAATGACATACTCTTGCAAACTTTACTTGGCATTTTTGCGTTTTCTTTCGCTCTGCGCAACGCCTGCACCGAAATGCGGATAATTGTCGAGTTTTTTATTGGTGCTCGATATATGTGTCATTTCGTGCGGCGAATGCGGCGAATGCGTTGGAGACTTTTTGCCGGTCACTCATATTCTTTTTTGTATTCAACAGGCCCCTTTTCCGGCGATTTTCTTCCCTTTTAATTCATCTCAGGTCGCTTTTAAGATGACTTTCTTCCCTTTTAATTTTTCTTTCTTCCCTTTTACGGGAGGCTCAATGAGAAGCCGTGCGAATTAAAGGAGGAGTAGTGCGGACAGAAAGGGCTTTAGGAAAAAACCGGTGGCAATCCGTGCGGACTGAAAGGGAAGTAGTGCGATTTCTACAAGGAATAGCGCGAAGTAAAAGGGGATTAGCGCGAAGTAAAAGGGAACTAGCGCGAAGTAAAAGGGGACTAGTGCGAATTAAAAGGGGACTAGTGCGAACTAAAGGAGGACTAGTGCGAATTAAAAGGGGACTAGTGCGAA
>JAKSLT010000061.1 GCA_024401055.1 Bacteroidaceae bacterium | reverse complement strand
GCTGGCGCCGAGAAATAGAGCCGCCCTGCGGGCGGGAAATAATAGGCCGCTTCGCAGGAAATATCTCTGAAAATTATTTCCTTAAAAATTTATTTCCCGCCGATAGGCGGAGCTATTTCTCGGCGAAGCCGACTGAGGGTCTTCTTGTTGGCTTCGCCAAGAAATAAAGCGGCTTCGCCGGAAATAGTTGTTTTTGGAAATAATTATTAATACTATTTTTTCGTATCTTTAAGTTTCACTTTTAGATACTCTCGCTCGGAAAAGCAAAGAAAAGTGGGACTTTCCTTTGTTTTTCGCTCGCTTATTCGTATCTTTAAGTTTCACTTTTAGATACTCTCGCTCGGAAAAGCAAAGAAAAGTGGGACTTTCCTTTGTTTTTCGCTCGCTTATTCGTATCTTTGCACCGATAATATAAATACGCGCAGCGTGCGCGCGTCTGATTACGCAAACGCTCTAAATTTATTTTTTACTTTCTACTTTTTACTTTTTACTTAAATTGATGGAACTTTCAACGCAATACAGCCCGCAGGAAGTGGAGGGCAAATGGTACCAGTACTGGCTGGACAACAAACTTTTCAGTAGCAAACCCGATGGCCGCGAGGCCTATACCGTCGTCATCCCGCCACCCAATGTGACGGGCGTATTGCATATGGGCCACATGCTCAACGAGACGATTCAGGACATCCTCGTGCGCAAGGCACGTATGGAAGGCAAGAACGCTTGCTGGGTGCCGGGCACTGACCACGCCAGCATCGCCACGGAGGTGAAGGTGCTGAACCGTCTGGCCGAGAAAGGTATAAAGAAAGCCGACCTCACCCGCGAGGAATTCCTGAAATATGCCTGGGAGTGGACGGAGGAACACGGCGGCATCATCCTGAAGCAGCTGCGCCGCCTGGGTGCCTCCTGCGACTGGGACCGCACGGCCTTCACTATGGACGAGGAGCGCTCGAAGAGCGTTATCAAAGTGTTCGTGGACCTCTACAACAAGGGCCTTATCTACCGCGGCGTGCGCATGGTGAACTGGGATCCGAAACTTCAGACGGCCGTGAGCGACGAGGAGGTTATCTATAAGGAAGAACACACGAAGCTGTACTATATGAAGTACTACGTGGCCGAGGGCGAGGAAGTCGTTCCTACGGGCTGCGAGGGCGAAGTGGTGCACAGGGACGAGAAGGGCTACTACGCCGTGGTGGCCACTACGCGCCCCGAGACGATTATGGGCGACGTGGCCATGTGTATCAACCCGAACGACGACAAGAACCACTGGCTCAAGGGCCACAAGGTGGTCGTGCCTATGGTGGGCCGCGTGATTCCCGTGATAGAGGATGAATACGTGGACATTGAGTTCGGCACGGGTTGCCTGAAGGTGACGCCTGCCCACGACGTGAACGACTACATGCTCGGCGAGAAGTACAATCTGGAGGCCATTGAAGTGTTCAATGACAACGGCACGCTATCCGAGGCTGCCGGAATGTATATCGGCATGGACCGCTTCGACTGCCGCAAGCAGATTGCCAAGGACATGCAGGAAGCTGGGCTGATGGAGAAGATTGAGCCCTACGATAACAAGATAGGCACTTCGGAACGTACGGGCGTGGCCATAGAACCGAAGTTGAGCGCACAGTGGTTCCTGAAGATGAAGCACTTCGCCGAGATAGCCCTGCCGCCCGTAATGAATGACGAACTGAAGTTCTATCCCGCAAAATACAAGAATACCTACCGTGCTTGGCTGGAGAACATCAAGGACTGGTGTATCAGCCGCCAGCTGTGGTGGGGCCACCGCATTCCCGTGTATTATCTGCCGGAAGGCGGCTATGTAGTAGCCGAGACGGCAGAGGAAGCCCTCGTGCTGGCCAAGGAGAAGAGCGGCAATCAGTCTCTGACCGTAGCCGACCTGCGTCAGGACGAGGACGCCCTGGACACTTGGTTCTCTTCCTGGCTGTGGCCCATCTCGCTCTTCGACGGCATCAACAAGCCCGAAGACAATGCCGAACTGGACTACTACTATCCCACGGCCGACCTCGTGACGGGTCCCGACATCATCTTCTTCTGGGTGGCCCGCATGATTATGGCCGGCTATGAATACAGGGGAGAGATGCCGTTCCGCAACGTTTACTTCACAGGTATCGTGAGGGACAAGCTGGGCAGGAAGATGAGTAAGTCGCTCGGCAACAGCCCCGACCCCTTGGAACTCATCGACCGCTTCGGCGCCGACGGCGTGAGAATGGGCATGATGCTCTCTGCCCCCGCCGGCAACGACATCCTCTTCGACGAGAGCCTCTGCGAGCAGGGCCGCAATTTCTGCAACAAGATATGGAACGCCTTCCGCCTCGTGAAGCAGTGGCCCGTGGACGAGAGCCTTGAGCCCACACGCTCCAACGTGAAGGCCGCGGAATGGTTCTGGGCCAAGATTAAGGAAACGAACGAAGAACTGAAAGACCTTTATAGCAAGTACCGCCTGTCCGAAGCCCTGATGGCTATCTTCAAACTGTTTACGGACGAGTTCAGCGGCTGGTACCTGGAAATGGTGAAGCCCGCCTATCAGCAGCCCATTGACAAGGCCACGCTGGAGAGCACGCTGGAAATCTTCGAGACGCTGATGAAGATGATTCACCCGTTTATGCCGTTCATCACGGAGGAACTGTGGCAGCAACTGGGCGAGCGTCAGGACGGCGAAAGCATTATGCGCGCCACCCTTCACCTTGACGCTCCCAACGAGCACGAACAGCATCTTCTTGCCCGCTTCGAACAGGCCAAGCAAATCATCAGCGGCGTGCGCGGTGCCCGCCAGAGTAAGAACATCCCGCCGAAGACGCCGATGGTGCTGGAGGTGGTGGCCCCCCAAAATCCCCCCTCTGGGGGGACTTCCCAAGAGAGTCAGACCCAAGCTGCGGCTCTCCCCCAAAGGGGGAGCGGGGAAGGGGCTTCCCCCTGCGGCTGCAAGCACAGCGTGACAGAATGCCGCGCCTTGGGCCCCATCATCCGCAAGATGGCCATCATTGAGGAAGTGCGCACCGTGAGCGAGAAGAGCAAGACGAGCGTTAGTTTCCTCGTAGGCACCGACGAATACGGCGTACCCATGGAAGGCCATATCGACCTGGACGCCGAGCGCAAGGCCGCCGAGGCAGAAATAAAGCGCCTGGAAGGCTTCCTCGTAGGCATCCGCAAGAAACTCGGTAACGAGAAGTTCGTGAGCGGTGCCCCCGCCGCCGTCGTAGAGATGGAGAGGAAGAAGGAAGCCGACACGCTGTCAAAGATAGAGACGCTGAAAAAGCAACTGTAAGAAAATGAAAAGACGACTCTCCCTGATGGCACTGTGCATGCTGTCACTCTGCTGCATAGCGCAGCAAAACCGCAGTGCCGCGTATCTGGAATATATCGCCACCTACGCCCCCATGGCCCAGGAGCAGATGAGGCTGCACGGTGTCCCCGCCAGCATCACTCTGGCGCAGGGACTGGAAGAGAGTGGGGCAGGGCAGAGCATGCTCGCCATAAAGGCCAACAACCATTTCGGCATAAAGGTGAACGAGGACTGGCACGGGCCGTATGTGCTGCGCGACGACGACAGACCTAACGACAAGTTTCGCAAGTATGACGACGTGAAGGACTGCTTTGAAGATCATTCGCGCTTTCTGAGCAGGCCGCGCTATGAGTCGCTATTTCGCCTGGACAAGACAGACTACAAAGGCTGGGCCGAAGGCCTGAGGCGATGCGGCTACGCAACGAATCCGGCCTACCCGCAGAAACTGATACGGCTGATTGAGCTGTATGACCTGCAACAATACGACGTTACGGATATAACTCAGTAATCTCAATAGCTGCGAGATGCTATCCTCTACGATATGAGCAAGAAACTCACAATCCTGACAGTTGCCTTACTGACCTTGAGCAGCATTCTGCCTTCAATAGCACAAATGCGGCAGAATACGACTTATCAGAGGTATATTGCCACATATGCCGGCATGGCGCAAGACCAGATGCGACGCTATGGCATTCCGGCCAGCGTCACCTTGTCGCAAGGGCTGCTGGAAAGCGCTGCAGGACAGAGCACGCTGGCCATAAAGGCCAACAACCACTTCGGTATCAAAGTGGGCTCGGGGTGGACGGGACCATACGTGCTTCGCGATGATGACAAACCTAACGAGAAGTTCAGGAAGTACAGTTCGGTTGCAGAGAGTTACGAGGACCACTCGTTGTTCCTGAAGAACAATTCCCGCTACAGTAACCTTTTCTCGCTGTCCACTACAGACTACAAAGGCTGGGCCAAAGGGCTGAAGGCATGCGGCTATGCTACGAGTTCAACGTATGCACAGAATCTCATCAACATCATTGAGCTATACAGCTTACATCAGTATGACACTGGCGGTAAGGGAAAACGAAGCAGCGCCATAGGCTCTGTGTCGCACCAAGTTCGAAACACCGGCGCTGCCAGCGTGATGGAAAATAGAGACTACGGTGCCGTGCCGGGCACGAAGACCGGCAGCATCAGTGACCTCATACATTTCTGCAATGGTAAGCGGTACGTGATAGTACAGCCCGGAGAAACATGGCGCTCGTTGTCGAGATGGTATGGCGTAAGCGCCAGCAAACTGCGTAAGCGCAATGAATATCCCGAGGGCGTGGAGCCCACTCCCGGTACGCCGATATATCTTGACAAGAAAGCTACACGTGCAGCCAAGGCAATGAAGGGACGCTTTCATGAGGTGCAGCCCGGCGAGTCGCTGCACAGCATCTCGCAGATGTACGGCATGAAGATGAAGACCCTTTACAAGGTGAATGAATTGCCTTGGGGCTACTCACCGAAAGTCGGCGACAGACTGTTGCTGAGGTAAATAGACATTTCAACTGAAAAACTCTTCTACACTTAATCACTGTTATACAAAATATGGAACCACAGATTGTATTTGATTGCTTCAAGCGCGTCAACCAAATTCCCCGCCCGTCAAAGCGCGAGGAAAAGATGATAGCCTTTCTCCAGGAATTCGGTCAGAGCCTCGGCCTACCTACCAAAGTAGATAAGACAGGCAATGTGCTTATCAGCAAACCTGCCACGCCGGGCATGGAGAACAAGCCCACGGTGGTGCTGCAGAGCCACATGGACATGGTGTGCGAAAAGAACGCCGACCGCGACTTCAACTTCGACACTGACCCCATAGAAACCTATATCGAAGGCGACTGGATGCACGCCAAAGGCACGACTCTCGGCGCCGACGACGGCATAGGCGTGGCCATGCAGATGGCCGTGCTGATGAGCAACGATATAGAGCACGGTCCCTTGGAATGCCTCTTCACCCGCGACGAAGAGACCGGCCTGACAGGAGCAGAGGGACTGGAGAGCGGATTTATGACCGGCCAGTACCTCATAAACCTCGACAGCGAGGACGAAGGACAGATATTCGTGAGCTGCGCCGGCGGCGTGCGCACCGAGGCGCGCTTCCAGTTCAAGGAAGAGGAGGTGCCCGCAGGATACTTCACGGCCCGTGTCGGCGTAAAAGGTCTGCACGGCGGCCATTCCGGCGACGACATTAACAAGAAGTTCGCCAACGCCAACAAACTGCTCGTGCGCTATCTCTGTCAGGTGCAGGAAGAAACCGACCTGCGCCTCGTGGATATCCAGAGCGGCGGCCTGCACAACGCCATCCCCCGTGAGGGCTGGGCACTCATCGCCGTACCTATGGCATACAAGGAGACGCTGCGCGTGAAACTCAATGTGCTGTCCGCTCAGGTAGAAGAAGAGTTCTCAGCAACCGAGCCCACCATTGAATGGACGCTGGAGAGCCTCACCGATGAGCAACACAAATTGTGCATTGAGAAGGCTGTGAGCGACAAGATGCTCCGCACCCTGCACTGCATTCATAACGGCGTGTTCGCAATGAGCCAGGACCTTGACTGGCTCGTGGAGACCAGCAGCAACCTCGCCAGCATCCATAAGATAGAGGGTGGGGAAGTGGTCGTTACTACAAGCCAGCGCTCCTCCGTACCCAGCAATTTGGAATATATGGCCAGCGTTATCCGTACCACCTTCGAACTGGGCGGCGCCAAGACGCTTACCAACGAGGGCTATCCCGGATGGAAGATGAACCCGAAGAGCGAAATCCTGCGCATCGCCAAGGAGAGCTATGTGCGCCTGTTTAACAAGGAGCCCGAAATCCTTGCCATTCACGCCGGACTGGAATGTGGCCTGTTCAGCGAAAAGTATCCCGGACTGGATATGATCAGCGTAGGCCCGACCCTCCGCGGCGTGCACTCGCCCGACGAGCGCCTGCTCATCCCCACAGTAAAACTCGTGTGGGAACATCTGCTGGATATTCTGAAGCACGTGTAACGGCAGACAGCCTATACTCCTAAAGGCCCCCCATAACCTTAGAACCTCGTAACCTCACTCCTTATATATAATACGCGCGTGAGACGGTTTCCACTATACTTGCTACTCATAGCCACACTCGTAGGGTGTCTGGGCGAGGAGGATTACTCTTCGTCCAGTACAGACGTGTTGTCGTTCGCGTCCGACACTTTATCGCTTGACACAGTCATATCAGGCGAGGGGTCAAACACCTATATGATGTGGGCTTATAACCGCAACAACAAGGCTATCCGCATCACGAATATAGCGTTAGGGCAGGGGAGTGCTTCAAACTTCCGCGTAAATGTCGATGGTGAATATCTGCCTGCTGGACAACTTTCAGAAGGAAGTTCGTTCAACGTCCTGGCCAAAGACTCGCTGCGCCTCTTCGTGGACGTAAAGGCTCCCGTTACAGGTGCTGACGAACCTCAACCCATAGAAGACCGTCTCATCTTCACGACAGAGACAGGCGGACATTCGCATATCGTGCTGATGGCCTCAGGGCAGGACGTGATAACGGTAAAGGAAAATATCATCAAGGCTGACACGCTCTTCAACGCCCTCAAACCTTATCGCATCCTTGACTCGCTCGTCGTAGAGGAAGGGGCTACGCTACGTCTGGCAGCCGGCACGCAGTTGCTATTCCACGCTGATGCAAAACTCATCGTGAAAGGCAAACTTCTGGCGGAAGGTACACTTGAAAAGCCCGTTGTGCTTCGTGGCGACAGACTTGGTAAGATGTTCACCAATCAAAAGTACGACGAGGTCTTTAATCAATGGGCTGGCATTACTTTTGAGCCCACTAGCAAGGATAACGTATTGACATACTGTGATATTCATAGCGCCGACTACGGGATAAAAGCCTATCAAACCTCGCTACACTTAGAGAACAGCGTCATTCATAATTTTCGTGGTCATGGCATAGAGAGTCAGGAATCTGAGATATACGCAGGAAACTGTCAAATAACCAATGCCGGCGGAGATTGCTTGAATCTCAAAGGCGGCTCTTATATGTTCGTCCACTGCACAATAGCACGCTTTCAGAACATATTGGGTTCCATCGGCGGCGTAGCGCTACGCTTTACAAACTTCATAGACGAGACGCCGGCGCCGCTCAACCAGCTGGACTTCTACAACTGCATCATCACTGGATACGAAGAAGACGAAATGATGGGCGACGACATCAGTACGGAGGAAAATTTAACGCCTTTCAGTTACGGATTCTATAACAGTTTGCTCTGTACGCCCGAGACCGAAGACCTCAGGCAAACTAATTGCATTTGGGAAGGAAAGCCGGAGAAAGACGATTGGAAGCATGAAAAAATAGAACTCGACGACACTGTCACAGTTTTGAAACGCTGGCAGCATTTCAATCCCTTGTCTAAATTTGTTCTCCATCCGCATTCCCGCGCCGTTGGCTCCGCCGATGCAAACGTTACGATTAAAACATTCCCCAACGACCGCAACGGACTTCCACGCTTGACCGACGGCAAAGCCGATATGGGCTGCTATGAATACGAAGCCCCTAAAAGCGAGCAATGGCCATTATGTTTAATTACCGACAAAGGAACACCTACCCTTCAAAAGGAATAAGGCGAAATTACGTTAATAAGACTAATAAGTGAAAGAAAGCGATAAATACTACGAACTGATAAAGATTGATAAATTCAGCGACCAACGTGGTGACCTTTTCTGTTTGGAAAGTGGGAAGCACTTGCCGTTTGAGTTTCAGCGTTGTTTTTGGATCAGTAATGTGCCTACGGGACAAAGGCGCGGTTCACATGCTCACAGGACCTGCGGCGAACTTATTATCGCTGTGGCTGGAAGTTTTAAGGTCGATGTTACGGATGGTACGCAATCTGTTACGATTAATCTCTCCTCGCCTGACGTTGCACTTTACATTCCGCCATACACGTGGTGTGAGCTATACGACTTTGAAGAAAAAGCCTTGTGCTTGTGTTTAGCTTCGCAAAATTATCAGGTTGAGGGCTACATCAATTCGTTTGAGGAATATCTAAAGATAAAGAAAGAAGAATAACTTATACTTTCTTGAATATAGCGTAAACTTTTGGGATAAATGACGCACTTGTCATTATTCGCCAACTAAATAATAAGAACAAACTCTTTCAAACACAATATTATTATATGCGCAAAGTCACATTGAAATTGAGCGATGGCACTTGCTTTGAGGGGACGTCGTTCGGTTATGAGGCACCAGCCTCGGGAGAAGTTGTTTTCAACACGGCTATGATGGGTTATCCCGAAACGCTGACCGACCCTGCCTATGCAGGACAAATCCTTGTGTTAACTTACCCTTTGATTGGTAATTACGGAGTGCCTGATGTGAAGGCAAAGATGCCCAACGGTCTTTCCACCTATCTCGAAAGCGACAAAATCCACGTGCGGGCTCTTATCGTCAGTGACTACAGCGAAACCTTCTCCAACTGGAACGCCAAAGAAAGCCTTGCCGACTGGCTCACGAGGGAAAAGATTCCTGCCATAACGGGCGTTGACACGCGAGAACTGACGAAGACAATACGCGAAAAAGGATCGATGACTGGAAAACTTATCTTCGACGCTGAAATAAAAGATGTTGAAGAGCAGTATGCAGCCATCGATTTTGTTTCTCAAGTAAGTTGCAAGGAGGTTATAGAATACAAGGCCGCCGAATATGTCCCCCTCGTGCTGGACGGTGGCGAGCCCTCCCCTACTCCGGTGCTTAGCAAGAAAGTAGTTATCGTGGATTGTGGTCTTTGTAACAACAACCTGCGCTCCCTATTAAGCCGCGGCGTGGACGTAATACGTGTGCCCTGGGACTACGACTTCAACACACTGACCTTCGATGGTCTCTTCATCTCCAGCGGTCCCGGCAATCCAGAACTGTGCGCGAAGACTATTGAGCACCTGCGCAAGTACCTTGAAAATACCGCACAGAAGCCTCTCATGGCCATCGGCCTCGGTCAGCAACTTCTCGCCCTGACGCTCGGTGCGAAGGTCAACAAACTGCGCTACGGTCATCATTCCCATAATCAGCCGGTGCGACAGATTGGTGGCACGCGCTGCTTCATCACCACGCAGAACCACGGCTATGCCGTTGATGCCGCTACCCTACCCGCTGACTGGAAGGCCACTTTCGTCAATATGAACGACGGTTCCAACGAAGGCTTCCGTCACGAGAGTGCTCCCTGGTTTGGCGTGCAGTTCCTGCCTGAAGCCTGCGGTGGTACACCCGACGCCGAACTGCCTCTTTACGAAGAATTTATTAACAATCTGAAATAACTCCACACCATGGCAAACGCAAATATCAAGAAAGTCCTTCTGCTCGGTTCCGGTGCTCTCAAAATCGGCGAAGCCGGCGAATTTGATTACAGTGGTTCACAGGCTCTCAAAGCCTTGAAAGAAGAAGGTATAGAGACCGTTCTCATCAACCCCAACATTGCCACGGTGCAGACCTCTGAGGGTGTGGCTGACCAAATATACTTCCTTCCCGTCACTCCCTATTTCGTAGAGCGCGTCATCGAGAAGGAGCGTCCTCAGGCCATCATGCTGGCCTTCGGCGGTCAGACGGCGCTCAACTGCGGCGTAGCCCTCTACCAGAGTGGCGTGCTGGAGAAATATGGCCTTCAGGTGCTTGGCACCCCCGTTCAGGCCATTATGGACACCGAGGACCGCGAACTCTTCGTGGAGAAACTCAACGAGATAGATGTCAAGACCATCAAGAGTGAGGCTTGCGAAAGTATCGAGCAGGCTGCCCGTGCCGCAAAGGAACTGGGCTACCCCGTCATCCTGCGCGCCGCTTACGCCCTCGGCGGACTGGGCTCCGGCTTCTGCGACAACGAGGAAGAACTCTACAAACTGGCCGAAAAGGCCTTCTCCTTCTCCCCTCAGGTGCTCGTAGAAAAGAGCCTCAAAGGCTGGAAGGAGATTGAGTACGAGGTTGTACGCGACCGCTTCAACAACTGCATCGCCGTGTGCAACATGGAGAACTTCGACCCTCTCGGCATCCACACCGGCGAGAGTATCGTCATAGCCCCCACGCAGACGCTCACCGACAGCGAGTGTCACAAATTGCGCGACCTTGCCCTCCGCATCGTGCGCCACGTTGGCATCGTAGGCGAATGTAACGTGCAGTTCGCCCTCTCTCCCGACAACGAGGACTACCGCGTCATTGAGGTGAACGCCCGCCTCTCCCGTTCCTCAGCCCTCGCCTCCAAGGCTACCGGTTATCCCCTTGCCTTTGTCGCCGCTAAACTCGGCCTCGGCTACGGTCTCTTTGACCTGAAGAACTCCGTCACCAAGACCACCACGGCCTTCTTTGAGCCTGCCATTGACTATGTTGTCTGCAAGATTCCCCGCTGGGACCTCGGCAAGTTCCGTGGCGTTGACCGCGAGATAGGTTCCTCAATGAAATCCGTCGGCGAGGTGATGTCCATCGGCCGCAATTTCGAAGAAGTCATCCAGAAGGGCCTGCGTATGATAGGTCAGGGCATGCACGGCTTCGTAGGCAACAAGGAGCTCACCATCGACGACATCGACTCCGCCCTGAAGGCACCTACCGACAAGCGTATCTTTGTCATTGAGAAGGCCTTCTTCGCCGGCTACACCGTAGAGCAGATTTATCAGCTCACGAAGATTGACCGCTGGTTCCTCGAGAAGCTCCTCCATATATATAATATAAATAAGGAGCTCCGTGCATCCAACATCAACACCGTCAGCAACGATCTCATCCGCACTGCCAAAATCTATGGCTTCACCGACTTCCAGATTGCCCGCGCCCTTCGTCTTGAGAAGGAGATGGACATGGAGAAGGCGCAGTTGGTCATCCGTGAGCGCCGCAAGCAAGCGGGCATCCTGCCTTATGTCAAGCAGATAGACACGCTCGCTGCCGAATATCCCGCACAGGCCAACTACCTCTATCTCACCTACTCCGCCGTAGCCCACGACATCAACTTCGACCAGGACGGTCGCTCCGTCGTTGTGCTCGGTTCGGGTGCCTATCGCATCGGCTCCTCCGTGGAGTTCGACTGGTGCGGCGTGCAAGCCCTCAACACCATCCGTAAGGAGGGCTATCGCAGCGTGATGATCAACTACAACCCCGAGACCGTCTCCACCGACTACGATATGTGCGACCGTCTCTACTTCGACGAACTCACCTTCGAGCGCGTTATGGACATCATCGAACTTGAAACGCCGAAGGGTGTCGTTGTCAGCACCGGTGGTCAGATACCCAATAATCTTGCCATGCGTCTCGACGAGCAGAATGTGAAGCTCCTCGGCACGCAGGCCCGTTACATCGACAATGCCGAGGACCGCGACAAGTTCTCCGCAATGCTCGACCGCATCGGTGTGGACCAGCCCGAGTGGGCCGCCCTTACCAGCATGGACGATATCAACGCCTTTATCCAGAAGGTGGGCTTCCCCGTCCTCGTGCGCCCGTCCTATGTACTCTCCGGTGCCGCAATGAATGTTTGCTCCAACCAAGACGAGTTGGAGCGCTTCCTCACCCTCGCCGCCAACGTCAGCAAGAAGCACCCCGTTGTGGTGAGCCGCTTCCTCCAGAACGCCAAGGAGGTGGAGATGGACGCCGTGGCCCGCGACGGCGAGATTATCGCCTACGCCATCAGCGAGCATGTTGAATATGCCGGCGTTCACTCCGGTGATGCTACCATCCAGTTCCCGCCGCAGAAACTCTATGTGGAGACAGCCCGCCGCATCAAGAAGATAAGCAAGCAAATTGCCAAGGAACTCCATATCTCCGGCCCCTTCAACATCCAGTACCTCGCCCGCGAGAACGACATCAAGGTCATTGAGTGCAACCTCCGCGCCTCCCGTTCCTTCCCCTTCGTCAGCAAGGTTCTCAAGGTCAACCTCATCGAGATGGCCACGCGCATCATGCTCGGCCTTCCCGTGGAGAAGCCCGCCAAGAGCGTCTTCGACCTCGACTATGTCGGTGTGAAGGCCTCCCAGTTCTCGTTCAACCGTCTTCAGAAGGCTGACCCCGTGCTCGGCGTCGATATGGCTTCCACCGGCGAGGTGGGCTGCCTCGGCGACGATGCCCGCACGGCCCTTATGAAGAGTATGCTTTCCGTGGGCCAGCGCATCCCCGAGCACACCGTGCTCCTCTCCACCGGTGACGGCAAGCGCAAGGCCGAGATGACTGATGCCGCACAGCTTCTCGTGGACAACGGTTACACCATCTACGGCACTTCCGGCACCTACCGTTACCTCTCCGAGGAGCACATCCCCTGCCAGCGTGCCTACTGGCCCGACGAGGAAGGACAGCCCCAGGCCCTCGACCTCTTGCACAAGAAGGAAGTGGAACTCGTGGTTAACATGCCGCGTACGAAGAGCAACAGTTCCGTTACCAACGGCTATAAACTTCGCCGTGCCGCCATCGACCTCAACATTCCTCTCATCACCAACGCCCGCCTCGCCTCCGCCTTCATCACTGCCTTCTGCACCATGAAGGCCGATGAGTTGGAAATAAAGTCGTGGCAGGAATTCTAAAGACCCTCCCTATATTTTAATGGATAGAAAGAAACAACTCCAAGAATTTGAGCGCCTGCTTGACGTCCTCGACGAACTCCGCGTGAAATGTCCCTGGGACCGCAAGCAGACCAACGAGTCGCTGCGCCCCAATACCATCGAGGAGACCTACGAACTCTGCGATGCGCTCATCAAGAACGATAAACTCAACATCTGCAAGGAACTCGGCGATGTTCTCCTCCACGTCCTCTTCTACGCCAAGATAGGAAGCGAGACGGGAGACTTCGACATCGGCGACGTGTGCCAGAAACTTACCGATAAGCTCATCTTCCGCCATCCTCATGTATTTGGTGAAGCCGCAGCCGCCAACGCAGAAGAAGTCAGCAAGTTATGGGAGCAGATAAAGCAGAAGGAGAAGGACGGCAACAAGACCGTACTCTCCGGCGTGCCCTCCTCCCTACCCGCCCTCGTCAAGGCCTATCGCATACAGGACAAGGCCCGCAACGTCGGATTCGACTGGGAGGAGCGCTCACAGGTGTGGCAGAAGGTGAAGGAGGAAATCTCCGAGTTCGAGGCCGAGGTGGCGGAGATGGATAAGGAGAAAGCCACCGCCGAGTTCGGCGACGTAATGTTTTCTCTCATCAACGCCGCGCGCCTCTACGGCATCAATCCCGACAACGCCCTTGAGCACACCAACCAGAAGTTCATCCGCCGCTTCAACTACCTTGAGTCCAAGACTCTCAAGCAGGGCCGCGACCTCAAGGACATGACGCTCGCCGAGATGGACGCCATCTGGAACGAGGCCAAGCAACTGGAGCACGCCCTCCGCGTGGAACACGACTTCTCCCTTCTCCACCACAACACCTTCGGCCTTGACGTGCATTGCCGCCGCTTCATAGAGTATCACGACGAGGAGCAGCTCCGCGAAGCTCTCCGTCTCGTGCGCGAAACTCCCGAAGAGCCTTTCCTCCAGATAGGCGGCGGCAGCAACCTCCTCTTCACCCGCGACTACCCCGGCACCGTCCTCAAGTCCGCAATACACGGCCTCGCCCTTATCCCCGGCGCTCCGAGTGCAGACACGCAGCTCGTCCGCGCTGGTGCCGCGGAGAATTGGGATGCCTTCGTCGAGTGGACGCTTCGCCGTGGCCTCTCCGGCTTGGAGTGCCTCTCCCTCATACCCGGTGAGGTCGGCGCTGCCGCCGTGCAGAACATCGGCGCCTATGGCAGTGAGGCTTGCCAACACATCCATGCCGTCCACGCCATAGAGATAGCCACCGGCCAGCCCCGCGTTTTCACCCCCGAGGACTGCAGCTACGCCTACCGCAGCAGCATCTTCAAGCACGAACTCGCAGGCCAGTACATCATCACCCACGTTGATTTCTGCCTCAACCTCAACTATGTCCCCGCCTACACCCACCGCGCCATTCCCGAAGGACTCCCCACGGCGCAGGCCGTGCGCGAGGCTGTCATTGAGATTCGCCAGGCCAAACTCCCCGACCCTGCCGTCCTCGGCTCAGCCGGAAGTTTCTTCATGAATCCCGTGGTCACTGCCGACGTGGCCGACGCCCTCCTCGCCGCCCATCCCGATATGCCCCACTACCCTGCCCCCTGCGGCGTGAAGATCCCCGCCGCGTGGCTCATAGAGCAGGCCGGATGGAAAGGCCGCGGCCTCTCCGACGATGCCAAGGCCCGCACTTACGACAAACAGGCCCTCGTAATAGTCAACCACGGCGGTGCCCGTCCCAAAGACATCGTCAAGCTCGCCGCCGCCATTCAGGAAAGTGTGCAGGAGAAGTTCGGTATCGCCCTCCAGCCCGAGGCTATCTACGTCTGACCCATCCCATCACCTTATATTTATTAGGCATACGTGCGCACACGTATGCCTATTTTTTTGCCTCTTCTCCGTCATATCCCGCCCTCGCTGCCCAATATTCGCCCCCTATCCGCCCCCAACCTTCAAGATTTTTGATAAATTTATTCCTAATTTATGTAGCGCCGCAGGCAACCCTTTTGTCAAAATTTTTTACAATTTATGTGCTCGTACAGCGCGATATTCGCGAGCGAAGTGTAACTCGATTGGCTACACGCGATTCTCGCGGAAGTTAGCAAACCGCTGACGCACAAATCATTACTAAATCTCCGACTAGAATTTTCTCTCAATTTCCGCAAGTAAATGCCGACTAAGCGCGAATTTCACTTGTATTCGGCATGAAATTCCGCTCTTTTATTTTTCACTTGTTCCCTTTTAATTTTCACTT
>JAKSLT010000060.1 GCA_024401055.1 Bacteroidaceae bacterium | reverse complement strand
TCGCGAACGAGGAAGGAATAGACCTGATTGCCCATCGTGGCGATTTCCTCGGGAGCAAAGTCGCGGAAGAGGGGCGTATCGGCAAACAGACGGCTGTCGTAGGCAATGGTGCCGAGTTCGCGGGCTGCTTGCACGTAATAGGGATAGACGCTGGTTTCGCGTTTGGGGGAGAGGCCCTCTAAATCTCCCTTAAGGGGAGACTTGGGAGAGGTATCAGGGATGAGACCGTCTATCAGGAAATCCACCATCTGGGCGTCGGTGAGTCCGTCGATAGGCAGGGCCTCCTCGCGCACCCACTGCTGCCACTCGACAGAAGAGCCGAAGGTGCGGAAATAATCTCCGTGGACATAGCGGTTGTATGACCACAGTTGGAAATAGACCTCGCCTATCTGCACGACAAAGTCGTTCACCATATCGCGCAGTTCCTGATGGGAGAGCTGCTCGTAGGAGGTGTGGGCGGTGACAACGCCGGGGGAACTGCCAAGAAACATCACGGCATTTGAGATAAGCGTGGCTGAATGCGGCTTCTTACACGCTATTGGGGTGTATCACGCTGGAGATATCCAGCAGATTATTGACGATGGCATAGACGGTGAGGCCGGCAGGGGAATGGATGTCGAGCTTGCGGGCTATGTTGCGGCGGTGCGTCGTCACGGTGTTCACGGAAATGAAGAGGCGGTCGCCAATTTCCTTGTTCGCCATTCCTTGTGCAAGGCACACGATGACTTCTTTCTCACGTTCTGAAAGGGCGCCGGCCCTGGGAGAGGAGGAGATTGTTTCCAAGGGATGGGACGGCACGCTCTGCTGCTCCACTTTCTGTTCCAGATGTCTGATGGCCGGCACGAAGATATCGTCCTCCACATTGGCATGCAACTGAAGCCATTCCTCGATGTTGTACAAATGGTAGAGCGCAGCCATAAGTTTGTTGTTCGCCAAGACATTGGTAGGGATGTAGCGCACGATGATGCTCTTCATTTCCTGAAGTTGAGCAGTCGTGTCGCCATGACGCTTGGAGAACGTAACGGCATCGTAGCCCGTCATTTTCTCCCCCGTCAGCAGGCGCTCTACATAAGGGAAGAGCGTTTTCTCTTCATATTTCATATGGGTCAGGACTGCACGGGCATAGGCATCGTATAGGCGCAGAACGGGCACTTGCATCCTCCTGTCCTCGCTGAAGGCTTCTTCCAGACTTCTGCGCACCAAAGGCAACTGAAAACCGAGAAAGAACTCATGCGATGCCCTGAGGTAGTGCATCAGCGTGGATACGGATACGCTCTCGTCGGGGCCTTGATGGCGATAGCCGTTGATGATGTAGTTCACCACCAGCAGGAAGGTGTAGGTATCTACCTGCTGCGCTTCGCATACCTGCCGCACGGTTTTGTCGCCAAAGCCGAGATTGATGCCGAAAGCGCCCATAGCCTGCAAGACGTTGTAGTTGTCGCGGATGAGGGACACCATACGGTCGTCAGCCTCGTAGAGTTTTATTCTTTTCATCTTTGTTCGTTTTTTCAAGTGCAAAAATACTCACTTTTCGCGTAATACGCAATAATCATTAGTGGGTATTTCGCCTTCTTTCGGCATTTTAGGCAGTGTGAAGCCTATCGCAAATAGTGGGTAAAGTGCTTTACGCGCCTTGTCACGGCAAATAGAAAGCACTACTTTTGCAGCAAAAAAGATGAAAAACCTCCTTCTTGCCTCCACACTTCTCCTTTCGTTATCGCTGTCCTCTCACGCCGAGACTCTCCCCCAAGGGAGGAGCGGGGAGGGGGCTCCTACTTTGACCCTCAACCTTCAGTACGACGCAGAGTTCCACTCCGATTTCTGCGGCGGCTACAATTTCCTGAATCTTCTCCGCTTGAACGGCCGCGCTCGCATTGCCCGCCATCTACAAGTAAACGTCTCCACCCTCAGCACTGCCAAGGCCCGCGGAAGCCTTACTGGCAATGCACTAACGGCCTCCAGCTTGGAAGCCATCCCCAACATTCCGCTGACGCTGGCCGTAGCAGGATTAGGATGGGAGCACACCTCCAAACGCGCCACCCACAGCATTTTCGCCGGCATCAGAAATACGGGAGAAGATTACTTCACTTCTGAGACGGCAGCCTTCTTCACGAACAGTTCGTGCGGTCTCTTCCCCACCCTATCCGCCAATTTTCCCATTTGCACCTACCCCTTCGCGGCGATGGGCCTGCATTATGAATACGGCGGCCAGCGGTGGAGCGCGAAGGCGAGCCTCTATAATGGAGGCGAGCACTATCGCCTCACAGGCAGTGAGAATCTGTTTCGCGTCTGTCCGCAGACCGACGGTCTTCTGCTTATGGCGCAAGGGGAATATAAAGGGGAAGGCTGCAATATCTTCCTCGGCGGCAGCCTCTACGATGCGTCCCCCGTGCTTTGGACTTATGCGGAATGGCGTGCCGGGCGCCTCACAACGGGAAATCTCAATTTCATTGCCGCTTACTCCCATTGCTTTGGCCGCGAAAAGGAATGCCGCCATTTCACAGGAGCCGGAGCAAGATACAGCACAGGGCGTACCGATTTTGGACTCTTCACCAGTTATTCCGTCCTCCATACTGGCCACGAGTTCACCACAGAACTCTCATGCGGCATCAGCCTCTCCCCCCACGCCAGCCTCAAGCCCGCCATCCATTACATCAGCAACTCCACGCAAAAACTCATCCTCGGCTTGGCGAGAATGACCTTAACGCTTTGAGAAACGAATGCAAACTACCCTATCGTGACGAGCGTGGTGCCTTCCATCACGCTGTCGCCGGCCTTGCAGCAAACGGCGGTGACGGTGCCGTCGTGCTCGGCCTGAATGTTGTTCTCCATCTTCATAGCTTCCAGCACGAGGATGGTGTCGCCCTTCTTAACCTTCTGACCGGCGGATACGAGAATCTTGGTGATGACACCGGGGAGCGGGGCTAAAATTCCTTCTCCGGCGCCTGGCGCTGTCTCCCCCTTTGTGGAGACGCCTTGCGGTTCGCTGGCTGCTTGGGGTTTCTGTCCGCTGGCCACCGCCTGAAGGGGAATGTTCTCCGAAGAAACGGAGGGGGCAGTCAGGTCTTCTTCACAAAGGTTGCCGTGGATTTGCACGTCGAAGTCAAGGCCGTTGACATTAACCTTGGCCACGCCGTTCCGGATGCTGTCAATACGGACGTCGTAGGCGGCGCCGTTGATGGTATAACTGTATTTTCTCATCTTTTCTTTATTACATTATTAAACTGCCGCTGAGGATTGTTCCAGGGCGTGGATTTACGGGCGATGGTGACAGAGGTGGCTGTCTCGTCATCGTGTACGATGGTGGCGGCATCCTCTGCGAGAGCGAGGCTTATAACGGCTGCATAGTGGGCCATCTGCTCGTCTGTAGGCTCGGCACCATCGGCTGCGACTATCTGGCCTTCTGCATTGAGAGTCAAAGAGAGCTCGCGGCCGCCTACATTATATTTATATGTCTTCATACAAACTAATTTGCTAATTCTACAATGGCAGGCAGCTGTGCTTCTTCGCGGGACGGCCTTCGCTCTTCGTCTCAAGTTGGGCAAGGGCGCGGCAGATGCGCAGACGGGTGTTGCGGGGTTCGATAACGTCGTCGATGTAGCCAAACTCGGCAGCCTTGTAGGGGTTGGCGAAGAGTTCGTTGTACTCGCGCTCCTTCTCGGCGAGGAAGGCCTTGGGGTCGTCCTGCGTCTTGGCTTCCTTGGCAGAGAGCACGGCCACGGCACCGCTGGCACCCATCACGGCTATCTCGGCACTGGGCCAGGCGTAGTTCATATCGGTCTTCAGTTGCTTGCTGCCCATCACGATATGGCTTCCGCCGTAGGATTTGCGCAGCGTGACGGTGACCTTGGGCACGGTGGCTTCGCCGTAGGCAAAGAGGAGTTTGGCACCGTGGTCGATGACGGCGTTGTACTCCTGACCCGTACCGGGCAGGAAACCGGGCACATCCACGAGGCTCACGATGGGGATATTGAAGGCGTCGCAGAAACGCACGAAGCGGGCGGCCTTGCGGCTGGCGTCGCAGTCGAGCACGCCGGCATACACCTTGGGCTGGTTGGCCACCACGCCCACGCTCTGGCCGTTGAAGCGGGCAAAGCCCACGATGATGTTGCGGGCAAAGTCCTTGTGAACTTCCAGGAACTCGCCGCCATCGACGATGGCGGAGATGACCTCGTACATATCGTAGGCCTGGTTGGGGTTGTCGGGGATGATTTCGTTGAGACGGTCCTCCTTGCGGTCTATGGGGTCGGTGCATTCCTTGCGGGGAGCGCGCTCCATATTATTCTGGGGCAGATAGCCCAGCAAGCGGCGGATGAGTGCGGCAAACTCCTCCTCGGTCTTCGCCGTGAAGTGGCACACGCCGCTCTTCTTGCTATGTACGCTGGCGCCGCCGAGCTCTTCCTGCGTGACATCCTCGCCGAGGACGGTCTTCACCACCTTCGGGCCCGTGAGGAACATATAACTTACACCCTCCAGCATCACCACGAAGTCGGTGAGGGCGGGGCTATACACGGCGCCGCCGGCGCAGGGGCCGCAGATGCCGCTAATCTGGGGAATGACGCCGCTGGCCTCAATGTTGCGCTGGAAGATGTTGGCGAAGCCAGCCAGCGAGTTGATGCCTTCCTGTATGCGTGCGCCGCCGCTGTCGTTGAGGCCGATGCAGGGCACGCCCATCTTGAGGGCCAGGTCCTGCACCTTGTTGATTTTCTCGGCCATCGTCTCGGAGAGGCTGCCGCCGTTCACCGTGAAGTCCTGGGCATAGACATACACCTGTCGGCCCTCAATGGTGCCGCAGCCGCACACTACGCCGTCGCCGAGGAACTGCTTCTTCTCCATGCCGAAGTTGTGGCAGCGGTGGAGCTTGAACATGTCCATCTCTTCAAACGAGCCCTCGTCCAGGAGGAGGGCGATGCGCTCGCGGGCCGTGGCCTTGCCCTTGGCGTGCTGTTTCTCAATGGCCACTTCGCCACCGCCGAGGCGCGCTTTCTCGCGGCGCTCAACGAGGCTCTTGATTTTTTGCTGTTGGTTGTTCATAATAAAAAGAAAGCCTCACCCCGTCAGAGCCACCTTCGGTGCTCTGCCACCCCTCCCCTATTAGGGAGGGGAAGATACCTCTATAGGTACATAGGGCTATTGAGGACTGTTTTTATTGGTTTGTATTCTATTAATCTGTTGTCGTATATCGTTGATGACGGCGGAGAGAGAATTTAAAACCTCCTCATTGGTGTAGCGAAGAACTTGGTAGTTCATTCCGGCCAAAGAAGAAGAGCGAGATTCATCATCTTGCCTTTGCTCGGGGCTCTCATGATATTTCCCGTCAATCTCTATAATGAGACGCAAGGGAAGACAAGCAAAGTCAGCGATAAAATCACCTATCGGACATTGTCGGCGGAAGGTCACGCCCAGTTGTTTATCGCGCAGTTCACTCCAGATATATTCCTCAGCCATTGTCATCTCTCTGCGGTTCGACCTCGCAAAGTTTTTCAGCAAATCATACCTATCCGGAGAAGCCGTAGCATAAAACTGCTTATTCATTATATATATAATATATGTCTGACCTTCTATCAAAAGCAGCCCAACCTTTAGAGGTATATCCCCCTCCCTAATAGGGGAGGGGTGGCGCGGTGCGCAGCAGCCGCGACGGGGTGAGGCTTAAATCTCGCTGATGCGCAACTTGAAACTCATGGGGCGGTTGGGCACATAGTATTTCTCCAGAGTGCCGGGGCCGCAGGAGGCATTGCCGATGCCGCGATGCCAGGCGTCGAGGTGGAGGACATTGTAGCCGAGAGGGGTAAGTTCCCACTGGTGATTGGCGTTCATCATCTGCTCGTCTGTGTTACGGTTGAGGGAGAAGCTTACGTTGCCCTCCGTCTGTATGCGCACGCCGCGGCCTGCATCGTCGGTGAGGATGAGGTCGCGCAGTTCGGTGCGCTCGCCGGTGGTCTGGGGTTTGATATAGTTCTCGGCGAGGCCGGCCACGGAGGAAGTCCACCACTGGGCCACCTGACCGTCGTGGCGGTCCACGCCGTTCTCCCATGGGCCGAGGGCATAGTAGCGCACATTGTTGAGCGTGCTGTCTATGCCGCAGATGACGCCGGCACGGCGCAGGTCGTCGGTATGGGGTGTGAAGGTGATCTCTGCGTCCACTATACCCTGCGGATAGACGAGGTATTCTACGTCAAGCTGGCAGAGGCGGCCGTCGCGGTGGGAGTGGATGACGAGGTTGCCGGCGGCATCGACTGTGTGCTCTATGTCGGCCTTGTCCTTCATACCGTTGTCGGTCTTTGTGAAGCGGTCGTTCTCTATCCAGCGGTGGTTGGTGTAATCAAAGCCGAAGCCGCCGGTGAGGAGTTCGCGGCCCGCAAGCTTGAGGCTGGTGAGCACGCCCGTGGTATTGTCGATGCTGATGCTGACGTTCTCATTGCGGAAGGTGTCACTGGGGCCGAGTGCCAACAGTTGCGGCACCTGTGCCCAGCTGGTGCCCTTGGCCTTCACTTCGGGCAGGGCTACACGGGGCGTGAGGGCAAACTGCTGCACGGCCACCTCGTGATGGGCCTCGGCCCAGCGGGTGGCTTCGCGGCGCTGCACGCGGAGGGTGAGGAGGTACTCGGCCTCCTTGCCGACCTTCTGCACGACTTTCTTCGGTAACTTCACGCTGACCGTCTGCGACTCGCCGGGAGCCAGGGCGGGAAGGGCCTGCTTGCTCTGGCCGAGGACCTTGCCGTCCTTCACGAGTTCGGTCACGAGGTCGTAGTCGCGGAGGTTGTCGAAGGCGTAGGCGTTGGTGATTTGACAGTTGACAGTTCTTGCTCTGGCAAGCGTCTCCTTGTGTCGCCGAGCGGACAGTTGAGAGCTATTCTGTGAGGCTTCGGAAAGGAGTTCCATCTTCACATAGGCGTAGGCCTGCTTCACTTCCTTCAGTTTGGCACTCTCGGTGCGCTCGGCGGGCAGGATGCCATTGCTGCAGAAGTTGCCCTGGTGCGGGCCGGGATAGTCGTAGCCGGTGTGGAGGCGCTTAATGCCCTGCTTCATCTCGTGCGGGTCGTAGATGGCCTGATCCACCCAGTCCCAGATGCAACCGCCTATGCAGTCAGGGCTATTCTCAATAACATCCCAGTATTCGGCGAGGTTGCCGACGGCATTGCCCATGGCGTGGGCATATTCGCAGAGGAACATAGGCTTTTCGAGGCCGGAGGTGTTCTGCTGCATCCAGTCCTGACCGGGGTACATCTTGGAATAGAAATCAGAGAAGCGGCTACCGCCATAGGGGCGGTTGATGCGCGTTCCTTCGTAATGGACGGGGCGCGTATTGTCGAGGCGCTTGGCCTCGTCAAAACAGGCCTCAAAGTTGTCGCCGTTGCCGCACTCGTTGCCAAGGCTCCACATGATGACGGAGGGATGGTTGCGGTCACGCAGCACCATACGGTTGATACGGTCCACCATCATCGGCTGCCAGCTGGGAAGGCTGGACAGGCTCTGGTTGGCGTGGTCCTCCACGTCGCCCTCGCATACGGAATAGAGGCCGTAGTAGTCGAACATAGCGTACATCCGTGCGGCGTTGGGATAGTGGGAGGTGCGTATGGTGTTGAGGTTGTTCTGCTTCATAAGGATAACGTCGCGCAGCATCGTCTCGTTGGTGACGGCGCGGCCGCGTTCGGGGTCGGTGTCGTGGCGGTTGGTGCCTTTCAAGAACACACGCTTGCCATTCACCAGCAACTTGGTGCCGTCTATCTTCACCTCGCGGATACCGACCTTGGTGGAGAAAGCCATGCCGTCCTGCACCACGCGGAGGGTGTAGAGGTTGGGCTGCTCGGCGCTCCAGAGTTGGGGATTGCTCAATACTAACGCAGGAGAGCCCACGCCCGGATGGCAACTGCTGGCACCAGACTTCGCTACCAACTGCCCCTGGGGATCGTAGAGGGAGAGTTCGGCGCCGGTAGCCTTGCCTTCGCGGTCGTAAAGATCAACGACGACGACAGCCCTTCCGTTATTCAATTTGGTTCTTACCTTATGGTCATACACGGCTCCCTTCGGCAAGTTGCAGAGATATACGTCGCGGTAGATGCCGCTCATACGGAACATATCCTGACACTCGAAATACGAGCCGTCGCTCCAGCGGAACACCTGCACGGCCAGCGTGTTCTCGCCGGCTTTCAGATAAGGGGCGATGTCAAATTCGTGGTCGTTGTTGGCGCCCTGCGTGTAGCCCACATACTGGCCGTTCACCCACACATTGGCGGCAGAGTAGATGCCGCCGAAGTGAAGGATGGTCATACGGCCCTCCTCACGCCAGGCCTCGGGCACGGTGAAGGTGCGCATATAGGAGCCCACGGGGTTGATGCCGTAGTTCGCGCCGCCGTCGTTGAAGCCGGGGCGGGCCTTGATGAAGGGTGGCGTATTGGCGTGGGGGTATTCCACGTTGCAATAGATAGGATGGTCGTAGCCCTGCATCTCCCAGTTGGAGGGCACGGGGATTTCGTCCCAGTCGGCCACGTCGGCCAGAGAGAGGCCGGAGAGTTCGGGGCGCTGGCTCGGCTCACTCACGAGGCGGAACTTCCACGCGCCGTTCAGGCTCTTGTAGAGGCTGCTCTGGGGCTCGGTCCACGGTGTGTCGTAGTAAGCCTTGTCAGCCAGCATCTCCTGCTCGGAGGCATAAGGGATAAGGGTGGCGTGGCCCGGCAGTTTGTTGATGCCGAACACGGTCTCGTCCTCCCAGATGGGGGCGGTTATCTTGGGTTTCGCCACGGCGTCGGCATAGAACCACGCGGCCTTGTCAGTGAGGTCAACAGGCTCCTGCATCAACTTGCCGTCGCGCAGCACCATCATCTTCTGACGGTTCACGCTGACAATGGCAAACACGTTGGTGTAGTGCAAGTCCTCTCCCTCGCCCACGGCCTGCCAGCCCTGGTCCACGGGAGCGAACTCAAACTTATTGTTGGCGTAGGTGGGTGAGGGGCTCCATTGCAGGAGGTAGTCTATTTTCTTGTTGTCGCCGCCGTCATCGAAGGCCGCCGTATAGAAGGCACCGCTCACGACGCGCTGCTTGAAGTCCAGCATCTTCACTTGCCAGTACTGACCGCGGTTATCCGCGTCGCGCTCTTCGGCCACGATGCGTGCGCCGTCACCGCCGTCGTCCTTGTTGCCGAGCACGAGGCGGGGCTGCGTGTAGGGGTGGAACTGATAGGTCATCTCCACATCAAAACCGGCCCGCTTGGCCTGCGGAATGACGAGCCAGGCGTCCTCATCCGTCTCGCTCTGCTTCGCGCTTATCATCACGAACTTGCCCTTCTTGCCGGCAAAGCACTTGTCGGGGTGGTTTGCGGGGATAAGGCGCGGGCCGTCAGTGCCCATTTTCCACAACTGGTCCTCGTCGGAGCCGTTGTACTCGCCGAGTTCCAGTGTTGCGCCGTTCGTGCGTATAGCCTTGCCGGTGAAGGGGCACACGATGCGGTAGGAGCCGGACAGACCGTTGAACTGCCAGTGCTGCGTGGGATCCCCGGCGTCGGGGGCCTTCAAGCACAACTGGCCGTTCTGGTCGGCACCGATGACTTTCTGGCCCATGTAAATCTGATAGAGCGCGCCTTTGAGCACGGGCTCGCCCTGCGCGTGGGCACCGAGTCCTATCAGTGCGGCCAGAGAAAGGAGGAATAAGCGGAGGTTTCGCATAGAGATATGTAATATTTAGGTTTATCCAACGAATGCGCTGTTCATTCAACGCTTCAAAGCAACGGACGTAACTGAAACTTTTTTGTCAAAATATTTTACAGTTTCGGGGTGTTTTCTTAGCGATTTTTGGCCGTGGAGGGCAGCGCGCGGCGCCTCGGGCGGAAATACGCGGATTTTGAATAATTTGTTAAATGCCTTATTTATATAGCGTTAAGTCTGCAAGAAAAATGACAGATATTCTTTTAGGTGCGCTACTCCCGCATTTAGTTACGAAAAATCGCCGTCGGAAATTTGTTTTTTCGTGATTTTTTTGGAAAACGGCGGGTTTCAGTGAAAACTAATCCTCTTTTAATTCGGACTACTGCTCATTTAATTTGAACTACTTCCCATTTAATTCGAACTAGTCCTCTTTTATTTTGTCCTAGTTCTCTTTTAGTTTCCCGTAAAAGGGAGATAGTGAAAATTAAAAGGGATATCGGGCCAAAAAGAAGGGGGATAGGCACGTGCAGTTCTCCGATTGCCGCATTTAGGCTTCATGGCGCCGCGATTTCTCCTTTTTTCGTTTTGTCAAAATTTTTTACAGTTTCTAAAAAAAGTTATGGTGGGTGATTTGTTAGTTAGATGATTGTGGAATTATGGTTCTTCCGCTATTTGGAGTGAAGGGAAGTGGCTGGAAGCCACTACAGCGAGCGAAGCGAGCGGCGAGTAACCGTGGACGAAGTCTGCGGAAGCTCGGTCATCGCACCTGTGACCTGCCTGGAAGGCAGTACCTTGCCCTTTTCTGCATGACATGTCATTCTCCGAGGTACTGGCTTCCAGCCAGACCATATATAACGGGGATTCCGTCATCCCGAGACTTCGTCCCGGGTTCTTCGCAAGCTCAGATGCCAAGGCAAATCCTCAAAGTAGCGGCTTCCAGCCGCCTCTGTCTTGGATGAATCATATCGTTGCGCTCTGTTTTAATTTCCAAACAACCTGCGGTCTGCATTCGCCTTCACTCCATATTTAGGAAGAATCAAAATTATTAAGTTATCGGACAGCGGGGTTGTAGAGTCGTGAGATGGACAAGGTCTTGGTCTCACATTTGTGGTCTGGCTGGAAGCCAGCACTTTGAGTAACCCGGGACGAAGTCTCGGGGGCTTGGCGGTCAAACTTCTGACCTGGCTGAAAGCCAGTACCTTCAATCATTCAAGAACAAGTCTTTTGCAGGATCCATGCCGAACTCTACGAGCAAAGTTTCGTACTCTTCTCGGAAAGTCTTGTGACGATGGTGTTCCTTTTGTTTCTTGATATATTCTATTACTTTATCTCGCTCACTTTTCGAATAAGTGAAGGCGGCATAGCCGTTACCCCAACCTTCAAAGTGCGGGAATTTATCTGCATGCTCTTTTAACCATCGTGAAGTTTCTTGTTTGATGACTTGCACAAACTCACTCAAAGCCAAGGTAGGCTTTACCTCTACGCAGATATGCACATGGTCCGGCATAGAGTTGATGCGATAGAGATGACACTCCTTTTGGTTGCATATCCCCAGAATATAAGCGTATAAGTCACGCTCATGCTCTTCGGAGATTGTTCTTTCCGAGCACTTCGTGCGCCAGACGATGTGATATGTCAAACTGATATGACTCATATAGCGGAGGTACTGGCTTCCAGCCAGACCATATATAACGGGGATTCCGTCATCCCGAGACTTCGTCCCGGGTTACTCATGGTACTGGCTTCCAGCCAGCACTTTTCCCGTGCCAAGATGGATTTTTAATAGGACTTACAGGCTGACTATACTTTAATAAATATATTGAGGCGCTTCATTGCCAAAAGTATGAGGTAGATTACGATGGCCTGGCCCAGGGCAAGGACGAAGGGATAGAACGCACCGATGTATTGCTCCAAGCCGTAGAAGAGGCTGTGGGGGATGCTCTTGAAGTTTACCATCTCCTCCAAGGTGTAGGCCACGAGTGAGTTGAGGCCGTAGGTGCGGAGGAACTCCAGACAGGTCGTCTTGCCCTTGATGTCGTACCACCAGAAGAAGAGGGCCATCAGCAAGAAACTGTAGCCTGCGGCCACCAGACACATACTGCTCGTCCAGATGCGCTTGATAACGGGCATTTCTATGTTCCACGTCCAGCCGGCCACCGTAAGTGCCACGCCGATGCCGAGGAGCCAGAGGCCCTTTTTCTTAGGAGTGAGCGATGCGCTCTTGCATATCGTGCCGCAGAACAGGCCGGCGAGGCCCGTGGCGGCGAATGTAAGGCTGCTGAGTATCCAGGTGTTCGTGTACCACGGCGCAAAGGCTACAGTGCCGTCGGGTTGCAGCATTGCACCGTCGCGGAAGCGGCCCAGCACCACGCGGTCTATCCATTCGGCCAAATTGTTGTCGGGGCCGTACTGCCCGCCGCCGAAACCGTCCACGCTGATAAACTCCATCGCGCCCCAATAGGCCAGAAGCAGCAGGACGAAAGTAACAATCTGCGTGCGCAACTTGCTGAACATAAAGAGGAGCGAGGCCACCAGATAGGCCACGGCGATACTCTGCAAGGTGTTGGTGAAGACGTAGATACGGTCGGGATTGAGGTCGCGCACACTTCCCTGAATGATAAAGCCGAGCAGCCAGAGCAGCACCACGCGGCGGCTTACGCGGCGAAGATAGGCACTGTAGTCCTTCTCACGGCGAAAACGCGCCATGGAGAACGGGATACTGGCGCAGCTCATAAACATAAAGAGCGGCATTATCGTGTCCCACGGCGTGAGGCCCTCCCATTCCTCGTGGCGCAGCAGTTGCGACAGAGGCGTGAAGAACCAGTCCATAATGCCGTTGGGCACGCCGTTGCAAAAGTTCAGTACCACGGGACCAAAGGCCACGAGGAAGAAAAGGTTGAAGCCGCGCAGGGCATCAAGGGAGGTGAGGCGGTTTTGCATTTGAGCCATAAGGGCGTCTGTTCAGTTGTGTTATTATTTATTGTATCTTCTTCATTCCCTTTTCTACAACCACGCCGCGATGGCCTTTGCGGGCTGCACGGCCCTGCAGGTCGTAGGTTGCGGTGGTGAGGGGACGGGCGGTCACGGCGGTAAGGCCTTCTTCGCCGCCCATAGCGGTCATATAGGTCTTGTAAGCCTCGCGCAAAGCATCGATGTCGGCTTGCGAGGGTTTGTGCTTACTGCTTGCCGTCTGGAGGGCAGCCTGCATAGCGGCGGCCACCTCGGGCTGCTGCATATTGGGAGAGAGCGTGGTGTAGGGATAGAGCTGGAAGTCGCCGAAATGGCCATAGGTGCGGTTGCTCGTGGTCTCGGAAATCCAGAAACGCAGCGTGCTGTAAGGGGCACCCAGCATAAAGTCGCCGTGGCTCTCCTCACCGGCCTTGGTGAAGGGGATGCTCACGCTGCCGGCCTCGGTGAAGTTCTTGCCGTCGGTAGAGCCTTCAATGCGGCAGCGCGTCACGAAATCGGCACTGGCACCTTTACGGAACAGAGTGACGCATCGCAGAGCTCCTTCTACGGGTTCGGCCAGAGCCACCTGCAAATAGTGCTTGTCCATCTCCGTACCGCTCACGCCCTGCCACTTGCTGTGCCAGAAGGTGGAGGCGTCGCCGTCAAGGAGATTGGAGAGGGAGCCCTCGCTCGTCTCGTTGGCGTTGGTAGAGAACTGCTTGGTATCGGTGATGAGGCCCTCGGTGCTGAGCACGGCACCTTCCTCGTTGGCATTGTAGGCTGTCTCGGCCTCCAAGAGCACGGCATCCATTGCCTCTTTCAGGGCCATCTCCTCCTCGGTGTAGCCGGGCTTGGTGTAGATTACGTCCTCGGCATCATAGTCGTAGAGGCGGTAGATATAGGTGGCGTGGCTCGGCACGCGGATGCTGAAGGTGCTCTCCTTCGTGAACTTCTTGTGGGCGCCGTCGGCATCGATGTAGGCGTGGTTCCAGAGGTCGCGCATCTTGTAGGTCTTGCCATCTTGCAGGGCGCTGAGGTCGCTGAACTTCACCGTGATGGAACGGGCACTGCTGCCCAGGTTGGTCAGGGAAATGGCGGGATTTCCGTCAACCATATCCTTCTGGAAAACGATGTAATTGGAATTGTCATAAACGGGTTCGCCAGCCTGACCGAGGGGATCCTGGTCAAGGGCAATCACCTCGGTATTGAGGATGATGTCTAGGTCGTCCTCGTAGAGGTCGTTCGTCACTTTCTTGCCCGTCAGGTCGTTGGCACGGCCGTCAAGGTTGGTGATATTGTTGGAGAGCGTCAAAGGACTGGCGAACATACACCACAGACCGAAGTTCGTGCGGTACTCGTCCTGCGTCATGCCGGCCTTGTAACCGTCACCGCCGCCGTCGTTGCTGGAGTAGCCCGTGCCGTGGAGACCCACCATCAGCATATCGGCGTCATTCCAGCGATTCACGCCCTGATAGGCCCAGATGTTTTTCATCACGCCCAGTACCTGCTTCACGCCGCCCTTGTAAGTGGTGTCGCTCCAGTAGTCGCGCGTATCATCGGTACAGCGCCAGCAGGTGGCTCCCGTATTGGCAGCCCACAGCCACGGCTCACGGCGGCCCCACTCGCACATATAATAGAGGAAGTCGGTGGGCTTCTTGCCGGCCTTCGTCATGGCCTGATTAAGAGCCTTGCCCATAGCGGTGTAGAGCTTCTCTGCACCCTCGGGAGTCTCATCGGAAGCATTGCAGAAGTCATATTTCAACAAATCGAAGCCCCACTTCACAAAGTCCTGGGCATCCACCGTCTCCTTGCCCTCCGAACCGGGCTGGGCACCGGAACAAGTGGCGGAGCCGGCATCGGAGTAAATTCCTATTTTCAGGCCGAGGTTGTGGATGTGGTCTACCACACCTTTGTAGTCCTTGAATTTAGAGCCCCAGGTCAGATGATTATTCGTCCTCGTGCGGTTGGCCCACTGGTCGTCGATACACATATACTTGTACCCCGCGTCCGTCAGGTCAAACTCTTCAATGGCATCGGCCAAAGTCTTGATGATGTCGTCGCTGATATGTCCCTGGAAGGCATTCCAAGTCAGTACGCCCATAAAAGGCGTAGGCTGTGCAAGGTCTTCGCTCACGGTGAAGCCCACAGGCACTTTCTCTCCGCCATCCAGCACAACGTTGTAAGTGTATTGCCCAGCGACGGGGGCCGTACCGTAGATATACTTGTACGCATTGCGGTCTGTCCTCAACGTAAGACCCTCGGGCAAGTTTTCCACGCCCGTCACTTCGCGGCCGTTGTCCACTACGAGCTTGTGCATAAAAGCCTTGCCCGGCAAACTAAAAACCTTGTTGGCACACTTCAGCGCCGATGTCTGACTCATCGCACCCAGTGCGGTAATCATCATCAATGATAATACGAGAATCTTTCTCATGCTAGTTGTTTGTATTTATATTATTGTTTCTGATTTCTAACTTTTAACTTAATAAAACCTATACAGGTAAGTGGCGTGCGCCGGCACCCAAATTACGAATTCATCATTTGCCGTGTACTTGTTAACTTTCTTCCCTGTCGTCAGGTAGCAATGGTTCCAAAGGTCGCGCATCTTGTATGTCTTGC
>JAKSLT010000006.1 GCA_024401055.1 Bacteroidaceae bacterium | reverse complement strand
AAAGCTTTTGTCGGCTGGCGCCGAGAAATAAGGCCGCCCTCGGGCGGGGAATAATAAAGACCCCCTCCTGCTCCCCCGAGGGGGGAGAGCCCAAGAGCGAAAGGAAACAGCCCCCCCTCAATTTCTTCCTAATTTATTCCTAATTCATGTAGCGCCGCAGGCATTCCTTCCTAATTTATTCCTAATTTATGCAGCGCCGCAGGCATTTATTTCTAATTTATTCCCAATTCATGTAGCGCCGCAGGCATTCCTTCCTAATTTATTCCCAATTCATGTAGCGCCGCAGGCATTCCTTCCTAATTTATTCCTAATTTATGCAGCGCCGCAGGCTTTTATTCCTAATTTTTGCAACATAAAGAAAATCGGAGAGGAAATTTATGTCTATTTCGTATTATTATTGGCCTCTTTCTTGCCTATGTGGAATTATTTGCCTAAATTTGCCAGCAAATTGTTGAATTTTATCTTATAACACTTTATTTTTATGCTTATGAAACGTATTTTACTCCTTCTCCTGACCCTTACGCTTTCTGCCCCGACTTGGGCTGAATGGGAACTGCTGCGCGAGCAGAACGCTACTTATACCTTCCACATCACGAAGGACGGCACGATGCTTCTCTCCGACTTCCTCTGGGAAATGAACGGCGGCATCTACATCAGTGAGGACCACGGTGTCACATGGACGCACACGGGCGCCAAAGACTACAACTACAGCAATTTCTATGAGTTCGGCGACTATATCTACGCCATCGGCTACGGTTGCCACATCGCCCGCAGCGAGGACGGCGGACATACGTGGGACATTCTCTACTACGGCCGCGCCCTGGAAGAGGCCGGCGTGCCGCACGCCACACCCGACAACCTGGAAGGTTCGCAGGTGCAGGCCATGGCGCTCTACAACGACAAGCTCTACGTGGCCGACTGCAACTACGGTGTCGTGATGAGCGACGACTGGGGCGAGACGTGGAAGACCACTGACTACAAGTCGCTGAGCTACGAGGTGGACGACGGCGGCAAGG
The DNA here is from genome assembly GCA_024401055.1 of Bacteroidaceae bacterium. GTDB lineage: Bacteria > Bacteroidota > Bacteroidia > Bacteroidales > Bacteroidaceae > Alloprevotella. Next base: position 50,923 of record JAKSLT010000006.1, on the reverse strand, counting down.
GCGACGGCACGGCCATCGACTTCCTCTATAACCTCGTGGTGTATAACGGCAAGCTGGTGTGCACGGCTCTCTACCGCTGCTATGAGTACGTGCCCTCCACGAACAAGTGGAAGGTGATTCGCAACGACAGCAACGTGACGGCCGTGTGGACTATCTTCGACAACACGCTCTACGTGGGCCGCAGCATCTTCAACATCTCCACGGAGATTCCCTTCCTGATGAAGACCAACGACCTGAAGACTTGGAAGAACACGGGCCGTCCCGCTGACACGGAGGACACCAACGTGCGCGCGCTCTACAGCGACAAGGACTGCATCTATGCGGGCCTGCAGAACGGCGGTCTGTACTTCAGCTACGACAAGGGCGAGACCTGGAACGGCATCAACGAAGGCCTGCCCCACCGCATTGAGGACGGCAAGGAGGTGTCCGACTACGAGCACCTGCTCCGCATCGTCTCCGATGACGAGTATGTGTACGTGGCCATGTATAACGAGCCCTGGAACGCGGAAGAGCACCGCAGCGGCGTGTGGCGCCTGTCGAAGAAAGAGCTTGAGCCCTTCCGCCCCGAAGGCGTGAAGACCGCAACGATGACCGCGGCCTCTCTCCCGGCCTATGACCTCGGCGGCCGCACCGTAAAGCACGCCCCGAAGCACGGCATTACGGTGATGGAAGGGAAAAAGGTGATTGCTGAATAAGAAGGTTTCGGAAGGTTCGAGGCCTCGGAAACTCGAAGCCTCGAAGTATCGAAACCTCGAAGCCTCGAAGCCTCGGAATCTCGAGAATCAATAACAACTTTTTCGCACCATGCGCCCCTTACGACTCCTTATTATATTATTATGCGCGCACGTGATGACGGTGAGTGCAGAGACGGTGGACTATTTCGCCTGCGACTTTGCCGGCGGCCTGCCCGCCGGTGCCCTTAGCATCGACCGCGACCGGCAGCCGCTGCACTTCACTATGGTGCAGGCCGGTTTCGACCAGGGCGACGCATGGAAGGCGTTCCAGAAAAACGGCCGCAGCTATGCCGCCTCCCCCGCCCGCCACAAGAAGGTGAGCGGCGAGGATGTCAAGGCCGCCGACGACTGGCTCATCATGCCCGCCGTCAGCGTGATGGACGCCGACGCCACGCTGACGTGGGAGAGTGCCACGCTCACCGAGACGCTACAGGAGCCGGCGACCTACCGCGTGATGGTGTCCGCCACGGGAGCCACCCCCGAAGACTTCACCGACGCTCCGCTGGCCACTGTCACCGAGGCCTCGCTCAACACGTGGACGCGCCACAGCGCAAGTCTCAGCCAGTATGCCGGCAAGCGCGTGTGGATAGCCTTCGTCAACGTGTCCCTCAAGTGTGAACTGACGGCCGTCAGCGACATCCGCGCCTCAGGAGCCCCCGGCCTCTATCTCCTGCAAAGCACCACGCCGACCGACGTCACGGGCACGACGCCACTCACCTTCACCGCCACCCTGCGCGCCACTTCCGCCAAACCCATCACGGCCTTCACCGCCTACTGCGAGGCCGGCGGCAAGACTTTCACGAAGGAGTACGCAGGCCTCAACCTCACTGGCGGCGGCGCGACCCACGAGATAACATTCCCCGAGGTTCTGCCCCAGGCTCCCGGCGACACGGTGGATTACAGCCTACGCATCGAGGTGCCCGGCAACGCACTGGAACAGCCAGCCGTGACGGGTGCCGTGCGCACGCTGCTCTTCCCTACCCGACGCAGGACGGTGGCCGAGGAAGGCACGGGAATGTGGTGCACATACTGTCCCCGCGGCATCGTAGCTATGGAACAGATGGCCGAGAAGTATCCCGAGGAATTCATCGGCATCGCCGTACACTATGACGACGTGCTGGGCCAGGACGCCAACGTGGCCGCCTACTGTAACAGGCTTCTCTTCCCCGGTTTCCCCTCCGCGCAGGTGAACCGCCACGAGACCTGTGCCGACCCCATGCCGCGCGATGGCGAGGGCCGCTACACCCTCCTCGGCCAAGGCCTTGAGGGATGCTTCCTCCGCGAACAGCAGCAACCCGCCCCTGCCGACCTCGCCCTGCTGTGGACGGTGAACGAAAACGGGAAGATAACCCTCTGCGCCACCTCCCACTTCGCCGTCAACCGCGCCGATGCCCAATATCGCCTCACGGCCGTAGCTGTGGAAGACGAAGTGACCGACGCATCATACTATCAGGATAATTTCTACAGCGGCTCACAGGAGGCCATGGGCGGTTTTGAGCAGCAGCCCGGCCGCATACGCCCCTACACCTTCCAACAAGTGGCACGTGCCACCCTCCTGCCGTTTGAGGGTGTTGCCGCCGGTATTCCCAGCCGCATCACCGCCGGCCAATACTATTCCTACGAGGCCACCCTTCCCTGCCCCTCCACCATCGGCGACATCAAAAACGTGCGCCTCGTGGTGATGCTCCTCGACGCCACCGACGGCCGCGTCGTCAACGCCGCGCAGGCCAAGGCCGTCACGCCCGCAGAGTATGCCGAAATCGTCAGCGGAATAGACACCCTGTCTTCTGCCGTTCCCTCCACGCCCGCCTACGACCTCTCGGGCCGCCGCGTCAACAATTCCGCGCGCGGCGTCATCATAAAGAACAGAAAAAAGCAGATCTATTAACCGGCGGGGCACTGGAACAATGCCGGACGTCAACGACAGTTAATAAAGCCTATCGGCAAAAAAAGCCAGCCGCTCGTTTGCGACTGGCTTTTATTATTGGTATATATTGGTGTCCGGGAAAGTTGAAAGTCCTGAAAGGACGACATAACGGAGGGTAGGGCGAGAGCCCTACCTCACTCGTTGCCATTTGTTCTGGGAGCGCTGTAAGTGCGACACAATTCAAGTAAAGTGGTAATTATGTCGCACTTACAGCGCTCCCATAAAGGGTCATACACAAAAGATAGGGCTCTCGCCCTATCCTCCAATCTGCCGCCCCTTCGGGGCTTTGCCGTCGCTTGCTAAAAGGTAAGGCTTACAACGTCGTGCTGGTGTTGAGGCGTTGCAGGGCAACGGCAAGGGTGGGACACTTCGTGTAGAGTATGGGATACTCGTGCAGCAAGGCGAAGATGTTGGCGATGAGTTCGTTGTTGCCGGGAACCACCTTGGAAGCTATCTCTTCCAGTCGCTGGCAGGCGAAATCCATGTTACCGTTCTCGGCAGCGATGGCTGCCATCTGAAGACACACCTGTTCGTACTGGTAATCGCGACGGTAGAGACGCTTGACGGTCTGGAAACTCTGCTCGTAATGTCCCTGCTTGGCCTGGACGCGCGCTACGTCGGTGAGAATGCGGTCATGGTCGGGATGCTCAGGATGGCAGTTCACGTTGGCACGGCCGAGGAAGGACATGGCTTCGTCGGTATTGTCCATCTGAAGGCAGAGTTCGCCGGCGTTCATGGGGAGGTAGTATTCGTTGGGCCAGCACTCCACATAATGGCGGGCCACGGCCAACGCCTCGTCGCGATGGTTGAGGCAGGCGTGGGCGAAATAGTTGATGCGGAGCGACTTCTCGTCGTCGGCGTTGATGGCGAGGGCATATTCGCAGGCTTCCTGAGCCTCAGTGAAATGCTGGTTTTCGTATTGCAGTTCGGCCAGCATGCTCCACGCCTCCACGGCATAGGAGTCCACATCAATGGCAGCATTCACCTCTGCCACGGCAGCGTCGAAGTCGCGCTGGTTGTAATAACACTCGGCGCGCATCAGGTGCACCTGTTTGGCGTCGGGGGCATCGTCGGGGATATTTCGGAGAATATAAAGGGCCTCATCCCAGAAGCCTTCGGCCACATAACACTCAGCCACATCGACATGGAGGCCCCAGTCCATCATATCGGGCGACACGGGGCTGTCGCCGCCACCACTCTCCACGAGCATATCGCGGAAGATTTTGTTGGCCTCCTCCACGCGGAACGAGGCGAGGGCTTCCTCGGCCTTGAAGAAGCGCACTTCGAGGAGCTCGGGATTGAGGCGGTCGATGAGGGCTGTAGCTTCTGCCACCTTGCCACTGCTGCGGAGGGCGTAGGCCTTCTTGACGAGGAGTAACTCATCGTCGGGGTGGAGCTGCAGAGCGTAGCGCAGGCACACGTCGGCATCGGCGAGGCGGCCCTCGTCTTCGTAGTACTCATAGACGTCAAGGAAATCGTTGACGTCGAGGTACCAACGCGGAGCGCTCTGTATCAAACGCTCATACTGCTCGACAGCATGCTTGCGAGACATATTGTTTAATGTGAGTAATGTGGGCAATGTGAGTAATGTGAGCAATATGAGTTTGCTCCACATTAAGCGAAGCGTTCACATTACTCACATTATCCACATTATTTTCTATCCTTGAGCGACACCGTGGAGTTGAACACGAGGTGCTCGGGGGTGGAGTCGGGATCGACGTTGAAATAGCCGGTACGCTGGAACTGGAGATAGGTGAGTGCGGGGAGCGTACGGGCAAATTCTTCGATGAATGCGCCGGTATTGATGCTGAGAGAGTCGGGATTGAGGAAGGGACGCATGGCGTCAATGCCGCGCACGCCATGCTCCTTTTCATATTGCTTGATGGCGTCGCGAGGATTCTCGCAGGTCCAGAGGCATTCGTAGTTGCGCACCTCGGCGGGGAGGCAGTGGGCGCAGGAAAGCCAGTGGATGGTGCCCTTCACCTTGCGGTTGGCGCCTTCGGTGCCGGCGAGGGAGTCGGGGTCGTAGGTACAGTAGATTTCTTCTACTTCGCCCGTCTCGGGGTTGGCCTTGAAGCCGGTGCAATCAACGATATACGCGCCCTTGAGGCGGGTTTCCTTGCCAGGGTACATACGGAAGAACTTCTTGTCGGGCTCAGCCTTGAAGTCGTCGCGCTCTATCCATAGTTCGCGGGAGAAGGTGATGGTGTGGGTACCGTCTTCGGGGCGCTCGGGGTTGTTCTGCACCTCCAGTTCCTCGGTCTTACCTTCGGGATAGTTGGTGATGATGAGCTTGACGGGGTCGAGGACTGCGCTGATGCGGGTGGCGCGTTCGTTGAGGTCGTTGCGGGCGGCGGCTTCCATGAGTTTGATGTCGTTGAGGGCATCGAAGGTGGTGTAGCCTATGGAGTCAATGAATTTGAGGATGCTCTCGGGACTGTAGCCGCGACGGCGAATGCCGCAGATGGTGGGCATGCGGGGGTCGTCCCAGCCGTTCACGACGCCTTCCTTGGTGAGGATAAGGAGGTTGCGCTTGGACATGAGCGTATAGTTGAGGTTGAGTTTGTTGAACTCAAACTGACGGGGACGGTTGTCCTCTATGTCCTGCCCGTTGGCAGCTGTCTCGCCGCGCCACTCCTTTATCCATGTGACGAAGAGGTCGTAGAGGTCGCGGTGGGGCACGAACTCCAGCGTGCAGATGCTGTGGGTGACGCCTTCAAGGTAGTCGCTTTGGCCGTGGGTGAAGTCGTACATGGGGTAAGCGTTCCACTTATTGCCGGTGCGCCAGTGGGGCATGTTGAGCACGCGGTACATGATGGGGTCGCGGAAGTGCATATTGGGGCTGGCCATATCAATCTTGGCGCGCAGTATCATCGCGCCGGGCTCTACGTTGCCGCTGTTCATCTCGCGGAAGAGGCGCAGGGACTCCTCTGCGGGGCGGTTGCGATAGGGAGAGTCGGTACCGGCCTGCGTAGGGGTGCCTTTCTGGGCAGCTATCTCCTCGGAGGTCTGCTCGTCAACGTAGGCGCGGCCCTGAAGGATGCACCACTCGGCGAAGTCCCAGAGATCCTGAAAATAGTCGGAGGCATAGACGAGTTTGCCCCACTGGAAGCCGAGCCACTGGATGTCGCGCTTGATGGCTTCTACGTATTCGGTGTCTTCCTTCTGCGGGTTGGTGTCGTCCATGCGGAGGTTGCACACGCCGCCGAAACGCTCTGCCACGCCGAAGTCCATAGCGATGGCCTTGGCATGGCCGATGTGAAGGTAGCCGTTGGGCTCCGGCGGGAAGCGGGTTTGCAGGCGTCCGCCGTTGCGACCTTCTTCAAGGTCTTTCTTTACACGCTGTTCGATGAAATTGAGGGACTTGGTCTCCTCCTGTGGTGTATGTATTGTCTCTTCCATAAGGGATTCCTCAAAGATGAGGTTGTTGAGTTTTTTATAAAAAGCGGCTTTGTCAGTTTCCTAACTCTGAAATAAACTTTATGCGCACGAGGCGTATTTCCTCGTCGGTGTAGTCGGCACCGAGTTCATCGTAGGCGGCTTCGAGGTCATCGTCCTCGGTTTCCTTGAAATAAAGGTAGATGTCCTCCACGCTCTCGGGGTCCATCATGTCCTCGAGCATATAGTCTATGTCGAGTCGCGTGCCGCTGAGAACGATGGCTTCCATCTCGTCAAGAAGGTCTTCGAGGTCGAGGCCGTTCAGTTCGGCGATGTCGTCGAGGCTTACCTTGCGGTCGATACTGCTGACGATACGTATCTTTGTGGCACTGCGCTTGGCCACGGTGCGTATGCGGAGATCCTCGGGGCGCACGATGTCGTTCTCAATGCAATGCTTCTTGATGAGGGCGCAGAAGCGCTCGCCGTAGCGTTTTGCCTTTCCTGCTCCCACGCCGGGAATATTCTGGAGGTCTTCTATACACTGCGGGTAGAGTGTGGCCATGGCCTCAAGAGAGTTGTCCTGGAAGATGATATAGGGCGGCACGTCGAGTTCCTTTGACATGGACTTTCGCAGGTCGCGCAGCATCTTGTAGAGTTGCTGGTCGGCAGCGCAGGCAGCCCCGCCCTGCGGAGTGGTGGGTGCGCTTTCCTCTTCCTCTTCCGGCGTGTCGAGCACAATCTTGAAGGGTTTGGGCTTCTCCATAAACTCGCGCGCCTTGTCGGTGAGCATAAGCACGCCGTAGTTCTCCACGTCACGGAGGATAAAGCCGTCCACCATAGCCTGGCGTATTACGGGCGACCAGATTTCCGGGTGCTTTTCGCCACAGCCGAATTCCGGCAGCTCGTCATGCTGATGAGCGAAGATTTCTTCCGTTTCGTTGCCCACCAAAATATCACGAATGTATTCTTCGCGGAAATTCTCCTTCGTGGCGTTCATTACGCTCAGCACCTTGAGGAGCTGACTCTGGGCCTCCATTTGCTTCTTGGGCTTCGTGCAGTTGTCGCACATGCCGCAGTTGTCATTCTTGTAGCTCTCGCCGAAATAGTGGAGCAGCAGTTTGCGGCGGCAGATGGCGCTCTCGGCATAGGCCGTGGTCTCCTTGATGAGCTGGCGGCCTATCTCCTGTTCGCTCACGGGCTTGCCTTCAAGGAACTTCTCCAGTTTCTGGATGTCCTTCTGCCCGTAGAAAGCCAGGCAGATGCCTTCGCCGCCGTCGCGGCCGGCACGCCCAGTCTCCTGGTAGTAGCCTTCGAGGCTCTTGGGAATATCGTAGTGAATGACGAAGCGCACGTCGGGTTTGTCGATGCCCATGCCGAAGGCGATGGTGGCCACGATGACGTCGATGCGCTCCATCAGGAAGTCGTCCTGTATCTGCGAGCGGACGGGCGTCTCAAGGCCGGCGTGATAGGGCGCAGCGTTGATGTCGTTCACTTTGAGTACTTCGCAAAGGTCTTCCACCTTTTTCCTTGACAGGCAGTATATTATACCGCTCACGCCGGGGTGCTGCTTGATAAACTTAATGACCTCCTTATCCACGTCCTCGGTCTTCGTCCTTACCTCGTAGTAGAGGTTGGGACGATTGAATGAGGAGGTGAATTCCTCGCAGTCGGTGATGCACAGGTTCTTCTTGATGTCCTGCTTCACCTTCTCCGTGGCGGTGGCCGTGAGGGCAATGACGGGGGCGTTGCCTATCTCGTTGATGATGGGGCGTATCTTGCGATATTCCGGCCGGAAGTCGTGACCCCACTCGGAGATGCAGTGGGCCTCGTCCACAGCGTAGAAGGATATCTTCACCGAGCGCAGGAACTCTATCGTTTCCTGCTTCGTGAGGCTCTCGGGGGCCACAAAGAGCAGCTTGGTGCGGCCGTCCACGATGTCCTGCTTCACCTGGTCGATGGCGGCCCTGGTGAGTGAGGAGTTCATGTAGTGGGCTATGCCGTCGTCCTCGCTCATGTGGCGCATCACGTCCACCTGATTCTTCATCAGGGCGATGAGGGGCGAGATGACGATGGCCGTACCTTCCATTACGATTGAGGGTAGCTGGTAGCACAGCGACTTGCCGCCGCCCGTGGGCATCAGCACGAAGACATTCTTGCCGCCGATGAGGGCGCGGCAGATGGCCTCCTGGCTGTCCTTGAATTGGTCGTAGCCAAAGAATTTCTTTAATGATGTCTGCAGGTCTATTTTATTAGCCATACAAGATGTGTATTAGAATTGAGGTGTTCTATTTTAGTTTGGGGAGTTCTTCTTTTTCATTTTTTGTTTTCACGCGCCGAATCTCAGGTCGGTGTAGTGGGCTTCGGCGAAAGCCTTGTCGATGACGAGTTCCTTCACTTTGCCTTCGGGCGCCTCGAACATGACGTCGGTCATGATGTTCTCGGTGATGCCGCGCAGGCCGCGGGCACCGAGTTTGTACTGCACGGCCTTATCTACGATGAAGTCCAGTGCGTCCTGCGTGAAGGTGAGCTTTATGCCGTCCATCTCCAAAAGGCGGACGTACTGCTTCGTGATGGCATTCTTCGGTTCGGTAAGGATACTCATCAGCGCCTCCCTGTCCAGCGGGCGCAGTGCCGTCAGCACGGGCAGGCGACCTATAATCTCGGGGATGAGGCCGAAGCTCTTCAGGTCGCTCGGCTCTATGTATTGCAGCAAGTCGTTGGGATCCACGCGGAACTGCTGGCTGACGGAGTTGTAGCCCACAACGTGGGTGTTCATTCTCTGGGCTATTTTCTTCTCTATGCCGTCGAAGGCACCGCCGCAGATGAAGAGGATGTCGTGGGTATCCACCTGTATGAACTTCTGCTCGGGATGCTTGCGTCCGCCCTGTGGCGGCACGTTCACGAGGCTTCCCTCCAAGAGTTTCAGCAGACTCTGCTGCACGCCCTCGCCGCTCACGTCGCGGGTTATGCTGGGGTTGTCGTTCTTGCGGGCTATCTTGTCTATCTCGTCAATGAAGACGATGCCTTTCTGGGCTTTCTCCACGTCGCCGTCGGCGGCCTGAAGGAGGCGCGAGAGTATGCTCTCCACGTCCTCGCCCACGTAGCCGGCCTGCGTGAAGACCGTGGCATCGACGATGCAGAAGGGCACGCTCAGAAGTTTGGCTATGGTGCGCGCCATCAGCGTCTTGCCCGTGCCGGTGGTGCCTACCATAATGACGTTGCTCTTCTCGATTTCCACGTCGTCGGCCTGCTGCTTCTTGCCGCCCTTCACCTGATACTGCGCCAGGCGCTTGTAGTGATTATAGACGGCCACGATGAGATGTTTCTTGGCCTCGTCCTGCCCGATGACGTACTGGTCCAGATAGGCCTTCATCTCGTTGGGCTTCGGCAGGCTCTCCAGTGCGCGCTTGTCGGCCAAGGCGGCGCGGCCCTTGCGTCCGGCGGCAGCACCGCCCTCCGCGCTCAGACCGAGTTCCTTGAGAATGCCGTGAGCTTGCTCTATGCACTCCACGCACACGAAACCGTGCTCGCCGGCAAACAGTTGCACGTCCCTTTCCGACCTGCCGCAGAGCGTACACTTATGTTCTTTTACCATTAAGTTTCGTCCCCTACGGGGGAAGTTAAAAGTTAAAAATTAAAAGTTAAAAGTTGCAACACTCTAACTGTTAATCTTTTTATTTTTTACTTTTTACTTTTTACTTTTAATTTATTTCCTCTGCAGCACCTTGTCCACCATGCCGTATTCCAGAGCCTCGGCGGCCGTCATCCAGTAGTCGCGGTCGGAGTCGGCCCATACCTTGTCGAAGTCGGTGTGGCTGTGTTCGGCGATGATGGTGTAGAGTTCCTTTTTGAGCTTACCTATCTCGCGGGCCGTGATTTCTATGTCGCTGGCCTGACCCTGTGCGCCGCCCAAAGGCTGGTGTATCATTACGCGGCTGTGAGGCAGGGCGAAGCGCTTGCCTTCCTTGCCTGCCACGAGCAGCACGGCGGCCATCGAGGCGGCCATGCCGGTGCAGATGGTGCTGACGTCGCTCTGCACGAACTGCATCGTGTCATAGATGCCCAGTCCGGCATACACGCTGCCGCCGGGGCTGTTGAGATAGATGCTGATGTCCTTGCCGGGGTCGGTACTGTCGAGGAAGAGAAGCTGAGCCTGCAGCGTGTTGGCCGTATAGTCGTCTATCTCCGTGCCGAGGAAGATAATGCGATCCATCATCAGGCGCGAGAACACGTCCATCTGCGTCACGTTAAGCTGGCGTTCTTCAAGGATGTAGGGATTAAGGTAATGGCTCTGCGCTTTTACAACGTCGTCGAGCACCATGGAGTTGATGCCTACCTTACTGGTGGCAAACTTGCGGAAGTCGTCTTGAATATTCATGTTGTTATAGTTTTTACTCCTTATTATATATATAAGAGGCGAGGCGGAGGGAGACCGTCGGCGGCAGCGCCGGCGCGCTCCCATCCTCTTTCAGGGAGCAAAGTTATATAATTTTTTCGTAGTAGCCAAGTCAAAAGCAGAAAAAATCGGCATTTTCCGGCAATTTATTTTAATTTGAGAAGACGCGCGACAGTCTCTGCCATTTCTTCTTCCCAATTATTTGGCACGTCATTAAGGAAAAAACGCCGGCGAAGCCGAAGCCGTTGTTCTTAGTCGGCATTTAGTCATCGTGGCCACAGCTGTGACCGATACTTGGCCACAGTTGTGACCGATACTTAGCCACAGCTGTGACCGATACTTAGCCACAGCTGTGGCCATGATGAGCAAGTCGGAGAAATATTCCGAAAGTGGCCGGAAAATCATGGGAAACCGGACTGCCGGCCTCAGAGAGTCTGTAACGCGCCAAATCGAACAGGCTGGTCTTTTATGCCATGCTTCTTACATTTTAGGCCTTCCTCCGTACTTTTCTGCCTTTTTCCTTTGCCGCATGCCGACTTCTTCGTAATTTTGCACCATAAAAGCTGCACGGCAGCACAAAACACCCTATTCCATGAAGAAGTCTATTCTTTTCGCAAGCACAGCCCTTCTGGCCCTGTGCCTCACCGCCTGCGGCGGGAAAAACACTGAAAACGCCGACACCGACACCGACTCCAGCTACCTCGTGGGCAGCGAAGGCCCCCTCTATGAGCCGTGCAGCGAGACATCGGAGAAGGTTGGCGACTTCACCGTAAGCATCAAGTGCCAGCCCGACAGTGCCAATATCGTCCGCGACGCCGTGGACACGGAGTTCTACGACAACAAGGTGACCGTCAGCATCAGCCGCGGCGGCGAGAGCGTCTTCACGCACACTTTCCTCAAGAGCGAATTCAAGGGCGACTTCAATCCCGGCGCAGTCATCCTGCAAGGCATGGCCTACAGTGAGCGCAAGGACGGCCTCTTCGTGTTCGGCGCCAAAGTGGGCGACCCCGGCAACGACGAGGACGGCACGCAATACTGCGTGAAAGTGGCCACCGACGGCTCATACACCATCGCCGTGGATTATAATCAGAATTCGTAAGAAGACCCTCCCCCACCCCCTCCCTAGAGGGCGGGGAGTAGATACTTACGAGCGATATGTCTTTCTACTTTTAACTTTTAATTTTTTACTTTTTACTTCCCCTATCCATTCCCCTCGCCTTAGGGAGGGGCTGGGGGTGGGTCATTCTATATGAAACGACTACCCGCCGAATGGGAGCGGCAAGAGTGCATACAGCTCACTTGGCCGCACGAAGGCACGGACTGGAACTCAGAGCCCGGGCTGCTTCGCGACGTCACGCAGTGCTACCTGCACCTCGCCAGTGAGATAGCGCGGCGCGAGAAGCTCATCATCGTGTGTGCCGACGGCGAGGCCCTCATGGACTTGCTGCAAGAGCACCTGCCCATGCAGAGCCTCGTGAACATCAGCCTGCTGGAATGCCCCACCGACGACACCTGGGCCCGCGACCACGGCTTCATCACCGTAATCACTGACGAGGGCCGCGAATACCTCGACTTCCGCTTCAACGGCTGGGGCGGCAAATACCCCGCCGAACAGGACAACGCCATCTCACGCCACCTCTACGACAGCGCACTGCTGCCCCGGGGCCGCTACGTCGATAGCCTCGACTTCGAACTGGAGGGCGGCAGCATAGAGAGCGACGGCCGTGGTACCCTCCTCACCACCGCCCGCTGCAACCTCAACCCTAACCGCCGCGCAACTCTGGGCCACACGCCCGAGGAGGTGAAAAAAGCCGTGGAGGATGTCTTCCGTACCCGCCTCGGAGCCGAGCGCGTGCTGTGGCTGGACAACGGCGGCCTCGAGCAGGACGACACCGACGGCCACATCGACACCCTCGCCCGCCTCTGCCCCGACGACACCATCGTCTATGGCAAGGGCGACGACGCCATGCTCTCCGAACTTCAAGCCCTGCGCACCGCCGACGGCCACCCGTACCGCCTCGTGGCCGTGCCGCCCTATTACGCAAACTTCCTCATCATGAACGGCGCCGTGCTCCTACCCTTCTACGCTGACGATGCGCAGAACGAGGCCGCGCGCAGCGCCCTGCAAACCGTATTTCCCGACCGCGACATCATAGGCATCGACTGCCGTGTGCTTCTCCGTCAGAACGGTTCCCTGCATTGCTGTACGATGCAGTACCCCGAGGAACGGCATAAGTGAAAAGAGTAGATTGAAAAACAACGCCATGACCATCATTTTCGACCTCGACGGTACGCTCCTCGACACGCTCGACGACCTCACCGCAGCCGTGAACCACGCTCTCCGCACCATCGGCCGCCCGGAACGGCAACGCGAGGAGGTGCTGCGTTTCGTGGGCAACGGCATACGCGCCCTCGTGCAGAGGTCGCTCACCGACGAGGTGGGACAGGCCGACGCCGCGCGCGCCATGACGGCCTTCACCGACTATTACATGGCCCACTGCGCCGACCTCACAAAGCCCTACCCCGGCATACCCGCCCTGCTCCGCACGCTCAGTGAAGAGGGGCACCATCTGGCCATCGTCAGCAACAAGGTGGATGCCGCCGTAAAGGCCCTCAACAAGCAATACTTCGGCTCGCTCATTCCCGTAGCCATCGGCGAGGGAGCCCCCCTTCCACTCGTAGAAGGCGGCATCGTCCGCGCCAAGCCCCACCCCGATGCCCTCCTGGCCGTGATGCAGCAGTTTGGCGCCACGCCCGCCGACACCGTTTACATAGGCGACTCCGAAGTGGACATCCAGACGGCCGCAGGCGCCGGAGTTCCCTGCATCAGCGTGACCTGGGGCTTCCGAGACCTCCCCACCCTCACGGCCGCCGGCGCCACCACTCTCGTCAATACGCCGGAGGAAATCCTCAAGATAATAAAATAAGTTCAAGGCGGCACGTGGCTCATCACACAGGTTGGAGCCCCCTTCCCCATTAACTCCACGAGTACAGGCTCCCCGCCCTTGTCCAGCCGGCTGCCAGCCTATAATAAAGAAAAAGAGAGGCAGACACGAATGGGTGTCTGCCTCTCTCTTTATCTGTTCCGATGTATTGTTTCCTAACAATTACTTGTTGAGGGACTTGCTGAGCATAACGATGTACTTGCGCACGGCCTTCTGATAGGCCTTGACAGCTTTTTCGCCGCCATCCTTCTGAGCATTGTAGAGTTCCCAGAGCTTGCAAGCCTTTGCAGCGTCCTTCTGTGCCTGGGTGCTGGCAGCGGCGGCAGCCTCCTGGGCGGCCTCCTGCTCGGCTGTGGCATAGGCGTGGTGGAAGCCCTTCTGGTCGTTCCAGTGACCGCGGGTGAAGTCGGGGAAGGCTACGCTGGCGCAGTTGTTGTCCATGGAGAGGGCACCGAGTTCGGCGAGGCAGCACCACTCAGCGAGGTCATATACGTCCATATCGAGGGGCAGACCGTTCTGGAGGCAATAGACAAGACGGGAGTCCATTACGAAGTCCATGCCGCCGTGGCCCATTTCGCGGCCGAGTTCGCCGTACTTGGCGAGGATGGGATGATAGTACTTCTTGACGAGGGCAGCCTGCTGCTTGTCGTTCATGAAGTTGTGGGTATTGAGCTTGTCCACCTGAGGAGCGTCGGTGCCGGCCATGGCATCAGCGCCGAGGGCGTAGTGTTCCTCGGGGTACTTGGTGGCGTAGCCCTTGGTGCCGGTGAGGGTGTAGAGGCGGCTGTAGGGCTGGGGGTTCATTACGTCGTGCTGGATTTCTACGACCTTGCCCTCGGCGGTACGCATGAGGGTGGTGGTGTGGTCGCCGTTGCGGAAGTCGTTGCAGGGCTTGCCGGTCTTCTTCTCTACCCATTCCTTGCCGTGAGAGCTCTTGGTGTCCATGGCTACGAGGGTGGTGAAGCGGTCGCCGCGGTGGATGTTCATGCACTGGGCAACAGGGCCGAGGCCGTGGGTGGCATAGACGTCGCCGCGGTTCTCCTTGTTATACTTCATGCGCCAGTGGAGGGCGTCGGGGTCGGAGCCGTCGGGGTTCTGCCAGTAGTAGTTCCAGAAATCATCAAGGTTGTGGATGTAGGCGCCTTCGCCGCGGAGCACTTCGCCAAACACGCCCTGCTGTACCATGTTGAGAGTGTTCATCTCATAGTAATCATAGCAGCAGTTCTCAAGAATCATGCAATGCTTGCGGGTCTGCTCGCTGAGGTTGATGAGTTCCCAGCACTGTTCGAGGTTCATGGCGGAGGGCACTTCGATGGCGGTGTGCTTGCCGTTCTGGAGGGCGCACTTGGCCACGGGGAAGTGGTGGTCCCAGTCGGTGGCTACATATACGAGGTCGATGTCGGGGCGCTTGCAAAGTTCCTCGTAACCCTTCTCGCCACAGTAGATGGCGGCAGGGGCGAGACCGGCCTTCTCAAGGTACTTCTGGCAACCTTCGGCACGCTTCTGCTCATAGTCGCAGAGGGCAACAATCTGCACACCGGGGATGTGGCAGAAACGGTTGACGGCACCGGGGCCGCGCATACCGAGGCCGACAAAGCCTACGCGCACGGTCTTGAGGGGTTCAGCGGTGAGGCCGAGGGCATGCTGCTGACCGGCGGGGCGCTGGGGAGTGTCAACTACGAGGGTTCCTTTTTCCCAGTGCCACTTGGTGCTGGGGCTGAGACTCTGGGCCATACACATGAGAGAGGCGACGAGAGCCACGACAAAGATAGAAAGTCTTTTCATTTTTGAGGTTTTGGGGTTATATGCCCCCCTACGGGGGAAGTTAAAAGTTAAAAATTAAAAGTTAAAAAACATGTCGCTCGTAAGTATCCACTCCCTGCCCTAGAGGGAGGGGGTGGGTCTCCTACTGCGCAATAATCTGCAGGAACTGCTTAGCGGTGGCGTTTTCGGGGTCGTACTTCAGCACCTTGTTGCAGAGTTCCGTGCACTTAGCATCGTTGCCCACCTTCAGGTTGTAGAAGGCGCAGTAGGTGGCAGCCTGAACAATCATCGTGTCATAGTCCGCATTTTCGCCAAGAAGTTCGAGAGCCTTCATGTAGTTCTCATAGGGTTTCTCCTCGGCGTTCTTGTTGTCAAGAATCCAGAGCTGCGCACGATAGTAGGGCCCCTGATAGGAGTCCGGCTTCTCCGTGCAGATGCGCTCGGCGATGGCATCGCCCTGCTCGGCCACGGCCTGCTTCTCCTCGAGGGTGGCGGCGTTGTTCTTCGCCGCGATATAAATCTGGAGGAGACCGCGCTCGTCGGCAAGGTCAACATTGTCGCCCTTCAGTTCCATGTACTTCTTGTAGTAAACCAGAGCGTTGTCCGTGTCCTTCAGGCGGCGATAGAGGCTGGCCACCTGCTGATAGGCGGGAAGCTGCTTGTCGTCTATGGCCAGACCCTTCTTATAGTACTCAATGGCACCGGCAAGGTCGTCGTTGTTCTCGGCGTACTTGGCGGCGTAGGCATAGTCGCGGTAGATATACGTGGAGTCACCGTACATCTTCTCCGTGATATACTTCACGCTGTTGGCAGACTCGGCCTCTTTGTAGGTCTCGATGTCACTGTAGAAGCGGGCGCGTTTGAAGACGATGTCGTCCGCCTTCAGAGGCTCACACACGCCTGCCACCTCCGCCAGTTTCTCCCACTGGCTCGTGGCGATTAGGCTGTAGCAGTACTGCTCGGCGGAAAGGATGCTGAGCTCTGAAGCCGGCGTGTTCTTGTAGTACACGTCATACTTCTCGCACGCCTTCTTGTACTCGTCCAGACTGTACTCAATGTCGCCGTATTCCTTATAAGCGTTCCAGTTATTGGCATCGAGGGCGATAATCTTGTCAAGGTACTCCTCCGAGACAATGGGGTTCACATATTTATAAATACGCGCGCCCAAGCGAAGGGCCTCCACGTTGTTCTCGTCCTGCAGGAGGATTTCGTCCACCTTGGCGCCCGCGCCGCCATAGTCCTTGCGCATCAGGGCCACCGCGGCATTCAGTTTCAGCGTGGCCACGTCCGTACCGTTCAGCTTGTAGGCTTGCTGGGCCAGCTGCTTGGCGCAGGGGTAAATCCTGTTTTCCACGAAGAACCTGCCGGCGGCCACGCACTGCTCGTTGCTCTTGGCGGCCTTCTTCACCAGCTTGGCAAACACCTTGTTGGCCGCATCCGGGTCGGAGAGGTTAAGTTCAATCGTCTGCCGGGCCATGGTCTCGATTTCGGGGCTCATGGGAGCAGCCTCGCTGAGGTCTACTTGCACGTCCTGTGCCTTAACGGTGGAGCCCACGGTTGCGCAGGCCGCCACGAGAAGAATGCTGAAGAATTTCTTCATAATAAAGATATTGTTTTAGTTAATAAAAAGTCGGAACAATGCCTTGGGTAGGCATATCGGGTGCAAAGATAATAAAAAAAAGCGACACGGTCAACGCTTTCCCTTCAAAAAAAGTCGTTACGGGGGCATTTCTTAAATTACGCTCACAATGTTTAAGGATTATTAGCAGAAACGGCAGCGTCAGGGGCTGATGTTCCGGCAGTGTCGGCGGGAGCCGTCACCGGCGGCGCGGCGGGCTCTGCCTTTTGAGGTCTCAGGCACAGGACGTGTATGTTGTCGAGCATGAGGAGCTTGGGCTTTTCGCTCCACGCGGCATTCTGGAGGAACGTTACACTGATGGCCTTGAGCCTTCGCGCCGACGTGTGGGGCAGCGTCTCCTGCTGGTAGCCCGTCCCGCCGGCCGTAAGAGCCACGGTGGCCACGCTGTCGGCGTACTCCATGCGAACGAAGGCCTGCATGTTGCGTTCGCCTTCGGGGTAGATATTGGTGGCGCGGTATATGAGTCGCAATTCGTCGCCGGGCTTGACTATGGTATCTGTATTGAAACGCAAGGTGGCGCGGTTGCGGGCTGTGTTGAGCAGCATCAGGCGCGGCATGTCGGGACGGATGCTCAGGGTGTCGCCGGTATTATAGGTGCCCGCCGTCATGGGGGCTTCTCCTCCCTGACCATCTATTCGCTTTGAAAGACGCTCATAGACTTTGTAAAACTCTTCCGGGCGGGAGGTGAAATAGTGAAGGTTGCGGTCCAGTTCCTCTTGTGTGAGTCCGTGTTTGCGCAGCACGGCATCGCAGAGCATTCTTTCGTAGTACGCTACAGAGTCGCCATGCTCGGAAGCTATTGCCTGTGCCAGATGGATATCGTACATTACATCGGCCATAGCCCGCTCGCCAAGGTGGGACGGTTCCCTGTTACAAGAGACGAATGGGAGGCACGCGGTTAATACGAAAGCAAGTGCACGGGTGAGAAGTGGTGTGTGGCGTCTATGCATCTTCTTTACTGCGTGTCATAAATTTGTAGTAGAACAGCAGCAGGGCTACTGCGCCGCAGGAGATGCTGGCATCGGCAAAGTTGAACACGGCGCCAAAGAATGTCCTGCCGGCCAGGAGGGGCATCCAGTCGGGCCACTGGAACAGGGGGAAGTAGAACATGTCGGTGACGTGGCCGTTCATCCACTCGCCGGTGCCGTAGCCGAGAACATTGTCTATGATGTTGCCCAGTGCGCCGGCAATAATCATGGCGACGCATGCGATGTAGCCCATGGGATGGCGGCGGCGGATGCAGCGCACGAGGTACCAGCCGAAGCCTGCCACGGCGCACAGCCGCAGCAGTGCCAGCAGCCAGGTGCCGAAGAAGGACATACCGAAGGCCATACCCTGATTCTGCGTATAGAACAGGTGGAACCACGACGTCACCTCGATGCGTTCATACAGCATCATCCGGTCCATCACGGCGTGCTTGATGCACTGGTCGGCGGCTACGATGCCGCATATCAGCAGGAGCGAGAGTACCGCACGCTGTTTCATGCCTTTTCTATTTGAGGTGTGGCGATATTCTCGGCATAGTCGAGGCTGACGGCCAGCACCTGCGTCGTTATATACTCACGGAATGCTTCTGCGGCATCCTTTGAAGCAGCGGGCAAGGTAATCTTGATGCGGTCGGTGATTTCAAAGCCGCTACTCTTGCGGAGGGTCTGGATGGCGCGCACCAGGTCGCGGGCATCGCCTTCCTGCTTCAGCTCGGGAGTAATGGTAATGTCGAGGGCCACGGTCAGAGTGCCTTCGCTGGCTACGCTCCATCCGGGCATATCCTCGGCGAGGATGTCCACGTCTTCGCGCGTCAGTTCGTAGGCCGTACCTTCCACTTCTATGGGCAGCACGCCGGCCTCCAACTGGGCTATCTGTTCCTGCGAGAGACCTTCCACCACAGCGGCGGCGGCCTTCATTTGCTTGCCGAACTTCTTGCCCATCACGCGGAAGTTGGGTTTCACCTTCTTCTCTATCATTTGGCCTTCCACAAAGGTGATGCCTTTGAGGTTTACCTCTTCAAGGATGATGCGCTGGAGGTATTCTATGCCTTCCTTCGCGGCGGCGTCGGTCACGGGGATGGCTATCTGCTGCAAGGGCTGGCGCACGCCTATCTTCTCCTTTTTACGCAGCGAAAGGGCCATGGAGCATACCTTCTGCACGCGCTCCATCCTTTCGTTGAGCACGCTGTCGATGAGGCTTGCGTCGGCCACGGGGAACTTGTCCAAATGCACGCTGTCGGCCTGTCCGCCAAGATCCTTGTAAAGGCGGTCGGCGAAGAAGGGTGCGACAGGCGCCATCAACTGGCTGATGGTCAGCAGGCACTCGTGCAACGTCTGGTAGCAGGCCAACTTGTCCTTGCTGAGACCTTCGCCCCACAGGCGCTTCTTGGCCAGACGCACGTACCAGTTGCTGAGGTTGTCGATGACGAAAGTCTGGATGGCACGTCCTGCACGGGTGGGCTCATAGTCCTCGTAGGCGCTCTTCACTTCCTGCGTCAAGGCACCGAGGGCGCTGATAATCCAGCGGTCCAGCACGTCGCGCTCCTCTACGGGCACCTTCTCCTGCGTGTTGTCCCAGCCGTCCACGTTGGCATACATCGCCAAGAGGCCGTAAGTCTGGTGCAGTTTACCGAAGAACGAGCCGCTCACTTCCTTCACGCCGTCGGGGTCGAACGAGAGGTTGTCCCACGGGGCGGAGTTGGTTATCATATACCAGCGCAGGGGGTCACTGCCGTACTGCTCGATGGCGCTGAAGGGGTCCACGGCGTTGCCGAGGCGCTTGCTCATCTTCTGGCCGTTTTTGTCCAGCACGAGGCCGTTGCTGATGACGGCCTTGAAGGCCACGCTGTCGAACACCATTGTGGCGATGGCATGCAGCGTAAAGAACCATCCGCGCGTCTGGTCCACGCCTTCTGCGATGAAGTCGGCAGGATAGACGGTGCGGCTGTCCAGCAGCTCTTTGTTCTCAAAGGGATAGTGTATCTGGGCGTAGGGCATCGAGCCGCTGTCAAACCATACGTCGATGAGGTCGAGTTCGCGGCGCAAGGGCTGGCCGCTCTCGCCCACCAGTACGATGTCGTCCACGTAGGGGCGGTGCAGGTCTATCTTGTGGTAGTTTTCTTCCGAGTAATCGCCGGGCACGAAGCCTTTGTCCTTGAAGGGATTGCTCTTCATCACGCCGGCGGCTACGGCTTTCTCTATTTCGTCCCAGAGTTCCAGGATGGAGCCGATGCAGATTTCCTCTTTCGTGTCGCGGTTGCGCCATATGGGCAGCGGCGTGCCCCAGTAGCGGGAGCGGGAGAGGTTCCAGTCGTTCAGGTTCTCCAGCCATTTGCCGAAGCGGCCCGTTCCGGTGCTTTCGGGCTTCCAGAGGATGGTGTCGTTCAACTGCATCATACGCTCCTTGGCGGCGGTGCTGCGAATGAACCAGGAGTCCAGCGGGTAATAGAGCACGGGCTTGTCGGTACGCCAGCAGTGCGGGTAGTTGTGCACGTGCTTCTCTATCTTGAAGGCGCTGCCCTCCTCCTTCATCTCGAGGCAGAGCACCACGTTGAGGTCCATTTCTTTCTGTGCGGCCTTCTCGTCGTATTTGCCGCCCTGGTTGAAGCGCGGGTCGTAGGCGTTCTTCACAAACTGCCCGGCATGCTTCCAGTAGGTCTCGTTCACGCAGAGGTTGCGGAAGTCGGCGTCCATATCGTCCTCCACGAAGTACTTACCCGTAAAGTCCACCATAGGCCTTGTATCGCCGGCCTTGTCAATAATGAAGAGCGAGGGCACGCCGGCATCCTTGGCCACTTTGGCGTCGTCGGCACCGAAGGTCGGGGCGATATGTACGATGCCTGTGCCGTCCTCGGTCGTTACGTAGTCGCCGGGGATGATGCGGAAGGCTTCGCTACTCTTGTCCACGGCCTTGCCGCCCTCTACGGTGCATGGCTTCACCCACGGCATCAACTGCTCATAGTGCAAACCCACGAGGTCTGCACCCTTGCCGCGCCAGAGATAAGCCCCCTCCCCGCTCCCCCTTTGGGGGAGTGCTTCATCTTGGGACGGCTCTGTCGGTTCAGGGAAATATACGCCCAGGCGGCTCTCGGCCAGAATGTAGATGGCTTCTTCGCCCGTGTAGGGATTATTGCCCTTCACGGCCACATAGTCTATCTTCGGGCCCACGCAGAGTGCCGTGTTGCTGGGCAGTGTCCACGGCGTAGTGGTCCACGCCAGCACATATACCGGCAGCCCAAGCGTATAAAGGGCGTCCAGCCCCCGCCCTTGAGGAAGGGGTTCGGGGAGGGTCTTGAATTGTGCCGTCACCGTCGTATCCTTCACGTCCCTGTAGCAACCGGGCTGGTTCAGTTCGTGGCTCGACAGGCCGGTACCGGCAGCCGGACTGTACGGCTGTATGGTGTAGCCCTTATACAGCAGGCCCTTCTTGTAGAGCTGCTGCAGCAGCCACCACAGGCTCTCGATGTAGCTATTCTCATACGTCACGTACGGATGCTCCATATCCACCCAGTAGCCCATCTTGTGGCTCAAGTCGGTCCATTCCTGCGTATACATCATCACGTTCTGGCGGCACTTCAGATTGTAGTCGTCCACGCTCACCTTCCGTCCGATATCTTCCTTCGTAATACCGAGTTCCTTCTCCACGCCGAGTTCCACGGGCAGACCGTGGGTGTCCCAGCCGGCCTTACGCTTCACTTGATAGCCCTGCATCGTCTTGTAGCGGCAGAACACGTCCTTGATAGTGCGCGCCATCACGTGGTGAATACCCGGATGGCCGTTGGCCGAGGGAGGACCCTCAAAAAATACGAACGAGGGGCAGCCCTCGCGCTCGCTTATGCTGCGATGGAAGAGGTCGAGGCTGTCCCACCCCGTCAGCACTTCCTTGTTGACTTCGGAAAGGTTGAGCGACTGGCGCTCGGTGAATTTCTTTGACATGTCTATAAGTTATATTACACAATTTCTTTGCAAAAATACAAAAAAATCTCCACACGCGCCCGTATATATTATAAAATGTGTGTATCTTTGCACCAAAATTACCGCATTATGCAAACTCAATTAGAAAAAATCTACTCTTACTTCCCCACCCTAACGCCCGAGCAGCGCGAGCAGTTCGCCGCCCTCCAGCCTCTCTACGAGGACTGGAACGCCAAAATCAACGTCATCTCCCGCAAGGACATCGACAACCTCTACGAGCACCACGTCCTCCACTCCCTCGGCATTGCCAAACTCATCCGCTTCCGCCCCGGCACGCGCATCCTCGACCTCGGCACGGGCGGCGGCTTCCCCGGCATACCCCTCGCCATTCTCTTCCCCGAAGCCCACTTCCGCCTCATAGACAGCATAGGCAAAAAAGTGCGCGTGGCCCAGGCCGTCGCCGACGCCGTAGGACTGAAAAACGTAGAGTGCGCCCACCGCAACGTCATTGAAGAAAAAGACCGTTTTCACTTCGTCGTAAGCCGCGCCGTCATGGACCTCCGCGAACTTGCACGACTCGTCCATAAGAATATCGATACAGCGCAGCAGCTCAACGCCTTACCGAATGGCATCATCACCCTGAAAGGCGGCGACCTCGCAGAAGAGACGCGCCCCTTCGGCGCCCGCGCCGTGGTCACCCCACTCTCCCAGTATTTCACCGAAGAATACTTCCAGACAAAGCACTGCGTATTCGTCGCCCGCTGACCCGTAAGTGACACCTTTCAGGCTGCACGAAACTGTAAAAAATTTTGACAAAGAAGATAAGGGAGCAAACGCCGCCGCGCTGCTCCTTTATTTTTTATTCTGTCACTTCCGCCTAACAAAACGACCCGTCTCCTTTGTTCTTTTTGTCACACAAAGATTTCAAAACGACGAAAAACGGCGTTGATTTCGGTATGTTTTTTCAAAAGTCGGGATGCCCAATACTCCACTTCCAAATTCTTAATTCAAAATTCCTAATTCCTAATTCCCGATTCTTAATTCAAAATGCACTTCTTCCCTTTTAATTTTCACTAGTTCCCTTTTAATTTTCACTAGTTCCCTTTTAATTTTCACTAGTTCCCTTTTAATTTTCACTAGTTCTCCTTTACGCGACACTGAAACTGACCTAGTAAAAATTAAATGGGAAGAAGTTCGAATTAAATGGGAAGTAATACGAATTAGATGGGAAGAAGCACGAATTAAATGGGAAGAAGCGCGAATTAAATGGGGAGAAGTCTTGAACCCGACTGAAAGGGAGGAAAGCCGAAGCGCTCTTTCTTCTCCTTTAAGGCGAGAACGAAGCGACAAAAGTGCGCAGTGCGTTGTTTATCAAGCGATTGCGAAAAGTGCTCAATACGGGCGTATTTCCGGGCGCGGAAGGGTCTGATGGATTTCGCGCGAAATTTTGACCCTGAAAACGCCCTTTTTTTGTAAAATATTTTGACAAAATTGTTTTTGCGTTACAGGTCGTCTTTTCAAGTAAAATGTCAAGTCGGAATGGCTACCCGGGCGCGCGGGGTGCGCGTATTATTAAAAAGATGTGCCCGGACTTGGCCGTTTCGGAAGAAAAACGTATTTTTGCGCTCCATTGTGAAAACTTAGTATATCCCTTATATGATTACTCTCTCAAATATCGCCATTCAGTTTGGCAAGCGCGTCCTCTATCAGGACGTGAACATGAAATTCACCAACGGCAACATCTACGGCGTCATCGGCGCGAACGGCGCGGGCAAGTCAACGCTGCTCAGGGCCATCAGCGGCGAGCTGGAACCCACGAAGGGCCACGTGGAAATGGGCCCGGGCGAGCGCCTTTCGGTGCTTTCGCAGGACCACTTCAAATATGATGACCAAACGGTGCTGGACACCGTGCTGCAGGGCCACACGGTAATGTGGGACATTATGCAGGAGCGCACGGCGCTTTACAGCAAGGAGGACTTCACGGACGAAGACGGCATCCGCGTGGCGGAGCTGGAAGACAAATTCGCGCAGATGGGCGGCTATGAGGCAGAGAACAATGCCGCCGCCCTGCTCTCCGGCCTCGGCATTAAGGAGGACCTGCACTACAAGCTGATGAGCGAGCTGCAGGGTAAGCAGAAGGTGCGCGTGATGCTGGCACAGGCCCTGTTCGGCGAGCCGGACAACCTGCTGCTGGACGAGCCTACCAATGACCTTGACCTGGAGACCGTGGAATGGCTGGAGGACTATCTGGGCAACTTTGAGCACACCGTGCTCGTGGTGAGCCACGACCGCCACTTCCTGGACCAGGTGTGCACGCACACCGTGGACATTGACTTTGGCAAGGTGACGCTCTTCTCGGGCAACTACTCCTTCTGGTATCAGTCCTCGCAGCTGGCCCTGCGCCAGGCACAAAACCAGCGCCAGAAAGCAGAGGAAAAGCGTAAGGAACTGGAAGAGTTCATCCGCCGCTTCTCCGCCAACGTGGCCAAGAGCCGCCAGACGACGTCGCGCAAAAAGATGCTGGAAAAACTGAACGTGGAAGAGATTAAGCCCTCCACGCGCCGCTACCCGGGCATCATCTTCCAGATGGAACGCGAGACGGGCAACCAGATTCTGGAGGTGCACGACCTGAAGGCTACGGCAGAAGACGGGCAGGTGCTGTTTGACAAGGTGGATTTCCAAGTGGAAAAGGACGAGAAGGTGGTGTTTATCAGTCATGACCCGCGCGCTATGACGGCTCTCTTTGAAATCATCAACGGCAATCAGGAGCCGCAGGCCGGTACATACAAATGGGGCGTGACCATCACCACGGCCTACCTGCCGCTGGACAACACGGCGTTCTTCAAGAGCGACCTGAACATGCTGGACTGGCTGATGCAGTACGGCGAGGGCAATGAGGTATATTTCAAGGCTTTCCTCGGACGTATGCTCTTCAAGGACGAAGAGATACTGAAGAAGGTGAACGTGCTCAGCGGCGGTGAGAAGATGCGCTGCATGATAGCGAGAATGCAGCTGAAGAACGCCAACTGCCTCATCCTGGACACGCCGACGAACCATCTGGACATGGAAAGCATTCAGGCCTTCAACAACAACCTGAAACTTTTCCGCGGAAACATTCTCTTCGCCTCCCATGACCATGAGTTCATCAACACCGTGGCCAACCGCGTGATAGAACTCACGCCGAACGGCACCATCGACAAGCTGATGACCTACGAGGACTATATCCACGACGAGCGCATAAGGGAAATAAGAGAGAAAATGTATGCTGGCACGGAGTTTGCTTAGTAGCTTTCGCTAACGAAAACGAAAACGAAAAACGAAAACCTGCAATGAGTAAAGAAAAAAAGACACAGGAAGAACTGCCGGAAGAGCAGACAAACATTAACGAAGACGTAAACGAAAACGTAAACGAAAACGAAAACGCCGAAGAGGCAGAGGAGCCGAAGGAACTCTCCACGGAAGAGAAACTGGCCGAGAGCGAGGCACTGGTGGAGCAACTGAAAAAGGAAGCCCTCTACAAGGTGGCAGAATTTGAGAACTACCGCAAGCGCGTCATCAAAGAGAAGGCCGACCTCATCACCATGGGCGGCAAGAACCTAATGCTCGCCCTCCTGCCCGTCATCGATGACCTCGACCGCGCCGAGGAGCATATCGCCAAGAGCGAGGACGTGGAAGCCCTGAAGGAAGGACTCCTGCTCATCAGCCAGAAGTTGCGCGCTACCCTGCAACAGCAAGGCCTTGAAGTAATAGAGGCCAAGGGCGAGAAGTTTGATACCGACCTGCACGAGGCCGTGACAATGTTCCCCGTGGAGGACGAAAAGCAGAAAGGCTGCGTCATCGACTGCGTGCAGCAAGGATATAAGATGAACGGTAACGTGATTAGGCATAGTAAAGTGGTGGTGGGGCAGTAAAGCCCCTATCCGACAGCGGCACCCGCCGCTGCCACCTTCCCCCCTGCAGGGGAAGGGAGATACTCCTAAAGGTTGAGTATTCAGAAAAGTGTTGGCAAGCAACGAATGATATGGCGTGATGGAGGAAAACGACTTCAAGAAGAAAAGGATAGCGGCATTTTATAAGACAAGTTCGCCTGATATCTATGGATTGCTGAAAACCTACGCCAAGGAAAATCGTGACAACCAAACACTGGCAGAACAGTATCTCTGGTCAGAACTGTCAGGAAACGCATTGGGACACTCTTTCCGCAGACAACATATAATAGGTGACTACATCGCCGACTTTGTGTGCCTGAACAAAATGCTCATCATAGAAATAGACGGCGGATATCACGCCCAGCCTGCTCAGATACAGCACGACGAACTGCGCACACAAGCACTCAACCGAATGGGATTCTCCGTTGTGCGATATACAAACGAAGAACTTCTCAACAACCTTCCCACCATAGTCAACGACATAAAAAGAATATTAGAATCAACCCAATAAACCGTAACCAAAACAACAACTCTCCAGAAACATAACAACCTTAGAAGAAATCCCTTTAAAAGTATATTTCGGAAAGGGGCTTTACTCAACCTATAGAGGTATCTTCCCCTCCCTGCAGGGGGAGGGGTGGCAAAGTTCCGAAGGAAGCTTTGACGAGGAGGGGCTTTATTTATGGGAAAAGACTATTACAAGATACTCGGCATTGAGCGAAATGCCTCAGCCGATGAGATAAAGAAGGCCTATAAGAAACTGGCCATCAAATACCATCCGGACCGTCAGGGTGACAAGAGCGAGGCGGAGAAGAAACAAGCCGAGGACAAATTCAAGGAAGCCGCGGAAGCCTACTCCGTACTCAGCGACAGCGAGAAACGTCAACGCTACGACCAGTTCGGCGAAGAAGGCGTGAACGGCGCAGGAGGTTTCGGCGGATTCGGAGGAGGTGGGTTCTCGATGGAGGACATCTTCTCACAATTCGGCGACATCTTCGAAGGCATGGGCTTCGGCGGATTCGGTGGCGGACGCAGCAGAAGCCGCGGGCCGCGCCAGTACCGCGGCGACGACCTCCGCGTGAAGGTGCGCCTGACGCTGGAAGAAATCAACACCGGCGTGACGAAGAAGTTCAAGGTGAAGAAGGACGTGCAATGCCACGAGTGCCACGGCAGCGGCTGCCACGGCAACAGCCGTCCCGAGACCTGCCCGCAGTGCCACGGCAGCGGATACGTCATCACAGCGCAGAGGACGATGTTCGGAGTGATGCAGCAGCAGAGCCCCTGCCCCCAATGCCACGGCGAAGGCACCGTCATCAAGGACAAATGCCCGTGCTGCCACGGCACCGGCGTGGAGAAAGGCGAGGAAGTCGTAGAGGTACGCATCCCTGCCGGCGTGCAAGAAGGCATGGTGGTGACGGCCAGCGGAAAGGGCAATGCAGGACCGCGCGGCGGCGTGAGCGGCGACATTCAGGTGATTATCACCGAGGAACCCCACAAGGACTTCGTGCGTCAGGATCAGAACATCGTCTATAACCTGCTGCTGACAATGACGCAGGCGATGATGGGCGCCAGCATAGAAATCCCCACCCTCGACGGAAAGGCCCGCATCACCATCAAGCCCGGCACGCAACCCGGCACCTGCCTGCGACTGCGCGAGAAAGGCCTGCCTGCCGTGCAAGGATACGGCTATGGAAGGGGCGACCTCATAGTGAATGTCAGCGTATATATCCCCGAGAACCCTTCGAAGGATGTGCGCAAGGCCCTGGAGGGCATTGCCGAGGACAAGACAATGAAACCCGCAACAGACAGTATCAAGGAGCAAATCTTCAGAGCATTCAAGAGATACTTTTGAGAATTTTGAATTTTGAATTATTGAAGCGGGATATTGAGCGTTCCAACTTATAATTTCTAATTTTTCACTTTTCACTTTTACTTTCCCATGCTGTCCTACCGCGAAACATGTGACTACCTCTTTACGAAGACACCTCAGTTTGAGAAGACTGGGGCTTCGGCGTATAAGCCAGGGTTGAACACCTCGCTGGCACTGGACGAGCGGCTGGGGCATCCGCATGAGAAGTATCGCACTATCCATGTGGCAGGCACCAATGGTAAGGGCAGTACTTGCCACACGCTGGCCGCCATCTTGCAGAAGGCAGGTTACAGGGTGGGACTGTTCACCTCGCCCCACCTCGTGGATTTCAGGGAACGCATCAAGGTGAACGGCGAGATGTGCAGCGAAGAGTATGTGGTGGATTTCGTGGAGAAGCACCGCCGATTCTTCGAGCCGCTGCAGCCTTCGTTCTTTGAGATTACCACGGCGATGGCCTTGGAATACTTCGCCGGGCAGAAGGTTGATGTGGCCGTGATAGAAACAGGCCTCGGCGGACGTCTGGACAGCACCAACATCATACGCCCCGACCTCTGCGTCATCACCAATATCTCGCTGGACCACACTGACCTGCTCGGCAAGACGCTGGCCAAGATTGCCGGTGAGAAAGCCGGCATTATGAAGCCCGGCGTACCCTGCGTGGTAGGTGAGACGCTGGCAGAGACGCTGCCCGTGTTTGAAGCGACTGCACGGCGACTGGGTTGCCCGCTGGTGAAGGCCGAAGAATACAAAGGCAAGGTGCCGCAGGGCGAACTTCTCGGCGACTGTCAAGAAAAGAATATGCGCACCATACTCACCGCCGTAGAGACGCTGCGCACCCTACCCCACTACGACATCATGCCGACAGCCATAGAGGACGGCACCAAGCATGTGTGTGAACTCACGGGGCTCCGCGGACGCTGGGAGACGCTGGCAAAGGCGCCGCTCACCCTCTGCGACGTGGGCCACAATCCCGGTGCCTGGCAGTACCTCGGGCCGCGGCTCACAGAGATGGGGCGCAAAAGGAAACTGCACATCATTCTGGGAATGTGCGGAGACAAAGACATAGACACCGTGCTGGGAATGATGCCCAAGAGCGCCATATATTACTGGACGCAGGCTGACAACCACCGCGCCATTGCAGCAGAGACGCTGGCAAGAAAAGGGCAGAGCCACCGGCTCACAGGAAACTGCTACCCTTCTGTGGCAGAAGCCTACGACGCCGCCAAGAAGATGGCCAAAGACAACGACGTCTTATTCATCGGCGGCAGCTGCTATGTGGTAGCCGACATGCTCGCAGCACAGCCACGGCTATAACAACATCTACCACTTCGCCACAGGCCAACGGCTTCATTCCCAATAATACGAGAATCTCATAATACCATAATTAATATAACAAATGAATCTACGCTATCTTCCTTTCCTCCTGCTGCTCTGCTTCCTCCTGCCAGCATGCGGCGGCAAGCAAGACGCCGGAAACGACAACGACTCCATCGCTGTGGTTGACTCCGACTCACTCTCAATCGACACCATCGAGACCGACCTCTACGTGGACATTCCCCCAAAGAAGGCCGATGAGCTTTTTGATGACTTTGTGTATGCCTTTATGCGCAACAAGAAGTTTCAGCACTCACGCATTGAGTTCCCGCTCAAAAACATGGTGGAAGGCGAGAATCAGCCCATCAGCCAATACCAGTGGCGCCACAATCCACTGTACTCCGACCGCGAACTCTTTATGACCGTGAGCACCAGCAAAAAGGCTGCTCAAGTGTCAAAGGACACAAGCTTGAACTATGTTGCCGTGTTGGAAATCAATCCGCAGACAAAAGCTGTGAAGCAGTATGACTTCAACCGTATCAACAGCGAATGGAAACTGACGGAAATAAATAACAGCGAAGTCAGCGAAATTGCTGAGGGCAACGCCGATTTCCTTGATTTCTACTGTAAGTTCTCCACCGACAAGGATTTCCAGCAGCAGCACATCGCCTCGCAAATCGACGTGAGCATCCGCGACGAGGAAATGGGCGAAGATATCGTGGGCACCATCGACGCTGCTCAGTGGACAGACTTTGCTCCTCAGCTCCCCACCGACGAAGTTATGGTGGTGCGCTACGGCAAAGATTTCAAGAAGTCCAACCAGCGCATCGTGAACCTCGCCGCCCCCTCGGGTGATGCCGGCATCACGATGACCTTCAACAAGAAAGGAAGCGACTGGATGCTCTGCGGTTACGAAAACTAGCGAGTCCCTTTCCCTACGTTTTGATACTGCCACAAACATGGCAACAAGGCGACACTGAAGCCTTTTGAAAAATGACAAGACTTAGCGTAAACATCAACAAAGTGGCCACTCTGCGCAATGCACGCGGCGGAAACAATCCAGACGTGCTTAGCGTGGCTCTTGCCCTGGAAGATATGGGGGCAGAGGGCATCACCGTGCATCCCCGTCCCGACGAACGCCATATTACCAAGCAAGACGTGCTCGAACTTCGTCCACAGCTCACCACAGAGTTCAACATGGAGGGATACCCCGATGAGCGCTTCATCAACCTTGTCCTCCAGGTTCGCCCTGAGCAAGCCACTCTCGTGCCCGACGCCCCCGACCAACTCACCTCCAACCACGGCTGGGACACCTGCGACGCCGATAACGTGGCCTATCTCGCACCAATAATAAAGAAACTGAAAGAAGCCGGTGTCCGCGTCAGCATCTTCATTGACGCCGAGCCCAAAATGGTGGAAGGCGCCGCCGCTCTCGGAGCAGACCGTGTGGAGCTCTACACAGAGCCTTATGCCGCAGCCTATGTCGCCGACAGAGAGGCCGCCGTGCGCCCCTTCGTCCGCGCCGCCGAAAAAGCCCGCCAACTTAACCTCGGGCTCAATGCCGGCCACGACCTCAGCCTTGAAAACCTGCAATACCTTCACCGGCAAATTCCCTGGCTGGACGAAGTGAGCATTGGGCACGCCCTTATTTGCGACGCCCTCTTCCTCGGCTTTTCGGAAACTATCAATCGTTACAAAGCATGCCTGAAATAAGAAACGTCACTCTCGTTACCAGCCCCTATGCGCAGCCACAATTCGTGGAGCACGTTAAAGCCGCACTCCAGCAATGCGGCATAGACGTCGTGCCCTCCACCGACAGCGTAGATCTCGTGCTGAGCATTGGCGGCGACGGTACTTTCCTCAGTGCCGCCCCTTTGGTAATGAAGAAAGAGACACCCATCCTCGGCATCAACACGGGGCATCTGGGATTCCTCGCAGACGTAGCGCCGGAGGCCGTGGACGAAAGCATCGCTAAACTCAAAAGCGGACATTACACCATAGAACAGCGCACGCTCATAGAAGTCAGCACCGTGGGCGATGCCTTCACAAGCACCCCCATAGCGCTCAACGAGGTGGCTGTGCTCAAGCAAGACAACTCCGCCCTCATACAAATTGAGACCTACATAGGCGACCAACTTTTAGGCAGCTATCGGGCCGACGGTCTCATCATTGCCACCCCGACAGGCAGCACGGGCTATTCATTAAGCGTGGGCGGGCCTATCATCATGCCGGACAGCCACGCCTTGTGCCTGTCTGCCATAGCCCCTCACAGCCTCAACGTAAGACCCGTCATCGTGCGCGACGACGTGGAAATCACCCTCAAGATACACTCCCGCAGTGCCCACTTCCTCCTTGCCGTGGACGGACGCAGCCAAAGCCTTTCTGCCTCCACGGCTCTCCATATCCGTAAGGCCTCCCACTGCATCAACGTGATGAAGATTTGCCACCCGAACCACTTTGATACACTGCGCGAGAAAATGAACTGGGGCATCAACACCCGATAACAGGATTCCGCATACACCTTATATTATATATAGGGGCAGCACTACGCCCTCACTTGTCGCTTCACACGCCCTCAACATTATGGAAATCCAAAGTTTCAAGACCATCTCCCGCTGGCTGTGGAAAACCTGGCAAGGTTACCGCACGCAAGCCGTCATCAACACCATCGTCGGAATGATTGTGGTATTCACCGACCTTGCTTTCGTCTGGTGCACAAAGGTGGCGGTGGACATTGCCACGGTGGGCGAGAGGCACGGTCTGCAACTATGGCACGTGATGGTTATGCTCGTGGGCGTTGTGTTCCTGCAGGTAAGCATGACGGTGCTCAACCGCTGGATACGCGCCATCCTCGGTGTCCGCGGACAGAACCGCATGCAGGAACAGCTCTTCGAGCGCCTTCTTCTGTCCGACTGGCAGAAACTGCGCCACACCCACACGGGACACCTTGTAAACCGTCTTGAACAAGACGTGAGCAGCGTGATGGCGCTTCTAACCGAGCACATACCCTCGCTCTTCACCACGCTGATGCGCTTCTGCGGCGCCTTTGTGCTGCTGTTCTATATGGACCGGACATTGGCCTTGATTGTTGTAGCCATCGCGCCATTTTTCGCAGTATGCAGCAGGCTCTACGTCGGCAAGATGCGCAAGATTAGCCATGAGGTGCGCGACGCCGAGAGTGACGTGCAGAGCATCATACAGGAGAGCTTGCAACATTCGCTCGTACTGAAAACATTGGAGCGCATACCCCTGCAAGCCAGCCGCCTTGCAGACTCCCACCTCTATCTGCGCGGCCGCGTGGTGGAACGCACGAAGTATAGCAGCGCCTCGGTGGCGTTGATGAACACGGCCTTCGCCTTAGGTTATCTCATCGCCTTCTTCTGGGGCGTGTATGGCCTGCAACAGCACCGCATCACCTTCGGCGCCCTCATCGCCTTCATCCAGCTTGTTAGCCAGGTGCAGCAGCCCGTGCGCACATTGACGCGCTTCATCCCTGTCATCATCAGTTCCTCTACTGCCGCCGAACGACTGATGGAACTTGAGAAGTTCCCGCTGGAAAAGATACCGGAGGATGCCGGCGTGCCGCACCACGAGGAAAACCAGCGCGTCAGACTGACAGTGGAGAACATCTCGTTCGCATACGAACCACGAAGCGACGAACCGCAACGTGAGATTTTCCACGATTTCAGTGCCTCGTTCGAGCCAGGCAGCATCACGGCCATCCTGGGCCACACAGGCAGCGGAAAGACCACACTCATCAGTCTGTTGCTCGGACTGCTTCAGCCCACGAAGGGTAAGATTCATGCCACGCCGGAAGGCTGCCCGTCATACGAGTTGAGCGCAGCCACGCGCCACCTTTTCAGTTACGTGCCACAGGGCAACACTCTGTTAAGCGGCAGCATCCGCGAGAACCTGCAACTGGGCAATCCTCATGCCACAGACAAAGAAATGCTGGAAGCCCTTGAGATGGCGCAGGCGCAGTTTGTGGCCGAGAATCCCCTCGGGCTGGATATGATATGCGGCGAGCGTGGCGGAGGTCTCTCGGAAGGCCAGGCCCAACGTGTGGGACTGGCGCGCGCCCTGCTCCGCAAGTCGCCCATCCTCATTCTCGACGAGGCCTTCTCGTCCCTCGACAGCGACACCGCCACGACCGCCATGAACA
The DNA here is from genome assembly GCA_024401055.1 of Bacteroidaceae bacterium. Classification (GTDB taxonomy): domain Bacteria; phylum Bacteroidota; class Bacteroidia; order Bacteroidales; family Bacteroidaceae; genus Alloprevotella. Next base: position 17,964 of record JAKSLT010000006.1, on the reverse strand, counting down.
ATATTCTGGCTGCCTACCCCCACCGCACCATTATATATATTACACACCGCGAGGCGCTGATGCCCTACGCGAGGGAGGTGATAAAGATATAGTCAGTGTTTCGTTTCAAGCAATTTTCAGTCGAGGACAATATCTCCTCTATGAAAGTCGGCACCGATGCCGTCTTGCTCGGTGCCTGGGCCTCACTGCCGCAGACGGGCCAAGTGCTCGACGTAGGCTGTGGGTGCGGCGTGATATCTCTGATGGCCGCCCAGCGTGCACCGTTGGCACAAGTGACAGGCATTGACATTCACGCACCCTCCGTCATTCAGGCCAAAGAAAACGCCGAGCACTCCCCATTCAGCAATGTTTGCTTCTTAGAGGGCGATTTCCTTCTTGAACCCTTCCCCACCCTTTTTGACACCATCATAAGCAATCCGCCCTACCACACCGAGAGCCTCATCTCGCCAGAAGCGGCACGCGCTGCGGCCCGCAACGCTGCGTTTCTGTCTTTTCCGTCCTTCGTTCGTCGCGCATCGGAACTCCTCACCGGAGGCGGAACGTTGCAAGTCATCCTGCCCGCGGCAGCTTCTGCTCAATTCCACGGCGAGTGCGCCAGCAACCTTCTGTCACTCGTCCGCATCACCTACGTTCACACCACAAAAAACAAAGCCCCCAAACGTGTTTTGATGGAATTTGTAAAGGGGCCTTCCACCGTCGTTGAAAAAAACGAGATAATCTTACAGGAAGACGACGGAAAACGCACAAAAAGCTACTCTTCTTTGTGCAAAGATTATTATTTATAGAAATTTTTGAAAATAATTGCATTTTTGTTTGGCCTATTCGGAATTTATTTGCAATTTTGCTACGCAAAGTGAACAATCTCTAATATCCAGCCCAAACAAATACAATTATGGACAACACAGTTTCCCCCGTCAGCGGCATGAAGCGCGCTGACTTCCAAAAGATTGTTGGAGGAAAAGAAGTAGATCTCTTCTTCCTAAGGAATGATAATGGCTGCGAAGTAGCCGTCACGAATTATGGCGGCAGCATCGTGGCCATTATGGTACCCGACCGCGACGGTCACATGGCTAATGTCATCCAGGGCCACGACTGCATCGACGACTGCATCGCCTCCCCCGAGCCTTTCCTCTCCACGCTCGTGGGACGCTACGGCAACCGCATCTGCCGCGGCAACTTCCAACTCAACGGCAAGGACTACCACCTCGCCATCAACAACGGCCCCAACCACCTTCACGGAGGCCCCACCGGCTTCCATGCCCGCGTATGGGACGCTGAGCAGGTGAACGACCATTGCGTCGTAATGCGCTACACCAGCGCCTACTATGAGGAAGGTTTCCCCGGCGAACTGCAGATGAACGTTATGTTCACCTTCACCGACGAAAACGAACTGATTATTGATTATAAGGGCCACACCAACAAGAAGACCGTCTGCAACATGACGCACCACGGCTTCTTCTCCCTCCAGGGCATTGCCAACCCCACCCCCTCCATTGAGCATCAGATCGTAGAGATCAACGCCGACTTCTACATCCCCACCGACGACACCAACATCCCCACGGGTGAGGTTCTGCGCGTGGAAGGCACGCCCTTCGACTTCCGCACTCCCCACGAGGTAGGCGAGCGTTGGGACGCCGATGACGAACAGATTCGTTATGGTGCCGGCTACGACCACAGCTATGTTATCAAGAAGCGCGAGGTAGGCGCTCTGGCCTTTGCCGCCCGCGTCACCGAGCCCGTCAGCGGCCGTACGATGGAAGTTTACACCACCGAGCCTGCCGTGCAGTTCTACACCGACAACTGGGCCGACGGCTATCGCGGTCAGCACGGTGCCACATTCCCCCGTCGCAGCGCTCTCTGCTTCGAGGCCCAGCACTTCCCCGACTCCCCCAACAAGCCTCACTTCCCCTCCGTAGTCCTCAAGCCCGGCGAGGTTTACACGCAGAAGACTATCTACAAGTTCGGCGTACAGGAATAATGGCTGCGCAAGCTATGATGATTTCTATGATATGATGATATGATTTTTATGATTTTATGACAGGCAACGACTATACAGACGAAGACTGGCTAAATGATTACGACATCAACTACCTTCACTCAAAGTTGACGGAAGGAATCATAAAAATCTATTATGAAGTTTACAACACTTTAGGATTCGGATTTCTGGAGCAGGTATATCAAAACGCGTTATACTTTGCCCTTATGAAAGAAGGATACACTTGCAAGGCACAATACCCCATTGATGTTTACTTTGAGGACCAGCTTGTAGGCCAATATAAAGCGGATATCATCGTCAATGACACCATCATTCTTGAGCTTAAGGCATGCAAGACCCTCTCAAGTGCCCATGTAAGACAGTTGTATAACTATTTACGAGCCACGAACTACGAAGTTGGTCTCTTGCTCAATTTTGGTGAAGAACCACAAGTCGTTCGCCGCGTCGCCAAAAACAAGAAATCACACAAATCATCATAACGCCAGGGCGCTGCGCTGGCCATAATGATTACAATGATGCAATATGATCATTATGATTCCGCAGAAAAAATCATATAAATCATAATCAGTCATAAAAATCATCATAACGCCGTAGGCACCAACCCGACCCACACACAGCTCACTAATTATCTTTTAACTTTTAACTATTAATTATTAATTCTTAATTCATTTTATCATGTCCCAACAAAAGAAACAATGGGGTGCTATTATCGTCATGATAGCCCTGTTTGCAATGATTGCCTTCGTGACCAACCTGTGCTCACCTATGGCCACCATCATCAAGAACCAGCCCGGCGAAATCTCCAATGTGCTCGCCCAGATTGGTAACTACGGCAACTTCATCGCCTATCTCGTAATGGGTATCCCCGCCGGTATGCTCATCGCCAAGTTCGGCTACAAGAAGACTGCTCTCATCGGCCTCGCCGTCGGCGCTGCCGGTATTCTCATCCAGTGGTTCAGCGGTCAGATTAACGCTGAAGGCAACCTCGGTCTCGTATTCGGCGTTTACCTCGCCGGTGCCTTCATCGCAGGTCTCTGCATGTGTATCCTCAACTGCGTTGTTAACCCCATGCTCAACCTCCTCGGTGGTGGCGGCAACAAGGGCAACCAGCTCATCCAGATTGGTGGCGTATTCAACAGCTCTGCCGCTGTTTGCTGCTACATCCTCATGGGTGCCCTCATCGCCGACGTCACCAAGGCTCGTATCTCCGACGCCACTCCCGCTCTGATGATTGCTCTCGCCATCTTCGTCATCGCTTTCATCGTTATCTGCTTCACAAAGATTGAAGAACCCGAGCAGGCCCCTGTTCGCGTGGACCTCATCAAGGGCGCTATGAGCTACCGCCACTTCGCCCTCGGTGCTCTCGCCATCTTCCTGTATATGGGTATCGAAGTAGGTGTGCCTAACTTCGTAAACCTCATGCTCGTAGAGGACGGAATCCCCGTAGCCACCGTAGGTCTCATCGTTGCCGTTTACTGGTTTATGATGCTCATCGGCCGCTTCGTAGGCGCCGCCATTGGCAACAAGATCAGCGCCCGTGCCATGATTACCACCGTCAGCACCGCCACCCTCGTGCTCGTGCTCTTCGGTATGTTCGCCCCCGGCGACGTACAGGCCAACTTCCCCGGCATCGACTGGAGCACCCTCACCCTCATCTGGCAGCCCATCCCCGTAGGCATCTTCTCCTTCCTCCTCGTAGGTCTCTGCACCAGCGTAATGTGGGGCGCCATCTTCAATATGGCAGTAGAAGGCCTCGGCAAGTACACCGCCATCGCCTCCGGCATCTTTATGACCATGGTATTCGGTTGCGCCGTAATGATGGCCATCCAGGGCTTCGTGGCCGACACCTTCGGTTACATGGCCAGCTTCTGGGTAGTAATCTTCTGCGCCGCTTACATCCTGTTCTATGCCCTCGTAGGCAGCCGCGTCACCAAGCGCGAAGAATAATTCAATTAGCAAATTCGGAAATTAGCAAATTAGCAAATGCCTTGCAGACAGGCCACATCATTTGCTAATTCTCACATTTGCTAATTCACTAATTCACTAATTTGCTAATTCACTAATTCACTAATTTGCTAATAATAAAACCTATGAAACTTACTATCGACGACGTTCGCAGTCGCTTCATCAAGCATTTCGACGGCAGCACCGGCAGCGTGTATGCCTCCCCCGGCCGTATCAACCTCATCGGCGAGCACACTGACTACAACAATGGTTTCGTATTCCCCGGCGCCGTAGAGCAGGGAATGATTGCCGAAATCAAGCCCAACGGCACCCGCATCGTTGACGCCTATTCCATCGACCTCAAGGACCGCGCACAGTTCTCCCTCGACGACGAGAAAGGTCCCTCCGCCTCCTGGGCTCGCTACATCTTCGGCGTATGCCGTGAGATGATGGCCCTCGGCGTACCCGTTCAGGGCTTCAACACCGCCTTCTCCGGCGACGTGCCCCTCGGTGCCGGCATGAGCTCCTCCGCCGCACTCGAAAGCGTATATGCCTTCGCCCTCAACGACCTGTGGGGTGAGAATAAGATTGAAAAGATGGAGCTTGCCCGCGTAGGACAGCGCACCGAGCACAAGTACCTCGGCTGCAACTGCGGCATCATGGACCAGTTCGCCTCCATCCACGGCAAGAAAGGCTCCCTCATGCGCCTCGACTGCCGTAGCGGCGAGTTTGAGTACTTCCCCTGGAATCCCAAAGGCTACCAGCTCGTGCTGGTGAACAGCTGCGTGAAGCACGAACTCGTAGGTTCTCCCTACAACGACCGTCGCCTCTCCTGCGAGCGCGTGGCCGAAGTCATCAAGCGCCACCATCCCGAAGTGGACAGCCTCCGCGACGCCACCTACGAGATGCTTGAAGAAGTGAAGAACGAAGTGACCAGCGAGGATTACAGCCGCGCCAAGTATGTCATCGGCGAGGTAGTACGCGTACTTACCGTCTGCGAAGCCCTCGAAAAGGGTGACTACGACACCGTAGGCGAGATGATGTATCAGACCCACTACGGTCTCTCCAAGGAATATGAAGTTAGTTGCGAAGAACTCGACTACCTCAACGACATTGCCCGCGAGGAAGGCGTGACGGGTTCCCGCATCATGGGCGGCGGCTTCGGCGGCTGCACCATCAACCTCATCCCCGACGAGCTCGTAGCCCACTTCAAGGAAGTCGTTGTGAAGAAGTTTGAAGAGAAGTTCGGCAAGAAGCCCATCGTCATCGACGTTGTCATCGGCGACGGTGCCCGCAAGCTCTGCTAATCCGCCCCTTCCCTTTCATCAACTGTAAGATGCGCCAGCCTCCCCGCGAGGTTGGCGCATTTTTTGTGCCGAAAAGGGCCGTTCTTCTTCCCTTTTAATTTTTCTTAGTTCCCATTTAATTTTCACTACTTCCCTTTTACCAAAAATTAAAAGAGGACTAGGAAAAATTAAATGGGAAGAAGTTCGAATTAAAAGCGGACTAGTTGAAATTAAAAGCGGACTAGTTGAAATTAAAAGCGGACTAGTCGGAATTAAAGGCGGACTAGTTGAAAACTGGCGCCAAGCATCCTAAACCAAAGGAAAAGGAAAACACACGAAATGACCTAAAAAACAGTCAGTTTCCACAAAACGCGGCAGTAAAAGGGAACTAGTGCTGCGGAAGCGTAATTTGCGGGGAATTAAAAGGGAACTAAGACAAAAACAAATCCCGATTTCGGCAAAATAATGCCCATCGTCGGCAAAATTAAATGCCGACTAGTGTAAAATTAAATGCCGACTAATGAAAATTTACACCCCCGTTGAACAAAAAACAGGAGATTTAGCAGGGGGTACTGCGGCTTAATGCCCGTTTTGTTGGTCATTACAAATTTTATTTGTAACTTTGCCGCACATTATTGCAAGCAACGCGAACCAAGCGACGCTGCACTGCGCGCAGCGGCTTGACTTTCGCTATAACGCTTGGCAAAGAAGCCACGCATTATTTGCAAAACATCGCACACATGAACCTCATTTTATGCTCCCAGTCACCGCGGCGCAAGGAACTGCTCGGCGCCCTGGGAATGCCCTTCACGGTAAGGACTATCGAAGGTATTGACGAGAGCTACCCCTCGGGACTCTCGCATCAGGAAACGGCACTGGCTATCGCCCGTAAGAAGGCTGCGGCATACGTCAAGACACGCCGAATGGACGAAGTGCTCATCACGGCCGACACCATAGTGTGCCTCGACGGCGAGGTGCTCGGCAAGCCGCGCGACGAAGCCGAGGCCTGCCGCATGCTCCGCATGTTGAGCGGCCGTGTGCACGAAGTGGTGACGGGCGTGTGCATCATTTCCGACAAGGGAATAGAAAGTTTTGCCGTAACGACGGAGGTGGAGTTTGCCAAGCTCTCGGACGTCGTCATCTGGCAGTACGTGCAGAAATACCGTCCTCTGGACAAGGCCGGCGCCTACGGCATTCAAGAGTGGTTCGGCCACGTGGGCATCCGCGGCATTCGCGGCAACTACGACAATGTGGTGGGACTTCCCGTTCAGGAACTTAACGAAAGACTATGCAAGTATATGATATAAGCCGTCTGGCGCCCACGCAAGTGGTCAACGACATGGTGGAAGCCGCACAAAAGAGCGGCGAGAAATATGTGGCTTTGAGGCTGACGGACAAGGAAGTGAGCCTGGGCTACCGTTGCCTGGAACGTATGAGGCAGGTTGCCGAACAAAGCGGTGCCGTGATGGTGTATAGCGACCGTCGCGAGGCCGACGGCACGCCCCACCCCGTCATTGACTATCAGATGGGGGCACTGCGCGACGACTTCGACTTCGGTGCGCTGTGGGTCGTACGCACCGGTGCGTTGCAAGAGGTGAAGGCCGACTATCAGTTCGCCGCCCTCTATGCCTTACGCCTTGCGATGAGCCGTCAGGGAGAACTGCACCATCTGCGCGAGATGCTCTACACGGAAACTGAGACCGACCTCCGCCGCTCCGGCGAGAAGCAATTCGACTATGTCAACCCGCGCAACCGTGAGGTTCAGATAGAGATGGAACAAGCGTGCACGAGGCATCTGGAGGCGATAGGGGCACTTACCCCTTCCGGCGCTGCGCGCCACCTCCCACTTTATGGGGAGGAATACTCGGGGCAAGAAGAGAAGCAGTCCGCATGGCCTCCCCATAAAGGGGGAGGTGACCGAAGGTCGGAGGGGGTAGATGAGGGGGTAGTCGCCTCCGTCATCATCCCTGTCTATAACCGCGAGCGCACCATCATGGACGCCGTGGAAAGTGCGCTGGAGCAAATTTGCACGTTCCCGTTCAACGTCATCGTGGTGGATAACCATTCCACCGACGGCACCACAGACTTACTCAACGCCTGCCAGAACCCGCGCCTTGTGCACCTCATCCCCGAGGAGCGCGACCTGGGCATCGGCGGTTGCTGGGACAAGGCCATACGTTCGGAGGAGTGCGGCAAGTATGCCGTGCAACTCGACAGCGACGACCTCTATTCCTCCCCCGCCACCCTGCAGCGCATCGTGGACGAGATGGAAATAAAGGGCGCAGCCATGTGCATAGGAGCCTACCGCATGGTGGACTTCTCATTGCAGACATTGCCCCCCGGACTCATCGACCACAAGGAGTGGACCGATGAAAACGGCCCCAACAACGCCCTGCGCATCAACGGTCTCGGTGCACCGAGAGCTTTCCGCACGAGCGTGCTGCGAGAGATAGGTTTCCCCAACACTTCCTACGGCGAGGACTATGCCCTTGGTCTGCGCATCAGCCGAGAATACCCCATTGCGCGCATCTATGACGAGCTGTACCTCTGCCGCCGCTGGGACGGCAACTCCGACGCTGCCCTCTCGCTGGAGAAGCAAAACAAGAATAATGCCTATAAGGACGAATTGAGAACGATAGAACTCCGCGCCCGCATTGCTGCCAACAAAAAATGATTTCGCCCTGCGACATAGAAAGTCTTTTTGAGCGACAGATGAAGGCTTGGCCCGAAGCTGCGCAACGCATCCGCGACCTTGCCGAGAAAGTGGAACGCCGAGAGGTGGGCCCCTACATTGTGCAGTGGAACCCGGCCCGCGCCGTGAGCACGCTGGCCAAGGTTGATAAGACGTCGCTGGAGAAGCGCCCTTGCTTCCTGTGCCGCGAGAACAGGCCCGCCGTACAGGAAGGCATCAGCATCCTTGACGGGCGTTGGGAAGTACTCATCAATCCTTTCCCCATATTGGAGCGTCACCTGACCATTGTCTGCACCCAGCACACGCCGCAGCGCCTCTCACGCCAGGATTTCGACGATATGCTGGAGATAAGCCGCGCGCTGCCAGAGTTCATAGTATTCTACAACGGCGCCCGCTGCGGTGCCAGTGCTCCTGACCACAAGCACCTGCAAGCTGGACTGGCCGAAGCCTTGCCGCAGCAGCTGTATGACGATAGCGAAAAAGTGTGGGAGGAAATCAAGGCTCTCCCCATTCCCGAAGGCCGAGAAGAGGCCGACTTCAACCTACTGATGCAGAACGGCCGCGCACGACTTATCTCCCGCAGCCAGCACCGCCCGCAATGCTACCACGACGGTACCTGCCTCGTTTCGCCCGGCGCACTGGACATGGCAGGGCTCATCATCACACCACGCGAAGAGGACTTCCGCGCTTTAACCGAAGAGAAGATACGCAGCATACTCTCCGAGTGTGGTACACCCGAGATTAGCGTGGGCATAATGGAAGCTGAAAAGATAGAAGCAGACGAGACGGCCGGCGGTTTTACGCTTCACGGCGTGACCATAGGTAAGGACTTCCACTGGCAACGCCGACAGGACCAAAGTTTCCACGGACGCCTGCGCATACTAGAAAATAAGGAGAGCGGCAAAGAAGTGGCTGTGAATGACATCAGCATAGAGGACTATCTCCACAGCGTCATCAGCAGTGAGATGAGCGGTACCTCCGACCTCGAATTTCTGAAAGCCCACGCCGTGATAAGCCGCAGTTGGGCCATGCGCATGATGGTCGCCCGTCAGTTGCCTCAAAGCGAAAGTCCCGCAGCGGAAAGTAATAACGTGAGCCGGCATATCCGCATCTATGACTCCTCCGCCCACACGCTCTTCGATGTGTGCGCCGACGACCACTGCCAGAGATATCAAGGTGTGGGCGGCGTGAACGAGACAGTGGAACGAGCTATCAGGGAAACACGCGGCGAAGTGCTCTACAGCCAAGAAGGCGAACTGTGCGACACACGTTTCTCAAAATGTTGCGGCGGTCGCACGGAGCGATTCTCCACCTGCTGGCAGGATAAAGATTACAGCTATCTGCAACCCGTCAGTTGCCCATACTGCGACACCCACGACAAGCAGTTGCTGCGCCAGGTCCTGAATGACTACGACCAAGAGACTGTGCAATTCCACGACTGGCAAGTTCGCTACACGCAAGACGAACTCTCCCGTATAGCCGAAGAAAAGCTGCACCTTGGACTGGGACAAATCCTCGACCTCCTGCCGTTAGAACGTGGCGAAAGCGGACGCATCCGCCTCTTGCGCGTCGTAGGAACGGAGCGCACCGTTGACGTGGGCAAGGAACTTGAGATACGCAAAATGTTCAGCCCTACACACCTATTGAGCAGCAACTTTGAAGTGCAGCGCGAAGGCACAGACTTCATCCTTACCGGTCACGGCTGGGGCCACGGCGTTGGTCTTTGCCAGATAGGTGCTGCCGTGATGGCTGCCGAAGGGCACGACTACCGCAGTATTTTGGCCCACTACTACCCCACCTCACATCTCAAACAGAATTATGGAAAATAAAAATAGATCACCTTGGGCCTGGGTGCCCACTCTTTACTTCACCGAGGGCCTGCCCTACGTCATAGTGATGTCTATCGCCGTGGTGATGTATAAACGCCTCGGCCTGAACAACACCGACATTGCCCTCTACACCTCCTGGCTTTACCTGCCGTGGGTCATCAAGCCTTTCTGGAGTCCCGTAGTAGATATGCTCCGCACGAAGCGCTGGTGGATAGTAGCCATGCAGCTTGTAGTGGGCGCCTCAATGGCCGGCGTCGCCCTAACGTTGCAGACACCGGACTTTGTAAGGTGGTCGCTCTGCTTCTTCTGGCTCATGGCCTTTAGCAGCGCTACCCACGACATTGCCGCCGACGGCTTCTACATGCTGGCGCTGAACGAACACGAACAAGCCCTCAACGTTGGCATTCGCAATACGTTCTATCGCATTGCCACCATTATGGGACAGGGCCTGCTCATCATGGGAGCCGGTAATTTGGAGGTCTTCACGCAAAATCCCCGACTGGCTTGGAGTATCACGATGATGGTGGCCGCCGCCGCGTTGCTGTTGCTCTGCATATATCACCGCTTCATCTTGCCGCGGCCGGAGCAAGAGCAGACAACGGACAACGGACAACAGACAACGGACAACGGACAGCAGACACACAGCATCCTCGACGTCATGCGCGACTTCTTTGAAATCTTCGCCGACTTCTTTGAGAAGCCGCAGATTGTCGTAGCCCTCATCTTCCTCCTCATATACCGTTTGCCGGAGGCCTTGCTCGTGAAGATTACTCCTCTCTTCCTCCTCGACAGCCTCGAGCAGGGCGGTATGGCCCTCTCCACCAGCGAACTCGGTTTTGTGCAGGGCACTATCGGCGTGATAGGGCTCATCACGGGCGGCATACTCGGCGGCATCGCTGTTGCTCACAAGGGTTTCCAACGCTGGCTCTGGCCCATGGTGCTCGCCATGAGCGTGCCCAACCTCCTCTATGTGGCCCTTGCCTACTACCAGCCGGAACACATCGTGCTCGGTGGTCTTGTCATGAATAAGATTAGCATCGTGGCCACCTCCTACTTCATCGAGCAGTTCGGCTACGGCTTCGGTTTCACCGCCTACATGCTCTACATGCTCTACTTCTCGCAAGGACATTCCAAGACGGCCCACTACGCCTTCTGCACCGGCTTCATGGCCCTCAGCATGATGCTCCCCGGAATGGTGGCCGGCTGGTTGCAGGAAATGCTCGGCTACTATCAGTTCTTCGTGGCCGTCATCGCCCTCGTACCCCTCACATTCATCGCTGCCTCAATCATAAACGTTGACCCTCAATTTGGAAAGAAAGATGCCACAACAGAATAACTCACGCAACACCCGCAAGGCAGCGCCCGCTGCCCCACAGACGGACAACTTCGGACACCTCCAGCCGCAAGACCGCGAGTTGGAGCGAGCCGTGCTCGGAGCATTGCTCATTGAAGAGGAAGCATACTATAAAGTAGCAGAAATACTTACGCCTGCATGCTTCTATGAACATCGCCACCAGCTCATCTATGAAGCCATACAACGGCTTTTCTTCCTCCAGAAGCCCGTGGACATACTCACCGTGGCACATCAGTTGGAAGAAGCAGGACAACTGGAAGAAGCAGGCGGACCATTCTATCTGACAGAGCTGTCAGAGATGATGTATAGCAGTGCGCACATCGAGTTTCACGCCCGCATCATCGCAGACAAAGCCCTGGCGCGCCGCATCATCACCATCACGTCGGAAGTCCAGCGCGATGCCTTCGACCCCACACAGGACGCCGGAGAACTCGTCAACAGACTACAGGCCGACGTCCTGCAGCTCGGGCAAGAAAACTCTAAGAATAAAATTGAGCAAATAGATACAATCCTTACGGCTGCCTATGACGCCGTGACCAATGCCTCACGAAACTCCGACAGCATGACGGGCATTGCCTCCGGCTTTACCAAACTGGACAAAATCACCAACGGCTGGCAGAAGAGCGACCTCATCATCATTGGCGCGCGCCCCGCAATGGGCAAGACGGCCTTTGCCCTCAGCATGGCCAAGAACATCGCCATCGACATGAAGAAGACCACGGCCATCTTCTCGCTCGAAATGTCAAAGCTGCAGCTCGTCAACCGCGTTCTCTCCAACGTCTGCGAGATAGACAGCAACCAACTGCGCACAGGCCACCTGAGGAACTACGAATGGGAACAGCTCGACACCTGCTACAAACGTATGCTCGGCAGCCCTCTCTATATAGACGACACACCCGGACTCTCCGTCTTTGAGTTGCAGACCAAGGCCCGCCGCCTCTATAAAGAGAAGAACGTTGAAATCATCATCATCGACTACCTCCAGCTCATGAACGCCAGCGGTATTCCCTTCAACTCCCGACAAGAGGAAATCAGCATCATCTCCCGTTCCCTAAAAGGCCTGGCAAAAGAGCTCAACATCCCCATCATCGCTCTCTCACAGCTCAGCCGTGAAGCTGCCAAACGCGACGGCGACGACAAGCGCCCGCAGCTCTCCGACCTCCGCGAGTCTGGCGCCATAGAGCAAGACGCCGACATCGTCACCCTTATCCACAGACCGGAATACTACGGCATCCTCCAGTCACCCGACGGAAAAGACCTGAGAGGAAAAGCTGAGATTATCGTCGCCAAGCACCGTAACGGAGCTGTCGGCGATGTCCTCCTCAACTTCAAAGGGAAATATACGCGCTTCGAGAACGACGACAACGGCTACATACCCGTGCCTGGCGAAAAGAGCATTGGCGCAGCAGATGATATGCCACCCGCTTTCGACATCAACACCCCCGCGGGAGACTTCCCTATGCCTGACAACGCTGACCCATTCGCTCCGCTCCCGCCCGGAACGGACTTAGGAGAATTTTAAGACAATCGTAACTCAAAAACAATATTGAAATGAAGAAGTATTTATTTATCTTACTCGCCGCCCTCAGCACCGTATCTCTCACCTCCTGCGACACCGACTACGAATCCTATCCTCCACAGTTCGCCGACATGGTGTTTGAGTCAGAGGCCGCTATCCAGAACGATACCGTCACTGCCGGCCAAACCTTCCAAGCCACTCTCAACATGGCTACGGGACAGCAAAACGTATATCTCAGCGGCCAGAGCTGGCTCCTCGACAAGGAAATAAAGCCCTCCGCCACATCTCTCGCAGGAGGCGGACTCCTGCCCTGCGCTCAATTCAACACTCCTTTGAACTTGGAAGAAGGCTGGCACGAGGTCAAGGTGGAACTCACATACGGCGTCACTGGCAACGAATCCAGAGAAATGAAGAATTACAGCACCGCCACCGGCCTCAAGGTAGAGTACACGCAGCCGTGGGCCGGTGCCGTGGGGCACTACGTATTCACGTGCACAAAGAAAATCTATGTGAAGGCCGCACCGCAAACCCCGGAAGAGGAAGAGGAAGACGAGACTGCTAACTCATAACACCATCTTTACAACATCACTTTCTTGAAGAAGTTTCATACCTTTACCCTGGCCTTTACCTTTGCGTTGATGAGCGGCAGCACTGCCGCCCAGAGCGTAGTTGATGCCGTGAATGGCATCAACATCAACGAGGATACCCGCGCCACCCGCAGTGAGCGCACGGCCTCCACGCGCAATGACAGCACGCGGACAGAGGGCGTGCCTTACGGCATCTACGCATGGAGCGTGGAGGAACGCTTCGGCAGTCGCACCGCCGCTCAGGTGGATACGCTCATGGACCGCTACCCTCAGCGTGTCTTCACGGCCGGCCCCACCATGCGCTACAACACCACGGGCAACCTCGGTGCCCCACGCATGAGCCGCATCTACAACGGGCAGGATGACTACATGATGGGCGACCCCTTCATCTTCTCACGCCCATACGACTTCTTCCTTCTCGCCCCCTCCGAACTGCTCTTCACCAACACGAAGAGCCCTTACACCAACCTGACGTACAACAAGTGCGGCAACCGCACCGACGGCGAGGACCGCGTCACGGCGAAGTTTGCCGTGAACGTAAACAAAAAGACCGGCCTCGGCTTCCACATCGACTATCTCTACGGCCGCGGCTATTATCAGAACCAGAACACCGCCCACTTCGGCGGCACGCTCTACGGCAGTCACATCGGTGAGCGATACGAGCTCAACGCCCTCTACAACCTCAACCACCTCAAGAACGCCGAGAACGGCGGTCTGGAGAGCGACGACTACATCACCCACCCGGAGATTCTCCCCACCTCGTTCCGCATGAGTGAGATGCCTGTGCGCCTGCGCGCTTATAATTATATGTATGTCAACACGCTCTTCCTCACCCACCGCTACCATTTGGGCGGCTACGAGGAAGTGTCGCGCGACACCATCCATGTTGACAAGCATGCCGCCGACGGCAGCGACAGCATCCGCGTCGTGCCCCGCATGCAGTTCCATCCCGTAGCATCCGTCATCCACACTATGCGGCTCACGCACAACAACCGCCGCTTCCTCGACTCCTCCCGCGATGACACCTACTTCGCCGACTTCTATCTCCCCGGCGACTCCACCAACGAGATGACGCGCAACTTCTCGCTCCACAACACGCTGGCACTGGAAATGCGCGAGGGCTTCCGTCCCTGGGTGAAGACCGGCATGCGCCTCTTCGCCAAGCACCAGTACGACCATTTCGTGCTGCTCGACGACAACCCGCTGCGCTCCACCTACAACGAGAACCACATCACCCTCGGCGCCCAACTCATGCGCAAGCAGGGCCGGCTGTTCCACTACAACGTCATAGGCGAGCTCCGCACCACGGGCAAGGGCTGGGGCGAGTTCAACGCCGAAGGCTGGGCCAAGTTCGACATTCCCCTGCGCCGCGACTCCCTCTCCATAAAGGCCAAGGGCTACGTGCGCAACGAGCAGCCCTCGTTCTATTACCGCCACTACCACGGCCGTAACGCCTGGTGGGACGACGACCTCGGCAAAGTGTTCCGCACCCGCGTCGGCGGCGAGTTGAAATGGTGGAAGACGCGCGTGGAAGTTAACTTCGAGAACGTCAAGAACTACACGCACTTCGCCCACGTCGAGGCTCCCACGGTGCCCGTCGGCATGTCGGGCTCGGCGTCGCTCTACAGCCTCCGCGTGATGCAGGCCGCGGAGAACATACAGACGCTGGAGGTATCCCTCTTCCAGAATTTCAGTCTCGGCCCCCTGCGCTGGGAAAACGAACTGACACTCCAGAAGTCCTCTTCGGAGGAGCACCTGCCCCTGCCCCTCTTCACGGGCTACACCAACCTCTTCCTGAAGTTCTGCATCGCCCACGTGCTCCACACCGAGCTCGGCGCCGATGCCCGCTACTTCACAAAGTACTACGCCCCCGACTACGCCCCCGCCATCGGGCAGTTCGCCACGCAGAGCCCTACGGCGCGCGTAAAGATAGGCAACTACCCCTGGGTGAACGTCTATGTCAACTTCCTCCTGAAGCGCGCCCGCTTCTACGTGATGTACACCCACGTCAACAAGGGCGCCGGAAACTATTTCCTCACCCCCCACTACCCCACCAACGAGCGCGTGCTCCGCTTCGGTGTAAGTTGGAGTTTCATCAACTGATTGTTTCTTCCCGTTTACCTCGCGTCCAATCGATTCCAAACGCCCCCCACTGCCATGTCCCCCAAATCCGTTCTTCGCCTCCTCTCCTTCCTTTCCCTCGTCGTAGCCACCGTGTGGATTCTCCGACGCCACAACACGGCCTACATTGAGAACTCTGGCCCCGTGTTCGGCACCGCCTACCACTTCACATACCAGAGCCCCACCGACTTCCACCCGGAGCTCAAGGCCGCCATGCAGGAGGTGGACGACGCCCTCTCGCTCTTCAACAAGGACAGCTGGCTCTCCCGCTACAACGCCGGCGAGCGCCCCGCCCCCCACAAGCTGGCCGACGAGGTCATCTCCCTCGCCATGAGCGTGAGCCGGGAGACCGACGGCGCCTTCGACATCACCGTGGCTCCCCTCGTCAATGCCTGGGGCTTCGGCAACAAGCAGGGCACGCCTCCCTCTGACGCACAGGTGGACTCCCTCCTCCGTACCGTAGGCTACGAGCACTATCTGCGCGGTGAGCACGTCATGCTCGACTGCGGCGCCATAGCCAAGGGCTACGCCGTGGATCGCGTGGCCAACGTCCTCCGCCGCCACGGCGTGAAGAACTTCATGATAGAGATTGGCGGCGAAATCGTGGCGGAAGGCCAGAACGCCGACGGCCATCCCTGGCAGATAGGCGTGGCCAAGCCCACCCCCGACCGCAGCGAGATGCAGGAGATTCTGCCTTTCTCCCACGTTGCCATGGCCACAAGCGGCAACTATCGCAACTACCGCACCGACTCCCTCGGCCACCGCTACGCCCACACCATAGACCCGCGCCTCGGACGCCCCGTGCAGCACTCCCTGCTCTCCGCCACCGTCATTGCCCCCACATGCGCCCAAGCCGATGCCTACGCCACGGCATGCATGGTCATGGGCCGTGAAAAGGCTGAGAAGTTCCTCGCCAAAAAGGCCGACGTCAAATATTACCTCATCTATGCCGACGGAGCCGACACCAAAGTCAGCACGAATATAAAATAAGCCTGCGGCCCTCTCCCCCTTATGGAGAAGCTGCGGCTCACCGCATATCAACCGCTAACCCTCAACCTTCCTTCCCTCCTTACTGCCTCACGGCCTCCCCATAAAGGGCGAGGCGCCCGAAGTGCAGAGGGGGCATCATCATGACCGACGAATACTTCCACCGCCTCATAGCCCTGCCCCTTTTCCAGGGCCTCACCCGCGAAGACGCCCTCACCATGGCCGGCCGCGCCCGCTTCGATTTCCGCCGCCCGCGCCACGGCGCCCTCCTCGCCCGCGAAGGAGAGGAGTGCCGCGCCCTCATCTTCGTCATCCAGGGACAGATACGCATGCAGGAGCGCGCCGCCGACGGCAGCTTCACCCTCGAAGAATATGTCAACGCCCCCATCGTGCTGCAGCCCGAGCGACTCTTCGGCCGCCGCAACCGCTATTCCAAGGACATCTACGCCGAGGGCGACGACGTGCAGCTCCTCGTCGTCAGCAAGCAGGACGTGCGCGACATCCTCTTCTCCTACACCGCCTTCCACCTCAACTACCTCAACTGCGTCTGTTCCTGCCAGCAGCTTCTCCTCCAGCGTCTCTGGATGCCCGAGCCCAAGAACCTCCGCCAGCGCTTCATCGCCTTCCTCCGGCAGCACGCCGACCAGATGCGCGGCCACAAGCGCCTCATCGTCGGCATGAACGAACTCGCCGCCCACCTCCTCACCACCCGCCTCAACGTCTCCCGCCTCCTCCACGAACTGGAAGACGAAGGCCTCATCGCCCTCCAACGCGGCGTGATAGACATTCCCGCCGCCCAACAGCTGATATAATGCCTACACTTGAAATTTGCACCGGCTCCTTAGAGAGCATACGCGCCGCAGCCCGAGGCGGTGCCCAGCGCGTAGAAGTATGCGCTGCACTTGAAACAGGCGGCCTCACACCCTCCATGGGCTATCTGGCCGCCGTCCTCTCACAGCCCCTCTACAACAGTCAGGGACAGCGCATGGCGCGCCACGTCCTCATCCGCCCTCGCGGCGGCGACTTCTTCTACAACGATGAAGAGCAGGACATGATCATGTTCGACATCAGGCTTTGCAAACAGCTCGGTGCCGAAGGCGTCGTCGTAGGCGCCCTCACCCCCGGCGGCAACATAGACATCGATGCCTGCTCGCGCTTCGCCGAAGCTGCCGAAGGCATGAGCCTCACCTTCCATCGTGCCTTCGACTGCTGCCGCCACCCCCTCGAAGCCATGGAAGAAATCATAAGTATGGGCTATCACCGCATCCTCACCTCCGGGCAAGCCCCCCGAGCCGAACAGGCCATCCCCCTGCTCCGCACCCTCGTGAAACAGGCCGACGGCCGCATCAGCATCATGCCCGGAAGCGGCATCACCCCCGCCAATGCCGCGCAAATACTCCGCGAGACAGGCGCAACGGAAATACACGCCTCCGCAAAAGGGCAAAAATCACACGACGACACACTCTTTCCCGGCTATTTTGACACCTCGACTGACATTGTGGCACAAATTTTAGCCGAAATCACAAAAAAATAGCCCAAACATTTGGCCATATCACAAGAAAGCCGTACTTTTGCACTCGCAAATCAGAAATGAGGGCGCTTAGCGCAGCTGGTTCAGAGCATCTGCCTTACAAGCAGAGGGTCGGGGG